>NZ_JACSLC010000021.1:0-24138 GCF_018617905.1 Exiguobacterium sp. s40 | reverse complement strand
AAACGGCTTGAGCCCTGTCGAATACAGGACTCAAGCCGCCTAGGCTGGTTTTCATTATTTGCCCTGTCTACTTGACGGGGAGCAGTTCATATTTCCGACGGGCCTTTTTGAGTAAGGTTATGCGGCGTTACGGCAAGCTTCTGCACATCTACGGCAAGCTTCCGCACAGCGTCTGCAATGTTCATGATGATCGGCGTGCTTCTCACATTCCTCTGCGCAAGCTTCGCAAATGGTTGCGCAAACGGCTGCCAGTTCGGAAACGAACGGTGAATTGTGAGTAATGGCATGTTCCAAAAATGCACACATGTCCGCGCATTCCCGGTCTAATCGAATGCACTGTGCTAGCATCTTCACATCGTCTTCCTGCAGACAAGCGTCAAAACAATGGTTACATTCCGCTGCACAATCATGTAATGCCCGAATCAATTCCTGATGTTGTTCATGAGCCATGTTAAAACCTCCATTTCTTATTTTTGCTTCATTTACTGGATTTCCCTCTCCTTTCCAAACTAAACAGAAATACCGAAACTCCATAGAAACTGCACATTTTATAGACAAGTAATCAAATATTAAAATCAATGGTGCGGTTTTTTTGAGGGGTCATTGTGAACTTCTAAATTAGAGTCATGGAAACAGCGATAAAGTAAAATGATACTAAACACTTGATATACCCTATCGGGGTATGTTAAGTTTAAGGAAATATTACTTTAGGAGGAATAATAATGATTGAAACATTAAAAGTACAAGGTATGTCCTGCGGCCACTGTGCAAACTCGGTTGAAACGGGCGTCGGTGAACTCGAAGGGATTTCATCTGTGACAGTTGATCTTAAAAAAGGCGAAGTGGCAGTAGACTATGATACTGCCAAGACATCATTAAACGAAATTCAGAAAGCGATTGAAGAACAAGGGTATGACGTCGTATAAGGGTGCTTTCACAGCACACTTTACTTTTAAATGAAATATACCCTCGCGTGGTATATTCGGCAAGAACTTTGTGAATGTTAAGAATGTAAATAGGGTTAAAATAGGATAAGAACCACTAGTTTGGAGGAGGCGCACTGAATGGCTAAAAATGATAAAGACCATCACCACCATCAAGACGAACAGGTAGATCACAGTAAAATGGATCATTCCAAACATGTTGGGCATTCGTACCATGAAGACCAAGTGAAAGAAGGCATTCAAGACGACAGCAATCCTGCCAAAATTCATGATGATCATGCCCATCACAATCATGGTGGCCACGATCATAGTGACCATGGACATCACCATCATGGGAATTTCAAAGAAATTTTCCTGAAGTCGCTGCCCTTGGGCATTGTCATTCTATTATTGTCGCCGATGATGGACGTTCGGCTTCCTTTCCAATTTACTTTTCCATACTCGGATATTGTGGTCGCTGTATTAGCAACTATCTTATTGGTTTATGGCGGAAAACCCTTCTATCAAGGTGCAATCGCTGAATTTAAGGAAAAAGCACCGGGCATGATGGCCCTTATTTCATTAGGGATATCCGTTTCCTATTTGTACAGCATTTACGCCGTGCTGGCACGCTACGTAACCGGCGATCACATCATGGATTTCTTCTTTGAATTCGCGTCCTTGCTGTTGATCATGCTCCTTGGACACTGGATCGAAATGAAGGCTATCGGAGAAGCAGGAGACGCGCAAAAATCGCTCGCCGAATTGGTGCCGAAAGATGCACATGTGGTATTGGAAGATGATTCGATCGAGACGCGTCCCGTAAATGAGCTGGAAGTCGGAGACCTTGTACGGGTTCAGGCCGGAGAAAACGTCCCTGCCGATGGCATCATCAAAAGAGGCACCTCGCGGATCAATGAAGCTTTGCTGACGGGGGAATCTAAACCCATTGAAAAAGGAGCCGGAGACAAAGTGATCGGCGGTTCCACGAACGGTGCAGGCATCTTATATCTTGAAGTACAGGAAACCGGCGACCAATCGTTCATTTCTCAAGTTCAAACCCTGATAAGCCAAGCGCAGGATCAACCTTCAAGAGCTGAAAATCTTGCTCAAAAAGTAGCCGGCTGGCTGTTTTATATCGCCATTGCGGTGGCTTTCATCGCTTTTGTCGTTTGGCTGTACATTGCTGACATTCAAACCGCTATTCTTTTTACGGTTACGACATTAGTCATTGCATGTCCACACGCTCTCGGCCTTGCCATTCCGCTGGTTATTGCACGAAGCACCAGTTTAGGTGCAAGCCGCGGGCTGTTGGTGAAAGACCGCGAAGCATTGGAGCTGGCAACTAAGGCTGATGTAATGATACTGGATAAAACGGGTACATTGACTACTGGCGAATTTAAAGTTTTGAACATGGAAACACTGGATGGTCAACATACCGAAGCCGAAATCGCGGCGTTAATGGCAGGGATTGAAGGCGGGTCCAGCCACCCAATCGCCCAGTCAATCGTCCAATACGCTGAGAAACAAGGGATTCAGCCTGTCCACTTTGATTCGATTGATGTTGTGTCGGGTGCGGGTATAGAAGGAAACGCCAATGGCCGCAAATACGAATTGATCAGCCAAAAGGCACTTGGAAGAGATGTAGCGGTGGATGTTCCCAAAGGGGCAACATTAAGTATACTAGTTGAGGACGGGAATCCGATCGGTACGGTCGCATTAGGCGATGAATTGAAAGAAACGAGCAGAACGCTGATACAGGCATTGAAGCATTACAATATAAAACCGATTATGGCTACAGGTGACAATGAAACGGCGGCCCAAGGAGTAGCAGAGGAACTGGGCATTGAATACAGAGCCAATCAATCACCGCAAGATAAATATGGTTTAGTGGAATCACTGAAAAATAATGGACAAACGGTTATCATGGTCGGCGATGGCGTCAACGATGCACCATCCCTTGCAATAGCAGACGTTGGGATAGCAGTCGGTGCCGGAACTCAAGTCGCCATCGATTCCGCTGATGTGATTTTGACTCAGTCGGATCCAGGCGATATTGAATCCTTTATCGAATTGGCCAATAAAACAACCAGTAAAATGAAACAGAACCTCGTGTGGGGAGCCGGTTATAACTTTATTGCCATTCCCATAGCGGCGGGTGTTCTAGCCTCCATTGGGATTACGTTGGCTCCTGCCGCAGGAGCAGTTCTGATGTCCGTGTCCACGGTTATCGTGGCTATCAATGCGATGACATTGAAACTAAGAAATAGAGCTGTTTAACACCGTGTTTAATTGTCGTACACGAAAAGTGCTGCCTCCCAAAAGTTGAATTTTCTTTAACCTTGGGGGCACAGTTTTGTATTAGGTTAAAGTCAAACGGAGGTTTGAAGACTTTGGATAATTAAATATATTTTTATAGTTAACATATGAGATATTATCGGAAGAGAGGAAGCCCAAAAGCTTCTTCTCTTTTCTACTTAAATTCAATTAACACAAAAAAGTTTTCAAAAATTGATCATTCATTCATTAATCGCCGATTGTAAAATTAAGCTAGACAATTGAAAAAGCCATTCGTGGTACACTCACAATGTATTTTCCGACCAAAGAAAAACATAGGAGTGATCACGAATGACCTACACCCATCTTACCACGGATGAACTGGTGATGATAGAATCCTACCACCGCCAAAATATACCTGTAGCGATCATTGCTAAGTTGATGAACCGTTCCAGGCAGCCAATCTACAACGTCATCAATTTCCTGAAATCAGGACATACAGCGCTCGACTTCTACACGCAATACAAGAAAAATAAGAAACGCTGCGGCCGGCGGAAGATTGTCCTGCCGAAGAAACAAGTGGCCTATGTTCAAGACAAGGTGGCGCAGGGCTGGACGCCGGATGTCATTGTCGGCCGGGCAGAAACGGCCATCGATTGTTCCGCGCGCACCATCTATCGCATGTTCAAAAATCAGGTCTTTGACGCCGCCACGCTGCCGATGAAAGGAAAACGGAAACCCAATGGACACCAGGAACGCCGGGGAAAACAGGCGTTCAAACGCCATATTTCCGAACGGGAAGCCGACAACCCGTCGTTCAAAAAAGAGTTCGGGCATATCGAAGGCGACACCATTGTGGGTGCCCGCCACAAAAGTGCGGTGATCACGCTGGTCGAACGGCTGACGAAAGTCATCATCGCCCTGAAGCCTGCAGGACGCAAGGCTTGCGATATTGAAACTGCGTTGAACCAGTGGTTCCAAGGGGTCCCGAGAAATCTGTTCAAATCCATCACGTTTGATTGCGGCAAGGAATTCTCCAATTGGAAACCGTTGTGCAACCGGCACGACGTCTCGATTTACTTTGCGGATCCCGGCACGCCTTCTCAGCGCGCCTTGAATGAAAACTCCAACGGGCTCCTGCGGAAAGACGGCTTGGCAAAGGAAATGGACTTCAACCAGGTGGATCAAACATTCATTTCGTCGGTGGCCGACAAGCGGAATAACATCCCAAGAAAGTCACTGAATTACCGCACACCGTTGGAGGCATTTTTGAGTCACCTGAATGGAGTCGATCTGTCTAGCTTAAATTGACAAACGGAATGATCAAAGTTCCGAAAAATCAAAGACTAAAATTGTTCAAGATGAAAAGATATCAGTTAATAATCAACCTACAATAGGTAAAAAGGAAGCGCCGATATCAATTGTAGAATTCGGAGACTATAAATGCCCTTCGTGTAAAGAGTGGGGTGAAACAATCTATCCTCAACTTGTAAAAGATTACATTGAAAGTGGGAAAGCTTCCTTTAGTTACATTAATGTTTTGTTTCACGGAGATGAGTCCACTTTAGCTGCCCTTGCATCAGAATCTGTTTACAAAAATCACCCAGAATCATTTTGGCAATTTCACAAAGCTATTTATGAAGCTCAACCTGACGTGCAAATACACGATAATCCATGGGTTACGGTGGAGAAAATGGAAGAGATTGCGACGAAGACTGTCCCTTCTCTAGATTTAAATAAATTTAGAGAAGACCTATCAAGTCGTTCTTCTAGATTAGAATCAGTTAAAATGGATGCGGCGCTCGTAGAAAAATACAATGTTACACTGACCCCGACGATTGCAGTTAATGGGGTCATCCTTGAAAATCCATTCGACTATACCTCTATAAAAAAACAAATTGAAAAGGAGCTAACCCAATGAGCGCTTCAGTAATAAACCGATATGGACTGTACCTCGCCTGGGTTGTTTCAATTACTGCAGTACTTGGAAGTCTATATTTTAGCGAAATTCGTGGTTTTATACCTTGTGAACTCTGTTGGATTCAACGTATCTTTATGTACCCAATAGCTTTGATTCTTGCAATTGCAGTTTTCAGAGAAGATAGCTCAATCAAATTTTATGTTCTCCCTTTATCAATAATCGGATTCTGTATCTCTTTTTACCACTATCTTGTACAAAAGGTGCCCGGCTTTTCGGAAGTCAGACCATGTGAACAAGGAGTTTCCTGTAATGCACAGTACATTGACTGGATGGGTTTTATCACAATTCCGTTTTTAGCGTTGACCGCCTTTTTTCTGATTACAGTCATTCTTGGACGAATCAGTACCAAACAGTAGTTTTTGATTTGGATTTGAAAAATGAAGAACTAATTGTATCAAATTGGTATGCTTACTAAAAAACAGCTTTGATTTAGAAAAACATGAAAAGCTTTTTGAAGTTGGAAAATAGATTAGACAATACCCAGTAAATAATTCAATTGACGTTTTCTTAAAACGTTAGTGTACTATATTGATTTTTTGAAAAAGCGTGACTACCTATCGAGTATGAGATCTAACTAGCTCTCTAATAGGTAGTTTTTGTATGGCTAAAAATAAGAAATAATCGCAAAACCAGAGAAAGTATCTCAAATCTTCAAGTATGTAGAGCTGATAGAATAAATGTTTTTTAAATTAAGTGTTGACGGCACAGCAAAAGTCTAATAAGTTATATATGAACATATGAACATGTATAGTTATCATGAGCGGAGGTACTGACTTATGGATGAACCGATTGAAGATACTACAGAAAATGAAATAGAAATAGGGGCGCAGATTGACGATGAGACTCTATTTATTGTATCTCAGACGTTCAAGGCACTTAGTGACCCGACAAGAATTAAAATATTAACCCTGCTATGCACAAAGGAACATTCGGTCAACGGAATAGCTGATCTTCTTAACTTAAGTCAATCAAACGTGTCTCATCAGCTACGTTTTTTAAAAAATCTTCGACTTGTCAAGTTTAGAAGAGAAGGAACTACTCTATTTTATTCAGAAGATGATCACCATGTCATGAACTTACTAAGACAGGCGATTGAGCATGCGAAACACCACTAAATATAGTAAGGAGAGTTAATCTTATGGCACATAATCATGCACATGATCATTCTCATACCTCTAACAAAAAGATTTTGATCATTTCATTCTTTATTATTTCGGCATACATGGTTGTAGAGGCGATTGGAGGGTACCTTACAAATAGCTTAGCACTTTTAGCGGACGCAGGTCACATGCTTAGTGATGCGGCTTCGCTCGCTATTGCATTACTTGCCTTTAAATTAGGTGAACAAATAGCGAACAATCGTAAAACGTTCGGATATAGACGCTTCGAGATTCTAGCAGCTGTTTTAAACGGGGTCACACTCATACTGATTTCCATATATATCTTTTATGAGGCCATCAATCGATTTATTCAACCACCTGAGGTCGCATCCGTAGGAATGTTAATTGTTAGCAGTATTGGCCTTGCTATAAACCTTCTTGTTGGATGGATTATGTTAAGAGGTGCAGACGTAGAACATAATTTGAATATGCGAGGTGCTTATCTACATGTTGTAAGCGATACGTTGGGTTCAGTCGGTGCAATACTGGCAGCGCTTCTTATCATGGCATTTGGATGGAACTGGGCAGATCCGCTCGCAGGAATCATTGTAGCGGGACTTGTTTTACGAAGTGGTTATTTCGTGACGAAATCCGGATTGAACGTATTAATGGAAGGTGCACCACAAAACGTTGATGTCGAAAAGGTTCTTCAAGTCATTCACAACAAGGAGGGGGTACGGAGTATACACGACTTTCATCTTTGGAGTATCACAAGTGGAATGAATGCACTCTCATGTCATGTTGTCGTTGATGGTAATTTACAAATCTATGACAGTGAGAATCTACTTCAAGAAATTGAACACGATTTAGCACATCTGAACGTTCAACACTCTACGATTCAATTCGAAACTCTTTCTCATCCTCACAGCGATGAATTGCTTTGCAAACTGAAGGTAGGGGAAGTAGTACATCAACATTAAAAAAATCACCTGTTGAGTAGGATTGACAATCAAGAGGAGGAGACAGCAATGCTGATTTTGGATAATAGTTACTTAATTTTGAGCATGTATAGAAACTCGATTTTTGGCAACGGAGTTTTGATAGATGATTGAATATATTTCTTCGTTAGAACCCCTTACTCAAGCATTGCTGGGTACTTTATTCACTTGGGGGATGACGGCGCTTGGTGCCGCGTTAGTGTTTATGACAAAATCAATGAATCAAAAGCTAATGGATGGGATGCTCGGTTTTGCTGGAGGAGTAATGATTGCCGCTAGTTTTTGGTCATTACTCTCACCTGCAATTGAGATGGCGGAACAAGATTCTCTTCCGGCGTGGTTACCAGCTGCAATCGGTTTCTTACTTGGAGGATTCTTTTTATCAGGTGTTGATAAAGTGATTCCACATCTGCATCCCACTTCACCGATGGATGAGGCTGAGGGTATAAACCCTAAGAAGAGAAAGCGGAGCACGTTACTGGTGTTAGCAATAACATTGCATAATATTCCAGAGGGACTTGCCATAGGCGTTGCATTTGGAGCAGTTGCAGCAGGATTCCCTTCATCATCAATCACGGGAGCTATCGCGCTGGCAATCGGAATCGGCATACAAAATTTCCCTGAGGGTGCTGCTGTGTCAATGCCATTGAGACGAGATGGATTATCTCGTCGTAAAAGTTTTTTCTATGGCCAGTTATCTGGTATGGTTGAACCGTTCGCGGCGTTGGTAGGAGTAGTAGCAGTACTCATAATGGAGCCTTTACTTCCGTTTGCGCTAAGCTTTGCTGCAGGAGCAATGATTTTTGTTGTAGTGGAGGAGGTAGTCCCAGGATCTCAAGAAAATGGAAACAAGGACTTGGCTTCTGTTTGTTTAATGTTTGGCTTTACAATCATGATGATTTTAGATGTGGCTTTAGGCTAAAATAATTATTTTTTTAATGGTTATCACTTTATTTTTTGACTGATATATATTCAAGATACTAACTATATTCGGAAGTGTAAATAATGAGCCTTAATTATATTTACTTTCAGTCGGTATTTTTACTGTTGGATAAATAAAAATACTAGAAGAAAAAATATAAAACCTCTTGCCCTGGCAATTAAAATCGTGGAGTTATCTATTTCATTCTGAAATTTCCTGAAAATTTTGGGGGTGATTTTGATAGAGAAGGAAAGCAAATTCGGAATTCAAGTGCTAGAGAAGGTGGAAGCCCACCAAGTCAGTATATACATCATTTTTTTGATGTTGGCAGTAATCTTTGGTCTATTGAATACAGAAGCTGTATATCTCGATATTTTTATTTCTCCCCTTTTAGGAGTTTTGATGTATGGGATGTTCGTTCAAATTCCGTTTCTGAAATCGAATGGATCTGCTACAAACATGAGGTTTGTGGTAGCTCTTTTATTAGGAAATTTTGTTGCCGTTCCTTTAATAGTTTAGGTTTTGGTTATCATATTTCTTCAAGATTCATCACTAATGCTGGGGGTGTATTTGGTGTTGTTAACACCGTGCATCGACTATGTGATTGTTTTTACAAAGATGGGAAAGGGAAACGAATCAATATTGTTAAAAGTAACACCGATTCTTTTAATTTTACAGACGATACTCTTACCCATATATTTATTCGTATTATTAGGAGAAAAGGCTATTAGTATCGTTAGGATGGGTCCATTTCTAGATGCATTTCTATTTTTGATTTTTATACCGCTTCTATTAGCGATAATGACACAATTGTGTTCTAAAAAGAGTTCTTTAGGTAATCGTATCATGAAAATGCCGCCATGGATTCCCGTTCCATTTATGTCTTTTGTACTTTTTGTGGTAGTTGCCTCTCAAATTAGGGAAGTGTATAGTGACCTCGGGACATTAATAGATGTAATACCAGTTTATATTTTATTTCTACTTATCATACCATGGGTGTCAAAGTCCCTTGGTAAGTTGTTCAAACTAGATATTGCTTCAAGAAGAGCAATTACATTTAGTATGGGAACAAGGAATTCACTTGTAGTTCTTCCATTAGCATCTATATTACCAGAGCCCCTATCAACACAAGTAGCTGTAGTGATCATTTTACAGACCGTTACCGAATTGTTCGGAGAAGTCTTATATATAAAATTAGTGCCTAAATGGTTCTAACAAATTAGATACATGTATTTAATTTCGCTTTCAAAAATTACGTCCTTCGATTGTTTATTAAAATATTAAGAACTGCGCTTAAGTTCTCAAGTATGCGTTGTTTACAATCAATAGGCAAAGAAATTTATTATATTGCAGAACGCTAGAGACCAGTATTATTCTAACAACTAACCTTTTTAAGGATGGACTACCAAGTGAGGAGAGATCGAACAATGGCGAGTACTGATAAGGCATCAAAAAATATCAAACTAGCATTTATAATTAATCTTGTTTTCTCGATTGGTGAATTTATCGGGGGATTTTTGATTAATAGTGTTGCAATCATGTCGGACGCCATTCACGATTTAGGTGATGCTCTTGCATTGGGCCTGTCCTGGTTCTTACAAAAATTTTCGAACAAAAAACCCGATCATAACTTCACTTTTGGATATAATCGTTTTTCCCTTTTAGGAGCATTAATAAATGCGACAATATTAATAATTGGATCTGTATATATTTTTACTCAAGCAATTCCTCTACTGTTTGAACCGGAGCATTCTAATGCACAAGGAATGATTTGGTTTGCAATTTTTGGTGTGCTTTTAAATGGTTTTGCGGCATTCCGTCTACACAAAGGAAAATCAGTAAATGAGGGAGTACTATCTTGGCACCTTTTAGAAGATGTTTTAGGTTGGATTGCCGTTCTTGTAGTAGGGATAGTTTTACTCTTCAAGGATATACATATACTTGACCCCATCCTATCAATTGCTATTGCGTTGTTTATATTAGTGAATGTGTTTCGTAATTTAGTTAAAACAATGAAAATACTTTTAGGTGCTGTCCCTGATGGTATTGACATCGATGAGGTGAAGCAAAAGATTGAAGGTATTGAAGAAGTGATTTCTGTTCAAAACCTATATGTCTGGTCAATTGATGGCGAAGATAACGCCATGAATTTACACTTAATAGTAGAAGAGATGAATCTAAAGGATTCAACTATTGTTAAACAAAAAGTCAAAGAAGTGACTTCAAAACTAGATATTAAACATTCTACAATAGAGTTAGAATCAAAAAAACACAACTAAAGAAATAAGTCATCCTTGCACCAAATCCACACTGAGGTTCGACATATGAGTAAAAATTCTATACTTCATACCGTCTGATACCAATAAATACTTTTCTACGTGCAAGGAAACTGAATATCGAATGAGGGTATATTTAGAAACCCCCTCATTCGTTTTTTTTTTGAACACTATCGAAATTTCGTCTCTTAAAATAGGATGTATTCGAATGAATGAATGATTCCAAAACGAACGTTCAAATATTTAGATTTAATTGTCATAGTTTAGTAGACCTATCGACCGGATTTTCTTTCCATACTTCGGAGAATATTCCGGTCAATGAATAAGGTTCGGCCTCGATTAAAACTGTCTGATGATAAAAAAGCTGATAATGAAACCTAAAAAGATGACTCGGGAACAATACCGAAGTCATCTTAAAGCCGTCTTAAAAAACAGAGATCATTTATTTTTATCATACCCAGTACAAATTCGAGGATATAAAAATGAATATTTTTGTTTTTTTATTCTTTGACATTCATCAGTCTTAAACTGTTCAGTGCTACCAGAAGAGTTGCCCCCATATCGGACATAATAGCTATCCATAGGGTGAGCCAGCCCGGGATGACCAAGAGTAATGCAATCGCTTTGATACTGATAGCGAACGCGATGTTCACTTTGATAATATTTAGGGATTTTCGGCTCAATTTTATCGTAAACGGTAGTTTGCTCAAATCGTCGCCCATCAGGGCGACATCTGCTGTTTCCAAAGCGGTATCCGTTCCAGCACCACCCATGGCAATTCCAACAGTAGAGGCAGCGAGTGCCGGAGCGTCATTTACGCCGTCCCCGACCATCGCGACATTGTCGTACTCAGCTCGCAAGCGTTTAATGACATTTAATTTATCCTCTGGCATCAATTCTGCCTGGATTTCGTTGACGCCAACTTGCTGGCCGATAGCTTTGCCTGTCCCTTTGTTGTCACCCGTCAGCATAATTGTCTTTTTAATACCCATATCATGTAGTTTCCGGATGATTTCTTTGCTGGATTCCCGGACTTCGTCGGCTACGGCGATAACCGCCAATATGCTTTGTTTCGTTCCGATAATCATCGAAGTCTTACCTTGCTGTTGCAGAGCCGTTACGGTTTGGTCCAGATTATTATCAATACTTTCAACACCTAGCTCGTTAAAGAGAAGCGGGCTTCCGATAAAGTAGGTGGTGCCGTCTATCGTTCCTTTAATGCCTTTTCCTGTGATGGAAGAGAAGTCCTCAACTCTGATAGAGGTGTAAGGTATGTTTTCCTCGTCCGCTTTTTTCATGATGGCAGAGGCCAACGGATGCTGAGAACGATATTCCAATGTCGTCACGATAGAAAGCAGTTCTCTCTCGTTTACCTGCTTGTTCGTGATTTTAAAGTCTGTGACGACAGGTACACCTTTGGTCAGGGTACCGGTTTTGTCAAATGCAATAGCTTTCAGCGCGCCCATTTCTTCCAGGTATACGCCGCCTTTAATCAAGACCCCTTTTTTGGCAGCATTACCGATGGCGGAAACAATCGAAATCGGCGTCGAAGTGACTAAGGCACACGGGCAACCCACTATTAGAACCGCCAATCCTTGATAGACCCAGGTTTCCCAGCTGGCATCTCACGTGCGGCCTATTACAAATGGTTGAATCGCACCATACCGGTGCGTCAAGAAGAGAACGAGAAGCTTCTGGAGGACATCCGTCTACTCTATGACCAGGCGAACGGCACATACGGGTACCGTCGGATCACGATGACGATCAACCGGTTGCGCCGACAACAAGGACTGTCCCCGTTCAATGAAAAGCGAGTCTATCGCTTGATGCATATCCATGGGATCCAATCGGTCATCCGCCGGAAGCGGAAGAAGCATAAGAAGTCAACGCCGCAGCACGTGGCCGAGAATCTGATGAACCGAGAGTTCAGCGCGTCCCGACCGGACGAGAAATGGTGCACCGACGTCACCGAGTTTAAATATGGTGCCGGGAAAAAGGCATACCTGAGCGCAATCATCGACCTGTACGACGGCTCGATCGTCGCCTATCGCATCGGAAAGTCCAACAACAACGTTCTCGTCTTCCAGACGATGATGCCAGCCATCACGGGGCTCGCACAGGAGCGCGTCCGATGATCCATAGCGCCAATATACCTCGAGAGGGTTCAAACGCATGGTGGAAGACGCGGGACTGACCCACAGCATGTCCCGGGTCGGACGTTGCATCGACAACGCCCCGATCGAGAGCTTTTGGGGTACCCTGAAAGTCGAGATGTACTACCTGCGTGAGTTTCAGGCCTATAGCGAACTCACATCGGCCATCGAGACCTACATATCGTTCTACAACCATGACCGTTTCCAGAAACGGCTAAACGGCTTGAGCCCTGTCGAATACAGGTCTCAAGCCGCCTAGTTCGGTTTTCATTATTTGCCCTGTCTACTTGACGGGGGGCAGTTCAGTATCGTCCGACGCGAGATATTGATATTCGCGTGACGGAGGGCGTCGTGACACCTGAATTGAAAGAGGCGCTTCATGAATATGAAATTGAAATTGTCGAAGGGGTGATTCAGTTCCCACCCCGTGAAGACTTTAGGGAAAATGAATTCCGGCATAAGATTGAAGGGCTGTTCGAGGCGATTGATGTGTATATCCCCGACATTGAACTTTTAGCATGTACCAAGATTTTCTCCTCTCGCCAAAAGGATCTAGAGGATCTCGAAAAAACGAATCTATTGGCACTTTGCGATAAAGATAAACTTCTCGACCTTGTAGAGGAATACAAAGCAAACATGACGTGGGACAATCCATTTTGTAACGTGCATGACTTGAGTCGAATTTTTCAGGAAAAGGGTATATAATAAATCAAAAGAAGAGTAGAGGAGGGTGACCGATGTCAGACAGTAATCATGTACTTCTGCAAAGCGAGCTAGCGGATGAACTGAATCGTATGCAGGCAGGCGGGACAAGCTATCGCTTAGAGACGGCTCAATTGGCCCTGGCATTAAGTCGTCATTTCTCGGTCCCTGAATCGCTACGTGACCGAGAAATGGCTCGCCAGTATGTTCGATCTTCACTGCATGATTTACAGGACGACCGGGCAGAGGATGTGGCAAAAATGCTTAGTATGGCAGCACGGCGTGCCTACAACACTCCTGAAAATACGTTCTCGGTAGATATGAAAGTGAAATTAGAAGAAAAGCGTAATCGATTCAAGGTGCGTGGATTGCAGGTGAAATCTTAATTGGACCAAGCGGAGTCATTCTTTATACTCTCATGAGGTTATGATTCTACGTGTGAATGAAGCATCTTTGGTCAAGTCATTGAACATGTAGCAGACGATTTCTTCAAACCGTTAAATACTTTGTTTGTAATAAACATAAGGGTACTAGATTCAGTCACTGGTTGACTCAATCTAGTACCCTTTTCGTATCATTGTTTATTTTGTTGGGTGCTCCGCTCACGCAGGACCGCGAGCTCGACCTGTTCCTGTAACCGGTTCTCGAATGTCTCTTTCTCTCGACGGAGGAGCTGGACTTCTAAGTGCAGTTTCTGGTTCTCTTCTTCAAGCTGGTCAAGACGGCGTGTACGAGCTTTTAAGTCGTCGACAGCGTCCATAAGACTTTGATTTTGCCGGTAGAGCTGGCTACGTTCATCTTCTAGCTTTTTCATGTCTCCTTCTAGATGAAAAACTGTTTTTTTCTGCTCTTTTAGTTCTTCTTTGTTAGACACACGTTCTGTTTCCAATGCGTCTTCAACGATTCTCTTTTCAGCGATTAGTTGGTTGATTTGATTTTGTAATTGAGTGAGTGCAATTTCATGTGACGACACCTTTCGCTCATACTCCTCTTGGAGTCGTTCAGCTTCTGCAATTACGCTTTGTTCAAGGTCATGAATGGTATTTTTATATCGCGCGTTGATTCGCTCATGTTCTTTTTGTTGCGTTTCTAGTCGAGTGGCTCGTTCATTGAACAGGGCAAGCACTTGATTCAGTGCTGCTTCGAGTGATTCGTTCTCCTTGACGACTAAGGGGTCCGGTGACTGTTTATCGGCCAATGATATTAATTGCTCGAATAATTGGTTGGTTGATATTTGACGTTGCTCCATTAAACGCTGAATATGTTCTTTCACTTCTTGTGACACGCGGAATGACGTCACCTTGGTCTCGTTTGATTCCAATTCTAATCCCTCATTTGGTTATTATTTTGTATACAGCATATGTAGTTCCTATATTTAAATCATATAAATACAAGTTGTTATAAAAAAGAGTCACTCATAAACTGGCACTTTGTGGTGTAGGAAGGTATACATTTCGACGTCGAAATGTATACCTTCCTACACTTTTTACTTATGAGAATGTCTCAATAGTAAGCTAGTAGTCGAATCATCTATTTAATCCTAGCGACTAAGCAACAAAACGCTTAAGACAATTCCTACTTTGTTTTATTACATCATATAAGAGATGACAGTAGTTAACAATTTAAAGCTGTATGAGTTCAAAATAAATACGACCCAACTAAGTACGAATCGAATTAGTGTTTTGAGAGAAACAATAAGCTTAAAGAAACATACAAAATGGACACGAATATATAGATTGAGAAATAAAGTTTACAGTTGTAAACTTAAATCGATTACAAACGTAAACGAAAAGAGAGGAGAAAAAATGCTTTCGAAATTTCAATTATCTGATTTGCAAATGGTTAATCACTCTACGCAGCCTGTAGTCTTAAAGTTCACCGCCGATTGGTGCCCGGGATGCCGTCAGCTCGCACTACTATTTGAAAGCGTTGCTGAAGGATATCCAGATGCGTTTTCTAGACAAGAATATAGCCTATCAAGACTGAATAGCGAACCCAAAAACATAATGGTTGACAGACGACGTTTACGATTGTAAACTGAAATCAAATAAAACGTTTACGATTGTAAACTTAAAATTTGGAGGTTAGACAAATGACTGAACATGTCGAAAAACAAATCACGGATTCAGAATGGGAAGTCATGCGTGTCGTTTGGGCCCAAAAGCACGTGACCAGTAAAGAAATCATCGAGGTATTGGAAAAGAAGATGAGCTGGAAGCCTGCGACGACGAAGACATTCATTGGAAGGCTCGTGAAAAAAGGGATGCTCTCAACCGAGGCCGAGGGGAAGAAATTCATCTACTCCGCGAACGTCGTTGAAGGTGACGTCATCAGAGAGACGTTACACGATCTACTCGATCATATCTGTGACAGGGATGTCGGTAACACAATCGGAACGATGATCACACAGGCGAAACTGAGTGTACAGGATATCGAGAATCTCAAAAAAATCCTTGAGATGAAGGAAAGTGAAGCGGTGGAGGACATTCCATGCACCTGTACCCCGGGTCAATGCAGATGTCAGGACCATTCCTGTGGATCCAGACATTGAGTTTGAAATGATGTCATGAATGTAGTGAATAGGAGGAGATTCAAGATGAAAAAAACGATTTTAACGATTAAAGGTATGTCATGCGCTCATTGTGTCAACAAAGTCGAGTCAGCACTTGAAGGTCTGAATGGGGTTGAAAGTGCGAAAGTCAACTTAAAGAAAGGCATTGCAAAAGTGAAGTACGATGAAACACGACTAGATGTGAATGAATTTAAAGAAGTTGTGGGCGAGGTCGGTTACGAAGTCGAATCAGCCAAATAATAATGGAGGTAAGACGATATGGAGAGTAAGACATTTGCCGTGGAAGGGATGACCTGTGCGTCCTGCGTTCAGACAGTTGAAAAAGCAACAAAAAAATTGCCTGGCGTAGTGACCTCCAACGTCAACCTAGCGACTGGGAAATTGAGCATTCATTACGATGAGACGAAAATCTCGCCGCTGGATATTCAGACGACCGTCGAGAAGGCTGGCTACAAGGCCTCAACCGAGACCGAGCAAAGATCATTTGTCATCACAGGGATGACTTGTGCCTCGTGTGTGCAGACGATTGAGAAGGCCACGAGGAAAATGGTGGGTGTGACTGAGTCGAATGTGAACCTGGCGACAGAAAAATTAGTCATTCGATATGATCCTCAGCTGGTGACTGTATCAGATGTCGTCCGAGTGGTGGCAAACGTCGGATATGAGGCAAGAGAAGATCAAGAATCAACGGATGGCCAAGATACAGAGAAAGAAAAGAAACTGAAAAAAATTCAATCGATGTGGAACCGATTTGTAGGATCGGCGATTTTCACGATTCCATTACTCTATGTGGCGATGGGGCATATGATCGGCCTACCCCTACCGATGGCATTGCATCCAACGATGAACCCAGAATTGTTCGCTGTCTTGCAGCTCATGATGACCATCCCAGTGATGTTGTTCGGATGGAAATTCTTCTCCGTAGGATTTAAGACATTGTTCCGAGGGCATCCGAATATGGATTCACTTGTCGCCCTAGGGACGAGCGCAGCCTTCTTCTATAGCGTCGGTGCCACCATGGCTATCCTCTCAGGTTATGAGGGATACGTGAATAGCCTCTACTATGAGACAGCCGCAGTCATTCTCACGCTGATCACATTAGGTAAATATCTTGAAGTCCGGTCGATGGGTAAAACATCCGAAGCGATTGAAAAATTGATGGGACTGGCACCTAAGACGGCAAAGGTCGTCCGCAACGGACAAGAGTTAGAAGTATCAATCGACGAAGTCATCGTCGGCGACACGATTATCGTAAAGCCTGGTGAGAAGATTCCGGTGGATGGCGTGGTTCTATCAGGTAATACGTCTGTAGACGAATCCATGCTGACCGGTGAAAGTATCCCTGTTGAAAAAAATGTGGGTGCTCAAGTCATCGGTGCCAGCATCAACAAGAACGGGATCATCCAATACCGAGCCACGAAAGTCGGTAAGGATACAGCGCTATCTCAAATCATCAAATTGGTCGAGGATGCACAGGGCTCTCGAGCTCCTATCGCAAAACTGGCCGATATCATCTCCGGATACTTTGTACCGATTGTCATCGTCGTCGCGATCCTTTCAGGAATTGCATGGTATTTAGGCGGTCAGACCGGCCTCTTCGCCTTGACGATCACGATTTCAGTACTGGTCATCGCCTGCCCTTGTGCACTAGGTTTGGCCACACCAACAGCAATCATGGTGGGTACGGGCAAAGGTGCTGAGAATGGTGTGTTGATCAAGAGTGGCGGCGCCTTGGAGACGACCCATAAAGTCCAGACGATCGTGTTCGACAAGACAGGGACGATCACTGAAGGAAAACCGAAAGTGACAGATATCGTGACAGTGAATGGACATCAAGAAGATGAGTTGTTACGCTTGACCGCTTCCGCTGAAAAAGGGTCTGAACATCCATTGGGCGAAGCAATCGTAAGAGCGGCAGAGGACAGAATGATGCGTGTCATGGATATCGATCGTTTTGAAGCCATCCCAGGGCACGGGATCGAAGTACTGATCGACGGAAAAGTCTTGCTTGCCGGAAACAGAAAATTGATGAAAGACCGCGGCATCTCACTGGATGTCCTTGAAGGCGCTTCAGACAAACTCGCACACCAAGGCAAGACGCCGATGTATATCGCGATTGACCAACAAATCGCAGGGATCATCGCTGTCGCAGACACCGTCAAAGAAAACAGTCGTAAAGCCATTCAGAAACTTCAACGAATGGGTATCGAAGTAGCCATGATCACCGGAGACAACAAAGGTACGGCCATGGCGATTGCGAGACAGGTCGGGATCGATCGGGTACTGAGTGAAGTGTTACCTGAAGATAAAGCGAACGAAGTGAAGAAGTTACAGGCCGAAGGGAAGAAGGTCGCAATGGTCGGTGATGGAATCAATGACGCACCAGCCTTGGCCCAAGCAGACATCGGAATCGCGATCGGTTCGGGTACTGACGTTGCGATCGAATCTGCAGACATCGTCTTGATGCGAAGCGATTTGATGGATGTACCTACAGCTGTCGAATTGAGCAAGTCAACCATCCGCAATATTAAACAGAACCTGTTTTGGGCATTTGCCTATAATGTCATGGGTATCCCGTTTGCGATGGGGATTGTTTATCTACTTGGTGGGCCCTTATTGAACCCGATACTTGCTGGAGCGGCCATGAGTTTAAGCTCAGTCTCGGTCCTGGTGAACGCACTCCGTTTGAAACGATTCAAGCCTTCGATGATCAAATAAAAGGAGGAATTGGGATGGATAGAGATCTACAGCTCGAACTTTACACGCGTCCGACGTGTTCAGATTGTCAGGATGCCAAAAAATACTTAAAAACAATCTCAGTCTCTTATGTGAACAAAGATGTGGGTGTGAACCTTGACCTTGAACAAGAAATGGTAGCGATATCAGGGAATCGAATCGTACCACTGTTTGTCTTCTACAAAAAAGGGATGCTCAGAAAAAGAAGAGTAGTGAAGTACTTTGTTGGCTTCGAGAACAACAAAGAAGAGATTCTAACATTGCTACGATAAGCAACGATAGCTCACTCTCAGAACCTGTTGAAAGCGTGTCGCGCAATGAGGGACACGAACATAAGGTGGCGAGGGTGTAAAAAAATCGATACTTTTACACCCTACCCATGTATGGTAATTAAATAATCAGGAGGAACATATAATGAAAAAATCAACATTTCAGGTAGCGGGTATGTCTTGTGGATCTTGTATCAATAAGATTGAAGGACACGTTGGAAAGTTAGCGGGTATTGAATCAGTGAAGGTCAATCTTTCGGCGGGAGAGGTGGACGTGACGTTCGATGAAAGCCAACTCACACTTTCTGAGATTGAAACCGCAATTCAAGAGACTGGCTACGAGGTAACGGAGGCGACCGTTAAAATCGGTTGTTCTTGCTGCAAGTAATGGAGGTCGAGTGACGGTGCGATCAAGGACTACACAAAGGAGTGTTAAACGTGAAAGACCATGGACATCATCATATGAAGAACTTGACGGGAAATGAAGTGTCTGTAGAAGCCAAATATGAATTCGGGAAAATCAGTATCGAGTTAAAGGATCAACATCAGCAAGCCCCGGAACTCGAAGTCAGCCATGAAAAGGAATTCCATTTGATTCTCGTGAACGAAGACCTAACTGAGTACCGACACCTCCATCCGTTTAAAAAGGGTGAGGGTCGATTCGAGCAACCCGTCCAACTTGAGGCAGGGTCGTATAAACTCTTCGTGGATATTCAGCCTAAGGGACTGGCATATCAAGTGAAGCCGGTTCACTTAAAGGTTGGTCGTCAGTCCTCTTCCTCTATCGAATCGTCACTTAAAGTAGATGAGCGTCTGACGAAGACGATCGAAGGTCATACCGTCGAGCTGTCGATCGACTCTTTAAAAGCGCATGTCCCGACTGTCTTCAGCTATGACACCAAAGAAAGTAACCCGGAGCCGTACCTTGGAGCACTCGGTCATGTCGTCATCTTGGATGAAGCCGGAGAACAGTTTATCCATGTGCATCCTTCTTCTCATGATACGACGGAATTTGAGACGGTCTTCCATAAACCTGGCCTATACAAGGTCTGGGCCGAATTCCAGTTCCGTGGGACTGTGCACACCTATCCTTTCGTCATTCGTGTCTCAGATTGACCATGAGCGACCCATGGTTCCTCGTTGGGTCGCTTTCCTGTAATCGTTGTAAGCATAATTTTCGAAGGAGAGGACTCAGATGATAGAAAGTGAGCGGCTGGACACTCATGGTGATCGGAAAACCAAGATGAAATTCATCCTTCTACTCGCGTTACCAGCGGTTGCCGAGAATTTTTTCCAAACGTTGCTCGGATTTGTCGATACGCTGTTCGTCTCAAGAATCGGCCTAGCAGAAGTGTCAGCGGTAGGAGTGACGAATGCCATCCTCGCCATCTACTTTGCTGTCTTTATGGCAATCGGTGTGGCAGTAAACGTTTATGTCGCCAATAACTTAGGCTCAGAACGAATCGAGCGCGCGAGACATATCGCGCAGCAGGCCATCGTCCTATCTGTCGTGGTCGGGGTGACCTTTGGGGTCGTGACGCTATTTTTCGCTGAGCCTCTCCTGCGGTTGATGGGGGTGGAGAATGACGTTTTAGAAGCTGGTAGCACCTACTTCAAAATTGTCGGGATCCCATCGATCGTGATGGCATTGATGTTTGTGCTCAGTAGTATCTTACGAGGTGCGGGAGATACAAAATCACCGATGAAGGTGAGCATCGTCATCAATGTCGTCAATATTGTGCTCGACTATATGTTGATTTTCGGTTTTTGGATCATCCCCGAACTTGGTCTCGTCGGAGCGGCACTCGCGACCGTCATCGCCCGGCTCGTCGGGACGCTCTTATTGATGAACTATATTCGTAAGACGGAAGTGATCGCCTTCAAGAAAGATTTCTGGAGACCGGATCTCGAGCACCAGTTGGAGCTCGTGAACCTTGGAAGCCCGGCGGCTATCGAGCGATTGGTCATGAGAGCCGGACAGATCGTGTATTTCGGATTCATCGTGGTACTCGGGACGAACACCTTCGCCGCGCATCAAATTGCAGGGAATCTAGAGGTGTTCTCTTATATGTTGGCATATGGTTTCGCGACAGCAGCAACCATTCTCGTCGGTCGCAACATCGGAGCGGGAGACCACGAGACCGCCAAAGAATATGCCAGATTGAGCACGTTCATGGCGATGGGCTTCATGTCCTTATTCGGGGTCGTCTTATTCTTCTTCGGAGGATGGGCAGGTTCACTTTTCACCGACGATCCCCAAGTCATCAAAGACATCGATGTCGCGTTAAAAATAGCAGCGGTCTTCCAGCCTTTCCTAGCAGTCGTCCTTGTATTGACCGGTGGATTCCAAGGAGCGAACAATACGAAGTTTCCAATGTATCTGACCACGATCGGTATGTGGGTGATCCGGACTGGGGCAGTATATGTATTGGCGATTCAGATGCAGATGGGCATTGCAGGAGTGTGGATCGCCATCGGTCTAGACATCGTCTTTAAGGCGATCGTCCTTTGGATTCAATTCAGCCGAGGGCGTTGGATTGTAGTGGAATCCGAACCGCAGAAGCCCTGTCATCCCAAAACTAAGCATGAAGACGTGCGATGTATAAATAATTATTAACACTTGACTGAAATTGTAGGAAAGAGCAAAGTTGTTCTTTCCTTTTATCTTTTCTGAAAAAGTTATTAAAGGAGCCCGTCACGCCGATCTAAAGAAATCGAATCAGTGGTGAAAAACACACATATGTCATGCGGCCTATAGCTGCTCGATTATAAAAAATGGATATTTTTTTGTTCAGTATAGATAAAACCTGGTCTTCGTCAAAAAGAACCAGGTAATTAAGAAAGTTATTGTTTATTCAAATCCATATTAGTTGTCAGTCGATGAATATGAACGGCTAGATAAGCTAGTTCCTCATTAGGAATTGTCACACCGTGCAACTGTTTAAGGTAGTCCCGTACTTTGAATGAACCATTCATGGCCTTTGGGTAGATGTTCGCAATCTGTTCAAATAGTTGATCGGATTCTTCATTCAATATTTTTCCAGCATAAAAGCGTTCAGCGAAATATTTCACATGTGTGATGAATCATGAATAATGAATATCTTCTTCATCGGTTTCAATATTGTAAGCATATCGAATAAGGTTCACAATACTCCCAATCATCTTGGCGTAGCGCATGCCATCACGTGTTTCTTCTCTTTCTCCTTGCGCGTTGATAATATGAAAAGCAATATTGGCTGCCTCTTTAATAGGCAGTTCGATTTTAAATCGTTCATTGATGAGATTAACCGCATAACTTCCAATCTTGAATTCCTGTGGATAATAGTTTCGAATTTCCCAAAATACTCGGTTGCTGATAGTAATACCTTTATAATAACGTTTTACCGCAAAGTGAAGGTGGTCTGTCAGTGTTAAAAAGATACCGGCATTGAGCTTTGTAGCTAGCTTTTCCTCAGCATATGCAACGATTTCTCGAGTGAACTCGACGAATTCAGGAGGAATTTCAGTCACCAGTCCTATGAACTCTTTAATACGGACATCGTCAGCGGGTATGAACATTTGGGAGGCTTCAGGTGGAGCGACAACATTTCCGATTTTCTGCCCGAAACCAATTCCTTTTCCAATTAAAATGTACTCAAGCTTTGATTTGTCCTCGACAATCACGACACTTGAATTTAATACTTTTTTGATACGAATCATTCCATACCTCCGTCTTAATTCAAGTCAGATCATCTCCATTTGAAGCTATGACTTTTTTATACCAGTAGAACGAATCTTTTTTAATCCGTTCTAGGGTCCCGTTCCCTTCGTCGTCCAAGTCTACATAGATGAACCCATACCGTTTCTTCATTTCTCCCGTACTGGCTGCAATCAGATCGATTGGACCCCATGCCATATAGCCAAGTAACGGAACCCCGTCAATCGCGACTGCTTTTTTCATTTCTTCGATATGACTCCGAAGATAGGCGATACGATAGTCATCATGTACTTTCTTGTCCGGCGTGAGCGTGTCAACGGCCCCAAGACCGTTTTCAACAATCATAAGTGGTAACTGATATCGATCATACAAGTAATTTAAGGAATAGCGTAAACCTTTCGGATCGATACTCCATCCCCATTCACTTTGCTCCACATGCTGGTTTTTATAGCCTGTCTTCACGCCATTCAAACCAGAGAATTCGAGAGGCGACTCCTTGACGATAACGTGAGTTAAGTAATAGCTATATGAAATAAAATCAACAGGACCACGGTACAATTGAACTGCTCCCCGTCAAGTAGACAGGGCAAATAATGAAAACCGGACTATGCGGCTTGAGACCTGTATTCTACAGGGCTCAAGCCGTTCAGTCGTTTCTGGAGACGATCATGGTTGTAGAACGATATGTAGGTCTCGATGGCCGATGTGAGTTCGC
The DNA here is from genome assembly GCF_018617905.1 of Exiguobacterium sp. s40. Taxonomy (NCBI): domain Bacteria; kingdom Bacillati; phylum Bacillota; class Bacilli; order Caryophanales; genus Exiguobacterium; species Exiguobacterium sp. s40. Next base: position 817 of record NZ_JACSLC010000021.1, on the reverse strand, counting down.
TGTAGGCCTGGAACTCACGCAGGTAGTACATCTCGACTTTCAGGGTACCCCAAAAACCCTCGATCGGGGCGTTGTCGAGACAACGTCCGACCCGGGACATGCTGTGGGTCAGCCCCGCGTCTTCTACCATGCGTTTGAACCCTCTCGAGGTATATTGGAACCCTCGGTCGCTATGGATCATCGGACTCGCTCCTGAACGGAGCCCCGCGATGGCTGGGATCATCGTCTGGAATACGAGCGCGTTGTTGTTGGATTTCCCGATGCGATAGGCGACGATCGAGCCGTCATAGAGGTCGATGATTGCGCTCAGATATGCCTTCCTTCCGGCGCCATATTTGAACTCGGTGACGTCGGTGCACCACTTCTCGTCCGGTCGGGACGCGCTGAATTCTCGGTTCATCATGTTCTCGGCCACATGCTGCGGGGATGACTTTTTGTACCGTTTTCGCTTCTGGCGGATGACCGAACGGATCTCATGGATACGCATGAGACGATAGATACGCTTCTCGTTGTATGCCGGCAGGCCATGCTGGCGTCGTCTCCGGTTGACCGTCATGGTGATCCGTCGATAGCCGTAGGTCCCGTTCACCTGGTCGTAGAGGAGGCGGATGTCCTCTAGTAGGCTCAGGTTCTCCTCCTCGCGTACCGAGACGGTACGCTTCAACCATTTATAGTAGGCGGCCCGTGAGACCTGCGCGATTTCACACAGGAGCACGACCGGGAACGTATCGGTCGTCGACATTTCCTCGATCGCCATGTAACGTAATTGTAGCCGGATTTGGCTGATCAACCTCTCCTCTCGATCTCCTCTAACTTT
>NZ_JACSLC010000003.1:0-277879 GCF_018617905.1 Exiguobacterium sp. s40 | reverse complement strand
CCGGTGTTCAAGTCGAGACGGAAATCGCGCGCGTCCTACACGACGAACAACCAGCACGGCACGATCCGCATCGAGGCGGGAAAAGTCCGTCTGCCGAAGGTCGGGTTCATCCGGTTCACACAGCATCGCGACTTCGACGGCGAGATCCGCTCGGCGACCGTGTCGATGACGAGGACGGGCAAGTTCTTCGTGTCGCTCCTCGTCGGGCAGGACGACGAGCCGTGGGTCCCGGCCGGGCACACGGTCGGGATCGACCTCGGCCTCGTGCACTTCGCCACGATGACGGACGACACGCTTTTCACGGAGAAGATCGCGAACCCGCGCAACCTGCGACAGGCCGAGGCGCGGCTGAAACGGGCGCAACGCGCGCTCGCCCGCAAGAAACCGGGCAGCAGGAACCGCGAGAAGGCCCGGCTCCTCCTCGCGAAGACACACGAGCAGGTCAGGAACCGCCGGCACGACTTCCTCCACAAGCTGTCGCGACGCATCGTCGACGAGAACCAAGTCGTCGTGGTCGAGACGTTGAGACCGAGGGAGATGATGCAGGACCGCCGCCTGGCGAAAGCGATCGGGGACGCCGGGTGGGGCGAGTTCGTCCGCCAACTCGAATATAAATGTAAGTTCTATGGGCGGACGCTGATCAAGGCCGACCCGTGGTTCGCCTCGACCCAGGTCTGTTCGGCCTGCGGCGAGAACGGCGGCAGGAAGGGCCTGCATATCCGGGAGTGGACATGCGGCGCGCACCACGACCGCGACGTCAACGCGAGCCTCAACCTGTTGCGCCTCGCCGAGGATATCATGTCTTCAGGGCAGGGACTGCCCGACGAGCTTGGTCCATAATCGTAGCTAGTAAAAGTACGATCTTCCCAAGAAGCTCCCACTTCAGGTTGCGAAGCAAGCAAGTGGTGAGTAGTTCACAGAAGCAATAAACCATGGATACAAACCTCACCCACTATTCCCGAATTTAGATGAAGTGTATAAATCAATAAATCTTTTTACAGCCTTCGATCAACGCATCCCATCTAAAAATCGACATGATTATATTATGATTTTACGTGATCTGGGATTAGACGAAGCTGCAGACAAAATGGATATCCTAAAAGCTACTCGTGGCAAGATAGCTAATGATACTTATTCATTAGAAGAGCCCATTACGAAACAAGAGAGTGAAATCCAAACAAGCTTTTACATTCAAGGTATGCGACATCAAAACAATCTTCATCAGTTTGAGAAGAAGATTAACTATGATACTCCATTGATATTGGAAAAGGAACCAGGGAATCAACATGATTCCTGGGCTATAGCAATTTACACACAGCATGGAACTAAATTAGGATATGTACCAAGATACTATAGTAAGTATATTTGTATGTTAATTGACAACGATGCAGACGTTCACGTAAAGATAACGTATATAAATGAAAAGTCCAATCCACATTGGTGGGTTAAAGTTGATTTTTGTGCTTCGATACTACAATGTGACCAAAAAATATTACAAGAAATATTAATATAATTTTGAGGAAATCAAAAAATAGATAATGTAGTGTGTTTTTGTAACTGGGACATGACTGCGTAAATCGATAAAAGAGGCAATCTGGAACGAATCATTCGTCCAGGTGGCCTCTTTTTGTTAAAAACTTTTCAAATTGTCTAGTTATTTCCTAACCTCATTTTTTATGCAGTCACGTCCTGTTTCTCGTAAATCGGCACCCAGCCCTCCGTCGTCACAAAGATGCGGACGGCGACGACTTTACGATCATCCTGGAGTGTGAAATAGTGACGTGTGTTCACCGGGACCGAAATGAGGTCGCCCGGGTTGAGTTCGATATTGAAATAGCCACGCTCGGCGTCGTCGATGGCGAAGACGCCGTGGCCACTGACGATGAAGCGAACCTCGTCATCCGAGTGGTGGTGCTCTTTTTGGAAGTTGACGAGCAGTTCGTCCAAGTTCGGCGTCGCATCCGACAATGAGATGACGTCTGCCGTCTCGTAGCCGCGACGCTCCGATACGTCGCGAATCTCGTCACGGAACGTCGACAAGATTGCTTGTTTGTCCTCATCCGTCAACTGATAGTTCTCTTGCAGGTTTTCTGGGAGCTTTGTGATGTCCCACTGCTCGTACAAAATACCGCGTGACTCTAAAAAGGCACTCACTTCAGTTTGATTGACGTAACGTTCTTCGGTTTGTTGGAAATAGATAGTTGCCATGGTTGGTTCCTCCTTATGAATGGACGCCTAGGGCGCGTAGTTTTAACGTATAGCTGAACAAGAACTCGTAAGCCTCTAAATAGCGTTTGGCCGCGGCCGGGGTCTCGCCCCAGACGGTGATGCCATGATTGCGGATGAGGACGGCGCCGGCGTTTGCGTGGATATGGGGGGCGAAGGTGGCCGCGAGTGCCGGGATGTCCGCATGGTTCTCGATAATCGGCACGCGGACGACCGCATCCTCGTCCCAGAAGCCGAGCGCCTTGATGATCTCTTGGCCGGTAAAGACGACTTCGCCGGTGGCGGCATGGAGCTCGGAGATGACATTATTGTCGACCGTATGGACGTGGAGCGAACAAGTCGCATCCGTCCGATTGAACACTTCGACGTGGAGCAACGTCTCAGCGGATGGTTTTCCCGTTTGTTCTCCAATCAAGCGTCCGGCCGCGTCGACGTGAACAAAGTCGTCCGGCGTTCGTTTCCGTTTATCGCGTCCGCTCGCCGTGACGAGAAATTCGAGCGGGTCGTCGGACACGCGAATCGCCAAATTCCCACTCGTTCCGGGGAACCAGTCGCGGGCGGCGAGTTCGTCTTTAATGTCGGCCAGTTCGAGCCAACGTGCTGTGAGGCTCATATGGCCACCTCCTTCAAATGATGAGTGATGTCGTCGAACGTCTCGAATGAGGCGTAACGGATGCCTGCTGCTTCACAGAGCGTGATGAGTTGCCCGCGGGCATAGACAAAGTCGGCACGCTTCGCGACCTCGAAATCGGTCACCGAGTCACCGATGATGATTAAGCGGTCGGCGGGATTGACGATGCGACGAGCGAGCGTCGGTTTGCAACAACCGCAATCGTTCGTACATTGTTCGTCGCAAGCGTGCGGCCAAGCGACGGTTACCGTCTCAGCGGAGAAGTCGGCGACGTTGCAGTAGATGTGTTCGGGATCGACGTGACCTTCTAAAATCGGATGGACGAAAAAATCCATCCCGCCGCTGACGACGTCAAACTTCCAACCGTTTGCCCGAACTTGTTCTAAAAATGACGGGAACCCTTGACGGAGCGTGATTCGCTCCAACAAATAATCACGGTAAGCCGGGGCATCTGCGCTCGGCAATAGTTGAAACATTTGACCGACCCCGGAGCGAATCGAGATCCGTTGCTCGAGGACCGCATCTTTCAACTCGACCCAAGCGGGCGGGGCGAACGCCTTCATCAGCGCGATAATATTGTCTTCCGCCGTGATCGTCCCGTCGAAGTCGCAGAGGATATGGACCGTCATCGTGACGCCCACGCCTTTAACGCGGTATCGAGTTCGTTCGTCTGTCCTTCGGTTTGACCGAGGGCGTGAGTGATGGCTTGGCGGAAAGCGCGAGCCCCAGCGGCTGCGCCGTCCGGGTGTCCATGAATGCCACCGCCGGCGTTGATGACGACATCAGTCCCGTAATCACGAATGATCTCAGCGACGAGTCCCGGATGAATCCCGGCGGACGGGACCGGTAAAATCGGTTTCGACCAATGCGGTTCGGCGCTCAGGTCACGAATCGCGAACGCCTCGTCCCGCGGTGTCGCGAGCGAACCGTACGGAGATGGGAAGAGCGTCAAATCGGCCCCGGCGAGACGTGGGAGTTTACCGAGTAAGAGCGAATGACTGATGGACCCGGTCAAGGCGCCGGCAAAGGCCGGGTGAGCTAAAATCGGCACACGGATGTCTGGGTCGTTCGCAAGTTCGCGCAGTGCGTCAAGACCGTACGTATAGACGTTGAATAGGAGCGCCGTCGCACCGGCCTCAATCAGCCGGAGCGCCTGGTCGCGAAGACCGAAAACGGGACCGCTCAGCGTGATGGCGTAGAGGACACGCTTCCCGGTCGCCTCAAAGTGCGCTTGAATGACGGCCGCTCCGATCCGGGCCCGTTCGAGCGACGGCGTGAGCGGATTGTCGTATAAAATTTCGTCGTCTTTGACGATATCGATGCCGCCGGCGAACTGATCGCGGAGTTGCTGCTCGAGAAACGCGAGGTCACGCCCGATGACGCCTTTGAAGATGCTCATGACGAGCGGACGGTCATGGACACCGAGCAACTCGCGAATCCCGTCGACGCCGAACTTGGCGCCTTTGAAATGAGGGGCGAGCGTTTCGGGCAACGTCACATCGATTAACCGAATCGAATCGTCGAGGGATAGTTTCCCGAACGTCGTCGTCAAGATGGATGAAAAGTCAGGGCTGACATTATGTAACGGATAGCGGATCGTGAACCGGCTCGTCGTCTCCGTATGGGTGGTCGATACGACCTCACCCCGGTACGCCTGTAACTGCTCTTGCTCTAAATGACGTAGCTCGGTCCATGTGCCGACGGTCAGCTCGAGGGCGATTTTGTCGGCAATACTTGCGACCGCATCCGTCCGTTTGATTTCATATGTGGCAGTGATACTCATATGGTTCCTCCTTCCAGGCAAACAAAAAATGACCCCATGCCGAGGCAAGAGGTCATCATAAAAAATGAACTCTTATCTCTCAGCTTTCGCTGCAAGAATTAGCACCGTGCCATCTCTGGTCGGTTGCTGCGACATCATCGGGCTCGTCCCTCCGTCTGCTCTTGATAAGAATGTGATTTGAAGTTGTGAAATTTAATTGAATTTTTACACAGATTCGTCGCGTCGTCAATTCCTTTTTTTCCAAAAAAAATATTTCGTGGAATTGTTTCCATATATGCACAAAAAAAGACGAAGTGGCACGGGGAAAATGACGTTGACAATTGTGACGTCGAGTCCGTAATATTCATCACATAAGTTCACCGAATCGAATAAACCACTCTTATCGCGAGTTGGCAGAGGGAATTGGCCCGATGACGCCGCAGCAACCGACCACTAGGCACGGTGCTACATCCACCAGACGAATGTCTGACAGATGAGAGGAACAACCATTTTGGCTGTGCCTCTTTCTCGCGGAGAAAGGGGCTTTTTTTGTGGGCAACGTACAGGAAGGGGAAAACATCATGTCATATCAACCATTTACAGAACAGACCGTCGTCGAGCACGTCCGTCAATTAGGATACTTGCAAGACGGAATCGCCGAGTGTGAGGAAATCGGGGACGGCAATTTGAATCTCGTGTTTCGGATTCGCCAAGGCGAACAGCGCCTAATCGTCAAACAGGCGCTCCCATACGCTAAAGTCGTCGGTGAGAGCTGGCCGCTTACACTCGAACGGGCATGGATTGAACAGTTGGCACTCCGTGAGTTTGCGAACGTGGCGCCGCGTTTCGTCCCGGACGTCCTCGGTAGCGACCGGACGCTCGCCTACACGATTTTAGAAGATCTGTCTGATTATGAGATTGTCCGCACCGGTTATTTGAAAGGGGAGAGCTATCCGGAACTCGCGCGTCATGTCGGTGAATTTTTAGGCGAGACGCTGTTCGCGACGTCGGATTATGCGGCCGGCCCGATCGCGAAGAAGCGGATTGAACGTGACTATTACAACCCGGAACTGTGTGACATCACCGAGAAGCTCATCTTCACCGACCCGTTCAAAGACGCGGAGTCGAACAACATCGAGGCGGCGCTTCGAGAAGATGTCGAACGCCTCTGGCAAGACCAGGCGCTCAAGGTCGAGGTGACGAAACTGAAAGTCGGATTTATCACGAAACATGAGGCGCTTCTGCACGGTGACCTACATACAGGCAGCATCTTCGCGACCCAACAAGAGACGAAAATCATCGATCCAGAGTTCGCATTTTACGGACCGTTCGGCTTTGATTTGGGCCAAATTATCGCCCATTTGACGCTGTCGACGTTCCATGACCCGCTCAAACGCTTCGAACGTTTCACGGACGTCTTGACGGTGTGGGAGACGTTCGAGAAGACGTTCCGGGCCAACTTTGAGCGCGCTGTCGAGCCGTTCAATACGGACGGTTTCGTCGACGAATTGTTGCGGACAATCTTCAGCGACACGATCGGCTATGCCGGTTGCGAACTCATTCGCCGTGCCGTCGGACTCGCCGGTGTCGCCGATCTCGAGACGTTGCCGGAAGCGACGCGGCTCGAACGAAAACGTGACGCACTCGCTCTCGGGACGGCGCTCATTAAAGAACGCCACAGCGTCGAATCGATTGACGACTTGGTGACGCTTTTGTCGGGGGTGCGCGTATGAAGGTCCAAAATATCCGTTTCCATCCGCAGACGGACGAACTCATCGTATTAGATCAGACGTTGTTGCCGCATGAAGAGCGGTACGTGACAATCGAAACGCTCGAACAGGCCGAACATGCCATCGAGACGCTTCAAGTCCGGGGCGCCCCGGCCATCGCTTACTTTGGGGCGTTCGTCCTCGCCAAAGAGGCGGGCCGGTTAGTTGACGATCCGGACTTCACGCGTCGGCTCGACCTCGTCGGACGCCGCTTGATCGCGACCCGGCCGACGGCGGTCAATCTGCAAAATGTGATCGAGTCGCTCCTTGATTTAAATGTCGGGGACGACTTTGAAGCGATTGCCGAGGAAATCAAACGACGCGCTATCGCGTTGTATGACCGGGACGTCGATACGTATCGGGCCATCGGTGAGCATGCACTGACGGTGTTACCGGCCGGGGGGAACGTGTTGACGATCTGCAACGCCGGTGCCATTGCGACATCGCGATACGGCACAGCGCTCGCGCCGTTTTACGTCGGAAAAGAACAGTGCGTATCTTTCAACGTCTTCGCCTGTGAGACGCGGCCGCTCCTGCAAGGGGCACGCCTCACTGTCTGGGAACTCGACCGGGCCGATATCGACGTGACGCTCATCACCGACAATATGGCGGCTTGGACGATTCAGTCAAAACGAGTCGACGCCATCATCGTTGGAGCTGACCGTATCACACGGACGGGTCACGTCGCCAATAAAATTGGGACGTTGCAGCTCGCCGTCCTCGCCAAGCATTACGGCATTCCGTTCTATGTCGCGGCGCCGCATTCGACGTTCGATTTGACGGCGGATGACACGATTGAAATCGAGGAGCGGAACCCGTCAGAAGTGACACATATCGGTGGTCAACCGACGGCACCCGTCGGCATCACCGTCTTCAATCCGGCGTTCGACGTCACCCCACCGGACCTCATCACCGGACTCATCACCGAGGCGGGTGTGTTCGAGCCGACAGAGACTGCCATCACACATCATGTAGGAGGAACAATTCATGTCTAAAAAACTATTAATTTTACTATTCACATTCGTCTTGGCGCTCGTCGGTTGCACGAACGAACAAGCGGCCCCATCGAAGCCGGCTGAGAAGACGCCGGAGACGAAACCCGTCTCGGTCTCGAATGCCACACTTCCGAAAGATATCGATGTAGCCCTGATCATGCAGATGTCGATCGGGACGTTCTCGTCGCAGTATATCAACGGGGTGACGGAACAAGTCGAATCGTTCGGCGGCAACGTGAAAGTGTACAATGCCGACAACGACCTGTCGAAGATGGCGAGCTATGTCGATACGGCGACGACGCAAGGCGTCGATGTCATCTTGATCGACCATGGCCGTGCCGATGCGTTGAAAGAACCGGTCCAACGCGCGCTCGATAAAGGCATCAAAGTCGTCGCGTTCGACAACGATTTGACGAACGAAGGCGTGACCGTCATCGACCAAGACGACTATTCGCTCGCTTGGCGTTCACTCAAGGCACTCGCCGAAGATTTGGACGGTGAAGGCAAAATCGTCACGATTTGGGTTGGTGGCTTCACACCGATGGAACGTCGCCACACGATTTATGATGCGTTCTTGAAGCGTTACCCGGGTATCACAGAAGTCGCCAAGTTTGGTTCGGCGACGAACAATACGGCGCTCGACACACAGAGCCAGATGGAAGCAATTTTGAAGAAGTATCCGGAAGGTGAGATTGATGCCGTGTTCGCGATGTGGGACGAGTTCGCTAAGGGTGCGAGCCGTGCCATCAAACAGGCCGGACGCGATGAGATCGCCGTCTATGGGATTGATTTGAGCGATGAAGATTTGCAGCTCATGCAAGAGGACGGTAGCCCGTGGAAAGTGACGGCGGCGACCGATCCGGCTGAAATCGGACGGATTCAAGTCCGTTACGCGTATCAAAAATTAGCTGGTGAAGAGACGCCGTCGATTCATTCGGTCGACCCATATCTCGTCGACCGCGACGTCTTGCCGGACGAGAAAGTAACGATGGACGACCTCGGTCAATACGTCCCGAACTGGGGCGCATCAGACGCGGCCTGGTCGGACTGGATGAAAGGGACGGACTGATGTTACGGCTTGAACGCGTCACGAAACGCTATGGTGATGTCACGGTGCTCGACGACGTCAGCTTCATGCTCCGCCGTGGCGAGATTCATGGCTTGCTTGGGTTGAACGGGGCCGGGAAGAGCACGCTCGTGAAGCTGTTGAGTGGCGCCATCATCCCCACATCCGGGACGATCGAGCTCGACGAGACACCGGTCACATTCACACCGGCCGAGGCGATACGCCGTGGGATCATCACGGTGTCGCAAGAAGTTGATGACGCCCTCTATCTCGATTTACCGATTTACGAAAACGTCGTGCCGTGGCAGGCGGTCGAACGGATTCGTCCTCGTGAACTAAAACAGCGAGCGGCCACCTACTTGGAACGTGTCGGACTAGAGATTGACGTGACCGAACCGGTCGGACGATTCCCGCTCAGCGTCAAACAACGTGTCTTGATTGCCCGGGCGCTCGCGAGTGATGCGGCCTACCTCTTGCTCGACGAACCGACGGCCGCCTTGTCGACGGAAGATGCGACGTCACTGCTCACGTTATTGCAGTCGCTCGCAGAGGAAGGTGTCGGCATTCTTCTCATCACGCATCGGTCGGACGAACTGTCGCGCGTCACCACGACGACGACGTTCCTCAGGGATGGCCGTATCGCCTATGAAGGGCCGTTTCAGGCGTTGTCAGAACGGGATATCCATACGTATTTGAGCGGATCTGACATGGCAGAAGCGGTAGAGAAAGCCGTTCCGGAAACCGAGATGCGGATTCAGGCAGAGCTCACGTTACCCGCGTTCGGGACGAGTTTGCCGTTCACGGCGTATAAAGGCGAAGTCGTCGGCATCGGCGGTGTCACCGGGAGCGGGAAGACGGAGTTGATCGAGGCGCTATTCGGTCTCTCCGGCGTTGAACAACAGATGACGTTGGACGGGAAACCAATCAAGATTCGCGAACCGCGTCAGGCGGTCCGGTCCGGGTTCGCCCTCGTACCGGAAGAACGCCGGAAACAGGGACTCTTCCTCGACGATTCGATTGAACGGAACGTCCTCGCGATCGAAGGGAAGGCGAACGCAGTCACGCGCGTCTTGGCCTCGCTCCGTGTGAAATACGACCAGGTCGGGCAACCGGTCCGAGAGCTGAGCGGGGGGAATCAACAAAAAGTTGTCCTCAGCAAATGGCTCCTCGAGGACCGGGACGTCTATCTGCTCGACGAACCGACGAAAGGCGTCGACGTGACGGCGAAACGGGATATTTATGAACTCGTCACCCGCCTCGCGAAAAGTGGAAAGACTGTCATCTTTACGTCGAGTGAACCGCATGAACTAGAATTGATCGCCAACCGGACGCTTTGGCTCGACCGCGGCCGTTGGCAACAGAAAGGAGGGGTTTAACATGGCCCAACTCGTCATCAAACAACGCACGAAACGCTTCAGTGGCATCGGTCAATACGGGACGTTGTTCGCGATTCTCGCACTCATCGCCGTCTTCGGCGTGACGAACGACCAATTTTTGACGTACGCGAACTTCAGCGACATCATCAAGTCCGTGTCAATCGTCTCGCTTCTCGCCCTCGGGGTGACGTTCTCGCTCATCGTCGGCGGATTCGACTTATCGGTCGGCTCGACGGCGAGCCTCGCGACAATCGGGGCGGCGTCGAGTCTCGTGTTACATAGTCAAGAACTGCTCGTCGCTTTGCTCGTCCCGATTGCCCTCGGCGTGCTCGTCGGGCTGTTGAACGCGCTCGTGACGATCAAGTTCCGGTTACCGGATTTGCTCGCGACGCTGGCCATCATGTACGTCATCAACGGGGTCCAATTGACGTATACGAAAGGTTTTTCAATCTACGACAACATGCCGATTGAAGGAGGGACGGCACCGGGACGTTTTATCCCGTCGTTCCTTTTCATCGGCCAAGGTTCGATTGGTCCTGTCCCGTTCGTCGCCATCTTGATGATTCTCTTCTTCGCCGGGGCGCATCTATTTTTGACGTATTCGAAGACGGGACGCGAGTTTTATTACGTCGGCTCGAACGTCGAGGCGGCCCGCCGCTCCGGCATCGCCGTCACACGGATCAAACTGTACGCGTACGTGTTGAGCGGTCTGTTCGCGGCCATCGGCGGCATCATCTTGGCGTCACGCATCGGTACCGGACAAGTATCGGCCGGGGCACCGCTGTTGATGGACGCCGTCGCGGCCGCCTATATCGGCTACGCCGTCTTCGGGACCGGACGACCGAACGTCGTCGGTACGTTGATCGGTGCCATCTTGATTGGGATTTTGCTGAACGGACTGACGATGTGGGACGTGCCATATTACGCCCAAGACATCGTCAAAGGCACAATTTTGATAGCGGCGCTCGGCTTGTCATACATCCAAAAGAAGCAGCTCACATAGGAAAAGTCCTCAGAACGGTTGGTTCTGAGGACTTTCTTGACGTTCCATTTGGATGAAAGTGAACGTGCTCCCGTTCGTCGGTTGTTGAAACGAACCGGTCTGCGTGAACCCGCACGACTCATAGACACGGATTGCCCGCACGTTGAAGGCGGCGACGGACAAGGTGATGCGATGAGGTGAGTACGTCGCTTTGACGAAGTCGAGAATCGATGTGACGAACGTCCGTCCGCTCCCGTTCCCGGTCAAATCGGGCTTCATGCCGAGACCGATATCGACCGTTTCAGCATCCGTTTGCGCGACGCTCACGAACCCGACGAGTGCACCGTCAGACGTGATGGCGAACACCGACTGTCCGCGCTGTCCGACGTCTAAAAATTCGGCTAAATCGTTTTTGTCGGCCGCCATATTGTAAAACGCATAATCGCCTTCGTAGTGCCATGTGTAGGCGATTGTTTCCGCCTGTGGCTGGGTCAGGACAGCGAATTGATGGGTCATTTGAATTTCCTCGTTTCACGAGCAGGATGTAGTGCTACACTCATCATAGCACCACCAACTTGGAAAATGAGGTGATCACATGGGAATCAAGCTAGATATGATTGGCATCGTCGTCGAAGACATGAAACGGGCGCTCGATTTTTACCGTTTGCTCGGCCTATCGATCCCGGAAGCGATGGATGGGGAAGCGCACGTCGAAATCGATGACGGCGGTGTCCGGCTCGCCTTCGATACGGTCGAAGTGGCGGAGTCGGTGTATGGGGAATGGAAACCGGCGACGGGGCACCGGATCGAACTCGCCTTGTTGTGCGACAGTCGGGATGAACTGGATGCGTGCTATGAAGCGATTGTCGGGCACGGCTATGCCTCACATCGCGAACCGTGGGATGCGTTTTGGGGACAACGTTATGCCATCGTCATCGACCCGGATGGAAACCTCATCAGTCTATTCGCCGCATGACAAAACCCGCGCCGGATTCGGCGCGGGTTTATTCGTCGTGTGTCTCGCCCCAAGAGCAGAGCGCCTTCATGGCTGGTTGTAGGCTGAGTGCGTCCTCGGTGAGCGAGTATTCGACGTGAAGCTGTTTCTCGGTCGAATAGTCGATGCGGCGGACCATGCCAAGTTGTTCGAGTTCACGGAGTTGGTCGGTCAACACTTTACGGCTGACGTCAGGGATGGCGCGCTGAATCTCCGAGAAGCGGCGCGGGCCGTTCTCGAGCGTACAGTACACTTGAGGCCGCCATTTACCGCCGATGATGTCGAGCGCCTTATTGACGGGGAACGGGGTCGTCATGTTCAATTCGCCTCGCTTTCGGGTAGTTACTTGAATGTGCGTACTTTTTTTATTGCTTCGATGAAGGTATCGTATCGTTATCCATCAAATTGAGCAAACAAAAAGGAGCGGATGACAGTGACATATCCACGTACATTCTCACATATCGGGCTATCGGTCCCGAGTGTGACCGAAGCAGTTAAATTTTATGAGGACGTGATGGGCTGGAACACCATCATGCAACCATCGGAAGTCGTCGAGGACGACTCGCCGATCGGTGTCATGTGCTCGGACGTATTCGGACCGGGCTGGGGCAGCTTCAGAATCGCCCACATGTCGACGGGTGATAAGATTGGCATCGAGCTGTTCGAGTTCCCAAACAATGAGAAGCCGGAGAATAATTTCGAGTTTTGGAAGACGGGTATTTTCCACTATTGTGTTCAAGACCCGGACATCGAAGGGCTCGTTGAGAAAATCGTCGCCCATGGCGGAAAACAACGGATGCCAATCCGGGAATATTACCCGGGCGATAAACCGTACCGGATGGTGTATTGTGAAGACCCGTTCGGCAACCTCGTCGAAATCTACTCGCATTCCTATGAACTGACGTATTCGGAAGGAGCGTATTGAGCATGAAGGCTTGGCTACTTGATCAACCTGGATTAGAACATCTACACATCGGTGAGGTGGAGCGGCCGACACCAGATGCGGGCGAACTGCTCATCAAAGTCGAAGCGGTCGCGTTGAACCCGGTCGACTATAAAGTCGGCACGAACGGCAACCCGAACTGGTCGTACCCACACATTCTCGGCGTCGACCTGGTCGGGGAAGTCGTCGAAGTCGGTTCGAGCATCGCCAATATCATTACCGGTTCACGTGTCGCCGTCCATACGAGTCTTGGAAACAACGGCGGCTTCGCCGAGTATGCGGTCGTCGATGCGCGTGCTTGCGCCGTCGTTCCGCCGGAAGTGAGCGACGAGGCCGCTGCGGCCATCCTCTGTGCCGGCATGACAGCGTATGAGGCTATCATGCAGAAGTTGAACACGCGCGACAAAGAGACGATTCTCGTCCACGCCGGAGCGGGAGGAGTCGGTGGTTACGCGATTCAACTCGCCAAAAAACTTGGGCTTAAAGTGTTCACGACGGCATCGCCGGAAAACTTTGACTGGGTCACATCACTCGGTGCCGATGTCGCCATCGACTACAACGTCGAGGACGTGACGGAGAAAATCATGGAACTGACAGACGGTCGCGGTGTCGACCTGATTTTGAACACGGTCGGACGCGATGTGGCGACGGCGGACCTCGACCGGCTCGCGTTCAGTGGACAGCTCGCTTATATCGCCGGTCCACCTGACATGTCGAACATGAAAGGGTTCACGCTGTCGCCGTCGATTCATGAAGTTGCCCTCGGTGCGGCCCATGCGAGTGAGAACGAGCGGGCCATCCGTAACTTGTCGTATATGGCCGAAGAGATGATGAAGCTACTCGAGGCGGGTGAATTGAACGACCTCGTCACGGACGTCTTGCCGTTCGAACGATTAAAAGATGGTTTGGAACAGCTACAAACACGCAAAGTGCGCGGCAAATTAATCGTCCGCATGCACGACTAACTTGAGAGCCTCCTGTCTACGGACAGGGGGCTTGTTGTGGAGGGGATGACATGGATTTACGCACATCGTATCAACAGACGTCGCATCAACTGAGCGGTCACGGGGAACGAACTGTCGGCGTCTTGCAACAGGCGTTCGCTGAGGTCGACCCGAATCAGGTGAGCGACCACTATGGGACGGGCGAGGTCATCATGCGGTTCGAGCAAAAAATGGCGCAAGAACTGGGTATGGAGGATGCGATTTTCTTCCCGAGCGGCACGATGGCACAACAAATCGCCTTACGGATTTGGGCGGACGAGACCGGAAATCGAAACGTCGCCTATCATCCGCTCTGTCACTTGGAGATTCACGAACAGGACGGGTTGAAGGAGTTGCATCACCTCGAACCGATTTTGCTTGGGGATGACGACCGGTTGATGACGCTCGACGAAGTGAAGGCGTTACCGGATGTCGCCTGCCTGTTGATTGAGTTGCCACAACGGGAACTCGGCGGTTACTTACCGTCATTTGCTGAACTTGAGGCGATTAGTCATTTGTGCCAGGAGCGGGGGATTCGTCTGCATCTCGACGGAGCACGCCTCCTCGAGACGCTCCCGTATTATGGGAAGACGGCGGAGGACGTATGCGCGCTATTCGATAGCGTCTACGTCTCGTTCTATAAAGGAATCGGCGGTATTGCCGGGGCTATCTTGGCCGGACCTAAACCGTTCTGTGACGAGGCGAGAATATGGAAACGTCGGTACGGCGGTGATTTGATTGGACTATATCCATACATCATCCCAGCCGACTATTACTATGAGCTACGGAAAGACAAGATGGGGACGTATGTCGAACAAGCCAAAGCTCTCGCGCACCGGTTCAATGCGCTTGACGGGGTGTGGACGACACCGGACGTGCCAGTGACGAATATGTTCCATCTTCATCTTGAAGGAGACGTGAAGGAGGTCGCGGCACAGATTCGAGCCGTTCAAGATGCAACCAGAATCGGCATTACAGGTTATCTCGTGCCGCATGACGGCTATTGTTCGACCGAAATCAGTATCGGGGATGCGTATGGGAAGATTGAGCCGTCGCAGCTTGACGAGCTATTTCGAACGTTTCTTTCTTAACTAGAAAAACGCCCGCTCGCGAGACGAACGTCTTGCGAGCAGGCGTTTTAAGTTGTTTACGCGGCTTCGAGTTTTGATTTGCTCGCTTGAGACGCCAAATGTTTCATCGATAGTTTGATAAGCCATTGGATGGTCTTCGCTTGAACGAAGATAAGCGGGGACAAGACTGCATAATGGGTCAGACTATGTGCCACGAGAAAACCGTTTTGGACGAGCCCCCAGTGAACGAAAAACATACCGAGGACGACGTAGGCGACTCCAGGGCAGATGAGTCCGAAACTGGCAGCACCGTCGGGTTGTTCATTGAAATAATCGAGGCGGTTCAAGACGCGCCATCCGATGAGTCCGACGGCGGTACTTGCCATGAACAAGAGACCGAGCACGATGAAAAGAAGGGCGGTGTTCACCTCTGTCTCGAGTATACGATGGGAAACCATCGAGTAGAGACGAACGAACGTGATTCCGAATAACGTAAAGATGGGAATGAGTTGCCAGATAGTCGGTGCACTTGATTTAGCAAGTCCTTTTGATAATACCGCTCGTAAGCTCATGCCTCCGAAAAAGAACAAGATTCCTCCGACGAGGGTCAAAAAGAACAGGGACGTGACTGCCGCGGTAACAGAAACCCATGGTGTCGTTGACATGGCGGCAGGACTGGCCAAACCGACGGCAATCATGACGAAAGCAAACGCACCTAAAAATTGACCGAACTGATTGAGGTTGTCGACAGGAAATTTGCCGTTGACCAATATGTGCGAGATATATTGGGTGTAACGGACGAGTGCATACACCCCGATCATTAGAAAGGCAACCAGCGCGTATGGAAAGAGTGATTGTACGTTTGCCCATAGTCCAGGAACAAATAAAGCACCGAGGATGAACAATACGTTGACACTCATCGCATACGTAAGAGGTTCAGCCATGACGGCGACCTCACCTGGAGTTCCTTTCAAGACCTGGTATGCCGGCGTTCGCTTATACGCTTGGAAGGACCGGACGTTCCAAGCGAGCAGACGAAAGTGGTTGATCGAGAGGCCAATAATCATCACAGAGACGAGGGCGACGAGAATCTGCGAAACACCCCCGCGTTCGAACGTAGCACGTAAATGGTCGAAATGTGGCAGAGGCGAGTCCGGATGAGGAATCAAGAACATGAAATACATGAAAAATGAGACAGCGAGGCCACCATTGCCAAGGGCGGCTAAAAAATGGAGCGGATGATAAGATAAGTGTTTCATTGAAGAGAGGTCCTCCTACAAATAAGATGACCTCTTTATACCCCCTTAGGTATATGGTGGTCAATACGTTTCAAATCAAATGAGGGAATTCCCCTACGTTTGTAGTCATCCTCTATTTCACGCTATACGAGGGTTTTTCCCGTGATTTTTATCACAAAAACAAACGTTGAACAAGTGAATCCTGTCGCTATCGACATCAAAGAATTCCTAGTAATCCCTAGCCTTGTTGAAAAATGAGGGACTTCCCCTATATAAAATGTATACGCTTTCAAATATGCTGAAGGCGTGAGGAAGTTCACGTCTTCGACATATTTTGGTCGAACAAGTAATAGACGGAAGGGGAGTTACGTGATGCGTAAACATTATCGAGTCGTGATTGTTGGGGCAGGGACCGGAGGGATTAGTGTCGCCGCCCGTTTGCTACGGGAGAAGCAACACTTGGCAGATGAAGTGTTAGTGATTGACCCTGCTGCGAAGCATTACTATCAACCGCTTTGGACACTTGTCGGAGCAGGTGCGGCGAAAAAAGAAGAGTCCGAACGTGAGATGGACACATTGATTCCGAAAGGAGCAAGATGGCTGCAAGACAAAGTCGTGCGCTTCGAACCGGAAACGAATCACGTTGAGACGGCCACGAACGGTTCGATCCAATACGATTATTTGATTGTCGCTTCCGGTATCGAAATCGATTGGGGTCGGATTAAAGGATTAGAAGCGGCTCTCGGAACGAAACAAGTATGTAGCAACTACTCATACGAACATGTGGATTACACGTGGGAGACGCTGAAAGGATTCGACGGTGGGACAGCACTGTTCACCCATCCCGCATCTCCTGTGAAGTGTGGAGGCGCACCGCAAAAAATTATGTATTTGGCAGAAGACTATTTCGCAAAAACCGGAATTCGTCATAATAGTAAAGTCGTCTTCGGTTCGGCCAACCCAGCCATCTTTGATGTGACAAAATACCGGACGGCCCTTGAAAAAGTACTGGACCGAAAACAGATTGAGACACATTTCCGCGTCAATCTGATTGAGATTCAAGCCGATGACAAACTTGCCGTCTTCGAGAATTTGGATAGCGGGGAAACGTTCGACATCCGTTACGATATGATTCACGTCACACCACCGATGCAAGCCCCGGCGTTTATCCGCGAAAGTGAATTGGCCGATGCTGGCGGTTGGATTGATGTCGACATGCATACGCTGCAACATAAACGATATAACAATATTTTCGGACTCGGCGATTGTACTAATCTACCGACGTCGAAGACGGGGGCCGCAATCCGAAAACAAGCCCCGGTCGTCGCGCAAAATGTGATGGCGCTCATGTCCGACCGAGTTCCGACTTTCACGTACGATGGCTACTCGTCGTGCCCGATTGTGACAGGATACAATAAGCTCATTTTGGCTGAGTTCGATTATGAGAAAGTTCCGCAAGAGTCCATGCCATTCAATCAAGCGAAAGAGCGTCACAGCATGTACATCCTGAAAAAAAACTTTCTGCCAATCATGTATTGGAACGGCATGCTGAAAGGAACGATGTGAGGGAGGGGGAGAAGAACATGGAACGAACGTCACTGAATGAACAGACATTAGAGTCTGCGTTGACACGACCGGATGTCGAGCAAGCGCTCGTCTCCCTCGCTGAGCGATTACCAGAAATTGAGAAATCGCTTCGCCGTCTCGAAGACGCTGTCGATTTTGGCATGGCGACGATGAACGACCAACAAGTAAAAGACAAAGTTGATCTGTTGCTGGATTCCTCGAACATTCAAATTGAGACACTTGAAGCGGCGCTCAAACTCGTCGAAAAGTTACCGATGCTTCTACAAGTGACGAATCAACTGGAGAACATCTTTGCGTTCGGTCAGGACGTGTATAATGATCCTAAAACACGAGACCTCATTGGACAACGTGTCGACGAGTATGTGACGCCAATCAAAGAAAAAGCGGAGACGACACGTGCGCTTGTCGAGGAGGTACAGCTACGGGTCGAACGAGACAATCGCCACATTTCACTATTCTCACTTATGCGCTGGATGAAAGAGCCGTCTGTTCAGCATGGATTGAAGTACATGCAGGCGACAATCGAGGTGCTGGCGGAGCGCTCGAGTGTGAAGTAAATAATCATCTGAACTTGTCAGCGAAGGGCGTGCATGAAGCATGCCCTTTTTTGTTGTTGCTGTAGAGACGAGAGGACAGAAAAGTTGGCACTTGATTACCCCTAGGGGTAT
Organism: Exiguobacterium sp. s40; assembly: GCF_018617905.1. NCBI lineage: Bacteria > Bacillati > Bacillota > Bacilli > Caryophanales > Exiguobacterium > Exiguobacterium sp. s40. The sequence continues at coordinate 259,589 of NZ_JACSLC010000003.1, read as the reverse complement.
GATAGAGGGAGAAGTAAGTTCTTGAAAGGGGGAGACGACGTGGGGCTCCACGATTTTGAAGGACAGATTTTAAATGTCTTGAAAGACGGCATCATCGTCATGGACCACAACCGTCAAATCATCACGATGAACGCTGCGGCCGAGCAGTTGACCGGTTGGCGCCTTGACGAACCGGTGCCTTATTGTTCATTTTGCCAACATCGGAACATCGAACCCGGCGAAGAAAGATGTTATTTGATTCATTACGAACGTTCTCCATACTTCACATCAGAGATGCCGACATACTCCGGAAAAATGGTTGACGTAGAAATGAACACGGCGCGCATCCTCAACGATCCAATTTCGGGTTCGACGTATTATGTTCTCGTGCTCCGTGATTTTACAGAGCGAAAGCGGCGAGAAGCACACGCGCTACGGGAACAGATGGTCCGAGAGTTGATTCAAGCGCGGGAAGAAGAGCATGAACGATTATCCCGAGAGCTTCATGACGGGGTCGGTCAATCCCTCTTCAGCATCGCCCTCGCATTAGGCGCACTCCAGTCCGATGTATCGGACCCTGAGAAGAAAGCATACATTGAGTCCGTGCTGGCTGAAGTGAGCCGCTTAGTCGATAATGTGAAAGGGTATTCTAAACAATTGCGCCCGATTGAGCTCGATCAATTCGGACTCGCTTCCGCGTTAAAAGTATTGCTGGACAGTTTTGCGACTCGATATCCACACGTGACGTTCGATTCGAATATCCATCTCGCTTCCCGCTATGATCACCTCCTTGAAATCAATCTGTACCGTATTGTTCAAGAAGCGCTCGTCAATAGCATGAAGTATGCGCATCCGCGAACAGTGACGTGCCGGATTGTTGAAAATGACGGCCACATCGAACTCATGGTCAAGGATGATGGTGCTGGTTTCCAAGCTGATAAAGTGGATAAAGGATTAGGGCTTCGACATATGGAAGAGCGCGCCAAGACAATCCATGGAACGTTTACTCTTCATTCCGTAGTCAACAGAGGGACGGACATCTCGGTGTCGGTCCCGATCGAGCGAGGTCGCCATGAATCCGATTAAAGTGTTGATCGTCGATGACCATGAGCTAGTCCGTCGCGGATTAAAGTTGATGTTTCGCTCATATCGCGACGTCGAAGTGGTCGGTGAAGCCGAGGACGGCACAGCTGCCGTCCAAGAAGCGATTCGGACGATGCCGGATATCGTCTTGCTCGACATCACGATGCCGAACGGGCTTGATGGCTTTTTAACAGCAAATGCATTAGCGGAAGAAGTGCCGACGGCGAAAGTGGTTTTGCTGACGATGCACGATGAGGAACTTTATATTAAGCGGGCGCTCGAACTCGGCGTCCCGGGTTATTTGTCTAAGAACAGCGATCCGAGTCAGCTCGTGCACGGGATCAAACAAGTGATGGCAGGTAAACGATACTATGCGACATCGTTACCTGAAGCGTACGTTGAAAAAATGGCCGTGCATAAGAAAGAGTCGCCGCTATTGACACGACGCGAGACCGAGATTGTACGTTTGACGACGCTCGGTTACGGCAATATCGAGATTGGAGAGAAACTCGGCATTAGCCCCAAAACGGTCGAGAATCATAAAAGTCGAATCATGACCAAGCTTCATATGAAGCATCGGCATGAGCTCGTCCAGTTCGCGCTGAAGAACCACTTGATTGACTGAGTGAATGAGAAGGAGAGGATATGATGAAACTTGATTTAGAAAAGACGGTCGATTCGCAGTACATCCAGCAACATCTCGCCAACGAGCGGACGTTCCTCGCCTGGATTCGGACGGCGATCACCGTCATCGGGATCGGCTTTCTCGTGACGAATTTCCACTACTATCGAAGTGAGAATTTGAGCGGGGCCGAGCACCAATTGATTACGGCCATCGGCATCTTGTCGATCATCTTCGGGATTGCGACGATCCTCGTCGGGACCCGGTCGTATTTGAAAAAGGTCCATACCATCAACTCTCAGCAGTTCAAATCGGCGAAGATGAGCCTCGTCGCGCTCGCCATCGGGATGGTGTTTATTTTCACGTTGATCTTGATTGTCAGCTATTTCTTATTTTGACGCCAAACAAGCACCGCATCTCAACAAGAGAGATGCGGTGCTTGTTTTTAATGCGATATGATGGCGTCGAGCCGTTCGAGTTGCGAAGAGAAGCCTTCGACGGCCCCCATCTCGACGACTTGCTGGAGCGACTCGGCGTCCGTGAATTCGGAGCGGCTGATGAACAGTGTGCCGTTCGGGATGTCGACAAACTCGTTCGTGATCGTCATGACGGGAAGTTCAGGATTGACGTGTCCGTCCGCGTCCGAGAATGCGTCCATATAGACGATTTTTCGGTGCGGGTCGATTTCGAGGAACGTCGATTTCCCCCATGACTCCATACCGTAATAGTCACCCTGCTCCTTGTCGACACACGTCATTTTGTAATGCCATGTGCCACCTGGTTCGAACTCGAATGTACGAACCTCTGTCTTCCATCCGTCCGGTCCCCACCATGCTTCGAGGTGGGCCGGTGTTGAGAATGCCTCGAACACGAGCGCACGCGGCGCGTTAAAACTGCGTTCGACGACTAATGTTTTGCCTTCGATTTGAGACTTTACTTTTTCCATTGGAAAGACCCCTTTCTCGAGACAGAAGATACATATATCTAATCAATGTAGTCTCTATTCCCGATTCAGGGATTTGTTCAACCTTTTCCGTCAAATAACAAATCGAGCACGGTCTCGCCAATCGGTCGTTCCTTGCCTTCGTAAGGGAAGGAGTGGATATGGATGGCGGGATTGAAGTTCAGCTCGATGATGCCGTAATCACCTTCACGCGCGAGCGACGGAATCATCATGTCGACGCCGCAAATCGTCGCGCCAATCGCTCGGGCTGACTCGACCGCGATCCGTTTGTATGAATCGGAAATCTGGTCTGTATAGTCGATACTGTCACCGCCCGTGCTGATGTTCGAGTTCTCACGAAGGAAGACGAGTTCGCCATCGGCGAGGACACTGTCCGGCGTCTTGCCTTGTGGACGCAGGAACGCGACGACGATGTCATCGATGTCAATTTTTTCGAGCGGTGTCTTATAGCCTTTCCCGCGGAGCGGATCCTCATTCTTTTTTGCGACGAGTTCACGAATCGTCGATACGCCGTCCCCGGTCACGTTCGCCGGGACACGGTGTAAAATGCCTGCGACCTCGTCACCGATGACGAGGAAACGATATTCTTTCCCGGGTAGGAACGTCTCGAGCAGGACGACGTCGTCAAACGCAAGAGCGTGACGAAACGCCTCGAGCGCCTCCTCGAACGTCGTCCCGTCCTTGAAGATGTGAATGCCGATCCCGAAGTTCGTCGATTTTGGTTTCAAGACGATTGGTTCATTCGCGAACATAGTCCAGGCGTCCTGTAAATCGGCTTCACTGCGGAGTTCGATTCCTCCCGGAACACGGATGCCGTGTTCGGCGAGCACGTGTTTCGTCACCGTCTTGTTTTCCATCATGAGTACCGACACATAGTTGTCTTTCGACGTTTTCGTTGCCTGTTTGACGTACTCGGTCTGGTTGCCGTGTCGGATGCGTAGAAATTGGTCATCACGGTCGATGACATCGACCGCATACCCACGTTTCAGGGCTGCTTTCATCAAAATCTGTGTCGATAGCTCCATGTCCGTGTAGCCGTGCATCCGGAACCGATTGGCGTAGGCGTCTTGATAGAATAGTTCCGCTTGTCGGAGTGACCACTTTGTATAGCCGTCCGTCATCATGGCGGAGGTGAGGCGTGATGCGTAAGTCGCCTCGACATGGTCGATCCGATTACGGACAGAGGCAAAGACGTCGTCGAACCCGAGTGCGTATCGGTCATTGAACGCTTCAATCTCGTCGAGCAAATCACGAGCGTACGTCTGGAGCGCCAACGTCTCTCCATCGCGGTACAACATGAGTGTTGGCGATAGACCTTGTTTCGCGACGCGTTGTTGGTTGTGGAACGCCTCGGCCTGCCAATCCACAAATCGTGTCTCGTCTTTCAACGTCAAGTAGAGCAAGAAGACGTGCAAGAACTTCAAATCGGACAGGGCGATACCGGTCTTCTCGAACGGGTTCAAATCGATATTGCGAATCTCGATGTAATCGATGCCGTTCGTCTCGAGTCGTTCCAAGTCATTGCCTCCTCGTGACGTCTTCAACCGAATCGGAGAGTAGAGCTCGTTCGGGTTGGCGATGTCACCTTGGGCGATGAAGCGGCGCACGCTCGCGGTATAGTCCGAGAGCGTTGAATAGTCCGGATAGAGCGGCTCGACATTCGTGTAGCCGCAGTCACTATTGCGGTACGACAACGCCGTCGTATTCGAATACACGTCCTCGCTGAGTGCCTGCATTTGACTGACGCAACGTTCTTCATAGCTCGTATGGACAGCCGGTGTCCCGCCTAACAGATAGACGACGAGCCAACGCGTCCGTAAATAGTTGCGGACGAGTTTTAAATAAAGGTCGTTCTTGAAACGGTCGTAGCGTTCCGGCGATCCTTCATAGAGGGCGGCAATCAACTCGTCTGCGAACGAGAAGTTGAAATGGATGCCCGAGATGAGCTGTTTTTTCGCCCCGTATTTTTGGAGCAGGTGTTCCCGATAGCGGCCGGCCTCGAGTCCTGAATTGCCGAAATCCGCGAGCGGGATGACCCCGCCGTCAGGAAGCGCGCACGGCATCGATTGCGGCCAAAGCCGTTCGTCACCGATATTCAGTGCCGTGATATCATACAGCGTCTGTAGGAAGTCGTGCGCCGCCTCGACGGTCGGGAACGTCGGTGTGATCAGCTCGATCTGACTTTCCGAGAAGTCGGTCGTAATATATGGGTGCGTCGCTTTGTCTCCGAGTGCTGTCGGGTGCTTCGTAGCGGCGAGCGTGCCATCGGGTGTCACGCGGAGCATTTCACGCTCGATGGCGAAGCGCCCGTGCAACAATTGTTTAGTTAGTTGATTAAATTGCTTCTGCAAGGGAACTCACTTCCTTTTTCATTAGTCGGACATAGAGGGCAGAGACGAGCCCTTTGATGATGCTCGAGAGGGCGATGCTCCACCAGATGGCATCGATACCGAGATAAGGCTCGAGGGCAAGCGCGAGCGGGATGCGGGCGACGGTGAAGACAATGGAAATCGTCGCCGGAATTTTCGGTAGCCCGAGTCCGGAGAAGTAGCCGTTCCCAATCATCTCAAGTGAGGCGAAGATGAGCGAAATCCCGATGATCCGTAAATAGTTCGCACCGATGTCAATCGTTGTCGGGTCATCGACGAACAGCCCGATCAGGACGTTTGGAACGAAGAGGAAGACGAGTGTGATCAACCCGGTATACAAGATGCCGAGCCGCGTCGTCACCCGATACCCCTCATGGACCCGGTCCACTTTGCGGGCGCCGAGATTTTGCCCCGTGTAACTCGCGATGGCACCGTTCAATCCGCCGATCATCATATAGGCGATCGACTCGACTTGAAGCCCGATGCGCTGGGCCGCGATTGCCTCGGTCCCGTATGAACCGATCATGCGGGCGAGGAAAATACTGATGACGGTGAACAAGACGCGCTGGGTCGCCATCGGGAAGCCGAGGCGAAGAATTTCTCTATAGTCTGTGCGATTCGGTTCAACCGTCTCCTCCCAATCGAACAAGACGCGGGCCCGATGCCAGAAGAAGCCGAACATGACGACGTTCGCGACGAGCGTCGCCAGACCGGCTCCGACGACGCCGAGTCCGAGTGGATAGATGAAGAGCGGCGACAGAATCATATTGAGCGTGACCCCGGTCGCGTTGATGCGCATCGCCGTCGTCGTATTGCCATAAGCGCTGAACAGTCGGGCGAACAACAAGTTGAAAAACGAAAAGATGAGCATCGGTGCACTGACGAGCAAATAACTGTACGCCAACTGCTCGACAGCCGGTGCGTCCATGTTCAAAAAGCCGATAAGCGCCTGGCCGAACGCGGCGAGGACGGTGACGAATAACAGGCCGAGACCAAGGTTCATCCGCCTCCCGGCCCGGACGTAGCGCTGAATCAACGCCTGATCCCGCCGTCCGACGGCTTGCGACACTTTGATGCCGGCGCCGACGACGATAAGGGATTGAATCGCCTGACCGAGCATGATATAAAAGCTGGCCGCGCCGATGCTGGCGACGGCGTCGCTACCGAGCGCACCGACCCAGAACATATCGACGAGACTATACGTGAACTGTAAAAGCGAACTGCCGACGAGCGGGAGGGCAAGCGCCACGATGACGCGTTGAACCTGACCGGTCGTCAAATCGATGGTTTTCACGATGAAAGACCCCTTCAATACATTTAGTATATAACCGTTTAGTTATATATAAGCACGACGTGACTGAATTCGCAATCGTAGGGAACGACTCGACGAAAAATCGACACAAAAAAAGGAATTCGATGTGAATTCCTTAATGGGTATAGGCGCGGATCCAAGTCGTCATATAAACGAGTGTCGAGATGATCAGTGTCGAGGCGAGTGCGTAAATCGGATAAGCGGGGAACGCGTTCTCGAACAGCGGATAAAACATGAATGACGCCATGAGGAGCGGCACAGTAATCCCGAACGAGACGTAGGCGGCTTTCGTCGCTTTCGCCGTGATGATCTGCTCGCGTTCGTCGACTTCGCTAAATTCTGTCATCCGGACCGACCATTGGCCAAAGCTTAAGTTTTGGTTCGGGCGTGTCTTGAACGAATAGATTGTCCAAATGATAAAGAAGCCGACTAACAGCAAGAGCGGCAATAAGTTAAACTCAATTTCGAATCGGTCGGTCTCGATGACGGTCGACACGTCAGACAAGAACGAACTGAACAGAAATGCCATCAGGACGTACAAGATGATGCTGGAGATGGATTGGATGACGACGTGTTTCAATTTGTTTCCTCCTCGATTGTGAAAATAGATTCGACCGGTTCCTCGAACACGCGGGCGATTTGCATCGCCAGCAGAAGCGACGGCGTGTAGCTCCCTTTTTCGAGCGAGATGATCGTCTGTCTCGTCACACCGACTTTGGCTGCCAAGTCGCCTTGGGTCAATTGATGCCGGGCCCGCAACTCTTTGACGCGATTGATTAATGGCATGCCGCCACCTCATTTCTTGTTTCTATCTTCAGTGTAAAGTAAACTTTACTTAATGTAAAGCTAACTTTACTTATTTGTGGATGGTACAATATAATCAAAGTTGAAAGGGGAGAAGTCGGATGAAGGCGATTTTAGGACAACATCACGTATCGGCGATGACAGGGGACGCGTTGAAGAACTTGCGATTCTATACGGAGGTACTCGGGATGCGACTTGTCAAAAAGACGGTCAACCAAGACGATCCATCGATGTATCACTTGTTTTACGCAGATGAATCGGGGACACCGGGGACGGATTTGACGTTCTTCGAGCTGCCTTTTCTCGGGCAAACGTATAAAGGGTCGAGCAGCATCTCGCGGACAGCGCTTCGGGTGCCGGACGGGGCATTGTCGTACTGGCTTGAGCGATTTTTCGAATTCGGTGTACTCCATGATCCGGTCGAGGAAGTGCTCGGTCGTCCGACGCTTTACTTCGAGGACGAGGAGGGGCAACGGCTCTGTCTCGTCGAGGGCGGGTCAGGGACGCCGCGGAAAAACGGACCGGTGCCGGCAGACGTCGCCGTCTTCGGCCTCGGATTTAGCGAGTGGACGGTGCGGCGAATTGAGAAGACGGAGCGGGTACTAACGGACGTGCTTGGTTATCGGTTCACGTCCGAGTTCGAACGGAACGGTCAATCGGTTCGTGTGTTCGAGACGGGGGACGGGGGTGTGGCGACCGAGATTCATCTCGTCGACCGTCCAGATTTACCGTCGGAGCGTCCAGGACGAGGCAGTGTCCACCACATCGCGATCCGCGTCGAGGATGATTTGGAGATGGCGCGTTGGGTCGAGCGGCTCGATTCATTCGGCATCAGTCATTCGGGCCTGATCGACCGTTATTATTTCAAATCGATTTATTTCCGTGAGCCGAGCGGGATTTTAGTGGAACTCGCGACGGACGGGCCGGGCTTTGCGACCGATGAGCCGGTCGAGTCACTCGGGGAACGCTTGGCGCTGCCGCCGTTTCTCGAGCCGCGACGAGCTGAAATCGAGGCGAAGTTGAAACCGCTATAATTGGTTACACGGCTAACATAAGTGAGAGGATGAAACGATTGGACGAGCAGGAGGTCAATTTGGTCATTTCTAAACTATTAGGGGACATCATCGAGAAATATCCTCCGTATCAATGGGTCAAAACAGTAGAGTCGTTTCCACACCCCTACCAATTCAATAAAGTCAGCTATGACTATTCTGGGGGCGTTGAGCCGATGACGAAGGAAGTGTTTCAAACCATCGTAAAAAACCTTGGAGAAAAAGAATGGTACTCGTCTCCATTTGAGGAGTTGTTGCACAACATCCATATTAATCAATGGAAACCGACTTTCATCTCAAATTTCGGAAGGGATTGGATATCTTATCACGATTTGCTTCAAGACGCATATGATGACTGGAAGTATGGACACTTCGAGTTGTACGATGAGGACGGGAATGAACTTGATGAAAGCCTCGAGATTGATTTGAACAATTGTTTATATCATTTCCTGGAATATACTTCTCCTGAGTTATACGTGAAGAAAATTATGAAGCGTTGGTGGGGATGACATGCAAACATCATACCGACATACAAAACCCGACGGACTATTCAGTCCGTCGGGTTTTGTATGCCTAGCAACATGGCGAGTTCGTTCGTCCGGTTGGCGACGAGGTCGGCGATTGTGTAGCGGTCGAGCACGTGCAGGAAGGCGAGCATCGCCTCGTTCAACACGCTCCGCAAGTCGCATGCGGGCGCGATGACACATCGTCCTTCGCCGAAACATTCGACGAGCTCGAACGGTTCCATCGTCCGGACGACGTCGCCGACGTTGATGTCCTCCATCGGTCGGGCGAGCCGGAAGCCGCCGCCACGGCCGCGCACCGATTCGAGATAACCGTGCTTGCCGAGCTCATAGACGACTTTCATGACGTGGTTCTTTGAAATCTGATATTGATCCGCCACTTCTTGAATCGTCACGAGACGATGGGAGAACGTGGCGCTATACATGAGTGTTCGAAGTGCGTAATCGCACGTTTGCGTGAGCCGCATGATGTTTCACCTCTTCATCCGTTCATTGTACAAGACATCTGACGAAAGCGCGACGATGGAAGATGTGAAAAAAGCGTGGCGGATTCAAGGCGGAAATTTAAACTTGTGTCTAAATAAGTATTTAATATATTGCTTTTGAAGTGACTTACCTCACATAATGGACGTGTACTTTCAAAAAGGGGGAAACAATATGTTAGATCAACAAACGATGGATATCGTCAAAGCGACCGCACCGGTCCTGAAAGACCACGGTGTTGCCATCACGAGTCACTTCTATAAACGCATGTTCGAAAACAACCCAGAAGTCCGCCACTTCTTCAACCATACGAACCAAAAACGCGGTCGTCAGCCAGAGGCGCTCGCCAACGCTGTCTACGCGGCAGCCGTCCATATCGATCGTCTCGAAGCGATTCTTCCGGCCATCCAACCGGCGCTTCATAAACATAAGAGCTTGAACATCCGTCCGGAACATTATCCGATCGTCGGTGAGAACTTACTCGGCGCGATTCAAGACGTGCTCGGTGAAGCAGCCACGCCGGACATCATTGACGCGTGGGCGAAAGCATATGGTGTCATCGCCGACGTCTTCATCTCGCTCGAGAAACAGATGTATGCCGATGCGCCATGGATCGGTTTCAAACCGTTCACGGTCGCTGAAGTGATTGAAGACACGCCGGAAGTGAAACGATTCCGGATCAAAGCGAACGATGGCGTCGTCGGGAAGGCCATCCCAGGTCAATATATCTCGGTCCAAGCCCGTATCGCTGGGGAAGACATCTTGCACCATCGTCAATATAGCGTCGTCGAGACGACAGCAGACGGCTACTGGATCGCACCAAAAGCGGAAGGTCTCGTCTCAAACTGGCTCCATGAGCAGACGGTCGGTACGGAGATTCCAGTGAGTGCCCCAGCTGGCGAATTCGTGCTCGAAGCATCGGATCGTCCGCTCACACTCATCGCTGGCGGCATCGGTATCACACCGCTCTTCAACATGGCGAAAACGGCACTCGACCAAGGCCGTTCGGTCACGTTATTGCATGCGGTCCGTAGCACAAACCTCCGTCCGCTCGGTGAAGAGCTCGACGAACTCGTGAACGCTGGTGTCCAGCTCATCACGCACGTCGATGACGTATCAGGCTGCATGAGTGCAAAACAACTCGAAGCACTCGATGTCGACGGACACGACGTCTACACGTGTGGCCCGACCGCGATGATGGAGACGGTCGTTCAAACGATTCCACAAGCCCGTTACGAGTTCTTCGGTCCATCGGCCGTACTCGCCAAAGCATAAGAAAAGACGACTGCGAAAACAGTCGTCTTATCACCGCAGACCGGTTATCGGTTTGCGGTTTTTATAGTTGCTCAGCGTGGATCACGTTTTTGTCGCGGTCGAGCGTTTCGATTGTCCAGTCGCCAAGTAGCGTCTTCTCTAGAGTAATCAAGTAAGTCCTGATATATCCTTCGTCTCGAGGATTGTTGACCATGTAGGTTTTACTCCAATCGGAATTCTGTAACCGCAAGTACACGACGTCTTCGGGTTGATTGTTCAACCGAACCCCAAGGTATTCGTCTGTTCCATTGCCAAGATGAGCCCAGTCGAATGGTGTTTCTTCAATTGTGTCACGGGTCGAGCTACTAAACTCACCGTTCGTTTTCATGATGCCTAGACCGAGAATCGTGTCGTCTGCGTTCGTGAATAGCGTGACGGTCGATCCTTCTAATTTATGGTATTCTTGACACTCCCACGATTGAAACCGTGGGATTCTGAAGTGCTTGTGCGAGCGCAGTCCATTTCTGTTTTGCTCAAGCCTTCAGACGAGGGTATGCCATCACCCCTCCTGAGACAGACCCTATAGGTTCTCAGGCTGATGGACTGTTACCATCCATCACAGGTCGTTGCAGGTGTGCCCACCTGATGTTTTAGCGTCTTTTACGTGACGACAGGCATCGTTTTACCGGTCACATGGTTTCGTGACCGAACCGGATACGATTCTCAAGGAGCGATGGACACGGGCGTTTTAGAGACTTGTACTTGTCTATGGGATATATATACCCGAATGTCGGATGTTTTTCACATCCGAACTCACGTTCATCCCATGCCTAAAGGCGGGCTATGCCCGGTATGGGCTTTCCCGCTCATATAATCTGTAAGCAGACCACCCTTGGGCAGTCATCTGGTCGTTCAATTCTTGTTGTACCTGTTCGGATGCTTGCTTTTCTTGTACATCGTTATACGATTGGATTCCGGCGGTAACGGAAATGGTGATGACGGTGAGCATTCCCAGTAGCAAGATTAAAAATCCACGTGCAGACATTTCGTCCCTCCTTTATAGCAACAGCCCATGCCTCAATCCTGAGCGCATGGGCTGTTTGATTAGTACGTCAAGCTCGCGGCGACGATGATGCCGACGACGAGTGAGGCGGAGAAAAGGCTAATCCCGATGGCGAGGTTGCCGTTCTCGACTTCTTTCTCTAAGTTCACGCCTGGCGTCAGGACGTATTCAAACGTCCAGAAGGCGAGCACTTGAGCGAGAATCCCGACGAGTCCCCAGATGAAGGCATCGAGCAAGTTAACGCTGTTCGCCCACACCGTGTAGATGACGATGGCGAGTCCGATCGCTTTCCCCCAAAGTTTAAGTGCGACGGCGACGTTACCTTCTTTAATCAATTTACGTTCCGAATACTTCGTCGTAAGGGCGAAGACGACAAGTCCGGCTAAAATCAGGCCAAACCCTGTGCCGAGGTGAGCGAGGAAGCTCAAGATGGAATCGAGCGTGATGAACGTCATAAGTTATTCTCCTTTGTTGTGCCGATGGCTAAGTAGTAAGACTGGTTGTTCGTAATCATGCTGCCGGCGCGGACGCCGAGAGCGGACGGATGGCCGTTCAAGCAAAAACAGCCGACCATGTAGTGCGTCTCGAGCGGACCGTTGACCGTGTTCGTCAGACGGGTCGGTAGCTCGATGAACTGTTGATACACCGCCGTCTCGTTCGCGTACGTCTGGAGTGTCTCTTTATGGAACGGGACACCGGCTTGGTCGTAGAGGATGACGGAGTCGCCTTCCCGGCCGAAAGCGGGCTTTTGCACGTACGCGCTCTGGCCGATAAACGGATCAGGCTCGAGATACGTCGGTAAAAAATAAGTTTCGATGACGGAACGTTCCGCTTCGTCGAAATATGTATCAGCCTCATACAGTTCCCAAATGAGCGCTTGGACGCCTTTAGACTGCATGAGAAACGCCGAGAGCGGATTGAGGAGCGAGACGTGTTTGGCCGCGTTCAGTTCGAGCAGGCGGATGCCGATTAAATCGCCATCGGGTGCCCGGTCGTTGATCAGATGTTCAATCGGGTACGTCTGACGATACAAGACGTCAATCCGCTCCCCGGACGGTGTGAACACGCCGTCCGTATCGACGAGCAAACGGTCGAGCGGGACGAACTCCGACGGCAAGTCGAGCGTCTCTTGGAGGAAACGCGTCGTCCATTTGTCCTCGATGTTGTCATCGTGGGCCGTGAAGACGATTTTCGGTGTCCCGTCCCGGCCGAGTCGCTGCCACGCCGCGATGACGGCTTTTCGAAGTTCAGTCTTGAGCTCGTCGGTCGACGTCGCGTTCGGGTCATCGAGTCCGAATTCTGTCGTCACATAGCCGTTCACGTCGAACAGTTCCTTGATGAACGTCGGTGTGTCGGCATTGAACTCCATCAATTTGATGGTGCCGTCTTTGACAATCCAGTCATAGCGGCCAATCACCGTCTCTTGCGGCAGCGCCTTGTCCCGAAGGAACGGCAAGCTCGCCTCGGGATAACCGAGCAAGCGGAGCGTATCGTCCGGGAGCGTTCGCAACAGCCGGTTCGTCTTGCGGAAAATCGTATCGACGTCACGCGTCGCCGCCCGAATCTGCCTCACCGCGTCCGTGGACATGGTGAGACAGTCGTAAAGGGCGTATTCCTCGTCGTTCAAGTCAGGCCAAAAGAAAGGGATTTGGCCGAATAATGCGTCCCGTTTCATCCCCCGAAGCCGCCTCGTGAGCCGCTCCCGAGTCCCGATTTGGAACTTGAGTTTGATTTGTTCGGGGTGATGCTGCTGGCGCCGCCATTCGAACGGTAATTCTTATAAGACGAGGAGTTCTTCAATGCACTCTTTGAATTGAACAAGCTACCGAGTAAGAAGAAGCTCCCGAAGTGAGGGGAGCGCTCGTCGTCACAGTAATATGACTCCGTCTCATCATCCCAGTCCCAATCGTCGCACTCATAGCCCGTCGGTTCTTCCGGTAACGTTGCTTGTTCGGTTTCGTCGGTGCCACACGCCGCGAGTGAAGCGGTTAATACCGCGGCTGACAGACCGCTCAAGATTTTTTTGCTTGTCTTCATGTTGATTCCTCCAATGTATAACCTGTAGGGGTGACGTAAATGACATAGACGCCACGATCTTCGTCCGCCTCGGCCGAGTCACGTTCATATTCTTTGCCGGCGACGTACAAGTACTGGCTGCCGAGCATGGCGAGCGCGTCGAGATGGCGGTCGACGTAATACGCCTCGAGCATCGGATTGTCGAAGCGGTCGTCGAGCGTGCGAATCTCAACTTTGATGTCGCTCGTCTCGTGTTTGTCGACGGGGCCTTCCGTGTAGCGGTCGACGTAAATCAAGAAGTATTGCTCGCCTTCGAGCGCCGAGGAGCGCTGTTTGTAGGTCATGCCGTCCTTGACGAAAAATTCGCATTCGCGGCGGGCGAGTACTTCATCGAGGCCGAGCGATGTATAATGGTAGAGTGGCTCGAAGGAAAGCTCATTTTTATAAAGTCGATATTCTAAAACGATTGAGTTCATGACGTCGTCCTTTCTTTTTTCTTTCTATACGGAACCGAACGTAACGTGGTTTCGTAAATCAAGTAAGTTGTCTCTAGTATATAGGAAAAGGAGGGAATTTTCTGTGCATATCTTTTTTCGTGTCTGGCGCGGATTATCGAAATTATCGTTTTTGAACGTCGTCTTGGCATCGCTAGGCATCATCTTGACCGGTACCGTCCTCGGGTTTGTGCTCGAGCCCGAGACGTTCCCGTCGATGTTCGACTCGTTTTGGTGGACGATGACGACGCTCACGACCGTCGGATACGGTGACTTTTTTCCGACATCGGTCGCGGGACGCTGGCTCGGGATATTCTTGTTCCTGTTCGGGATTGGGATTATCGGGGCGTTGATTGGAAAACTCGTTGAAGTCGGTGCGACGTTTCAACGGTTAAAACAGGAGGGGAAGTTAGTGTATCGAGGAGAAGGACATTACGTCTATATCGGCTGGTCGCCGAAGACGAAAAAAGCGATTGATGAAGTGCTCGTCTATGAGCCAAAGGCTGAGATCGTCTTGATTGATCAGTTGAAGGAAGAACCGTACGACCATGATCACGTCCACTTCGTCCACGGGGATGCGTCGGACGAGGCGGTACTCTTGCAGGCCAATATTTTAAAGGCGCGCCGCATCGCCATCTTCGCGGATGCCCGCATCACGGAGACACTTCTCGCTGACGGAAAATCATTGCTCATCGCGTCAGCGGTCGAAGCGCTATCGTCTGAACGTGGCGTCGATTTGCATACGGTCGTCGAGGTGTGCGAGGAACGGAACATCTCGAAATTCAAACACGTCCGAATCGACGACTTTATTCTTGCGAACGACTCGGTGTCACTCCTCATGGCGAAAGCGACGCTGCAGCCGGGGACGACATCGATTTTCCGTCAGTTGCTCAGCAAACAGTCGGGCGGCAATATCCAAGCGCTCGCGCCGAAACCGGAATGGACGACGGTCCGGACCGCTACCGAAGAACTGTTACGCCAAGGCGTCACATTAATCGCTGTCAACGACCGTCTCGATTACGCGACGGTGCTCGATACACCGCTTCAGGCGAACGACATGCTCTATATCGTCTGTCATGACGACTCGTGGGAACGACTGAACCAAGGAGGAATTTGATGCATAACGGAACGTTTATCCGCAAGATGACACGCATGCAAAACGTACAACGCTGGGACGAATATGCGCCGCATTATCATGACAACGCGGCAAGCCACAGTTTCCGCGTCGCCGTCTTCAGCTTGATCGCGGCGTACTATGAAGAAAACAGGGGACATGACGTCAACCTGCTCGACGTGCTTGGTAAGGCACTATTTCATGATATGAACGAAGTGCAGACCGGCCCGATTATGCACCGGACGAAAAAAGAGCCGACGCTCAAAGAACATATCGAACGGATGGAGCGGACGGCGAGTCTCGGCCTCGTCGAGTTGCTGTCGCAGTCGCTCCGGCCACATTTTTATCGTTTCCTCGTCGAGGCGGAGGACGACTCATTCGAGGGACGGCTCGTCGATGGGATCGACTCGTTCGATGCGATGCTATTCGTCCGTCGGGAAGTCGGACACGGCTCGCCCCATTTCGTCGCGAAATTGGAAGAGATGAAAGCGGCATTGCGCGAACATCCGCTCGAATCGGTCCGTTGGCTCTATGAACAAGTCGAGGCGGAGACCGACGTGGCGGCGTTCATTGAGAACGTCATGCGGATGGACAGCGTCCGGCGTTGGAAAGGCCGCTTCAATACAATTGACGACAATGATGCCATCCACGGCTTCAGGGCTGCCGCGCTCGGCATGTTTAGTGGGTTGTTGGAGCGCGAGAAATATGACATCGACGTCGATGTCGTCGAACTGACGGCCCGTCTTCTCTGCCACGACCTCGTCGAAGGGGTGACCGGGGACGTGCTCGGCCCGGTGAAACATTCGACCGCTGAGACCGGGGCTGCGTTCGAGGCGTATGAGCGGGCCGAGAGCGAAGCGCTATTATCGCTCCTTCCGGACTATATGCAGCCCGCGTTCCGCCGCTATATGGCCGATTCAAAAGATGATACGTATGAGGGCATGCTCGTCGATATGATGGACAAGCTCGACGCGCTCATCAAGATGAACATGGAGCGGAAGATGAACGGGGCTGAGTACGAGGTCACATATCGGGAGCAGCTTCGTAAAGTGCAGATGCGCTACGAGAACCCGAGCATGTTGTTCTTCTTGGCGTATATTTTGCACGATTTAGATTACGTCACTAGTTAACGAGGTCGCAGACGAACTGTCTGCGGCTTTTTTTGTATCATTCATTGACATATATCATCAAACGATATATATTTAGAGTAAGATATATCAATGAATGATATAGGAGGTGGCGAGATGCCACGTAATGACACGATTGAGCTCGGGGAATTGACTGACAGCATGTTCTACATTCTCCTCGCCTTGACCGAGGCGCGTCACGGCTACTTGATTATGCAGTTCGTCGAGGAGTTGACGAACGGGCGAATCAAGATTGGCCCGGCGTCGATGTATACGATTATCAAAAAGCTTGTGAACGCACAACTCATCGAACCGATTGACGGGGACGGCAAGCAGAAACGCTATGTGATCACGACCCAAGGCCGTGCACTCGTGATCGAGGATTTGAAACGCCGGCAAGCAATCGTTGATGATGCACGCTTCATTTTAGAAGAGGAGGGACACCGATGAAACGGAAATATATGTCGAGTTGGGGACTGGCGTTCGCCGAAGAACGGGAAATGAAGAAGCTAGGGGAGATGGCAGCTCGTGGCTGGCATTTAGAGAAGTTCGCTCCACTCGGCTATACGCTCGTCGAAGGGGAGCCGATGGACGTGCGCTACAGTCTCGATTACCGCCAACGGCCGGACGAGGATTACTTCGAACTGTTCGCCGCGAGCGGATGGGAACATGTCACGTCGTCCGGCGATGAGATTCATGTGTTCAAAGGCAGTCCGGACGCGACGCCGCTTTATACGGATCGTCAGACGACCCAAGAGAAATATGGGCAAATCGAACGGGCGATGGGGCGGGGTGCGCTCATCTGCTTGGTCATTTCAATTGGGCTGATGCTGTTACTTCAACTAAATTGGTCGGGTACAGCCGAGGCGATCATCTGGATTGTCCAAACACTGGTGGTGATTGGACTCGTCTTCACCGGTCTCCCATATCTCGGTTTTCTCGTGAAGCGAAAACAATTGGAACGGAATGATTGACTAGGCGGATGGCACAAGCCATCCGTTTTTGTTTTGGTTGACTGAACGATTCAAAAGATTAAGTAGAAGATGACCATCTCTTTTCGAAACCTTTATATCAAAAAACGAGTCTCGCGACTCGTTTTTAGCGTTTCCAGACCCACTCATCACTCTCATACTTGGCGACGAGCTCCTGAATCTCTTGTTGTTGCGCCTCGGTGAACGTCAGCGGTTCGAACGTCAAATCGAACGCGTCGCGGAATCCGTCAGTGAACGCCGCGGCGACCTCATTGAAGGAGACCGGTCGGCCGAGCGTCTTGTTCAAGGAGACGGCCTTGTCACCAAAGCGGGCTTTCGCTTCCGCCTTCGCATCGGCCTCGAGATTGAAGCAGTCGAACAGGACGTCATCGTCAATCGACAATGGAATCGACCCATGTTGCAAAACGGCGCCTTGATGGCGTACTTGGGCGCTCCCGGCGATTTTTTTCCCGTCGACGGCGAGCTCATAGTACGAGGCGGCGTCGAAGCAGACGGCCGACTTCGGCTTTCGGAGTGCCTCGCGGTCGGCCTCGGTCAATGGTACCGAGAATTCGGCCGGGACGCCGAGCGCGTGATAGCCGCGACGTATCCCTTCGGTCAAGAGGCGATAGCTCTCGATGACGTTCGTCGGCAAAGACGGCATCGTCTCAGGGAGAATGACGCTATACGTCAGCTCGTCCGCGTGTAGGACGGCCCGTCCCCCGGTCAAACGGCGGACGACCGGGATGCCATTTAAAGCGAGCGCGTCCCGGTCGAGGTCGCGCGTCGCTCGTTGGAAGCGCCCGACACTGATGGCGTGCGGGGCCCAGGCGTAAAAGCGAAGTGTCGGTTTTACGTCACCGCGCGCGACCCAGCCGGCGATGGCCTCATCGATGGCCATATTCTCGGCCGGGGACAGCGGGTCAGTGTGAAGCAAATGCCATGTCGTTCCAGTCATATCGGTCTCTTCTTTCTCTTAGTCGATTGGCAGCATCGTATGACGACGCGCCTTGTGGACTTGTTCGTCCGCGTGATACGAGGAACGAACGAGCGGTCCGGCCTCACAATGGGAGAAGCCTTTCGCCAATGCGAGCTCTTTTAACTCGGCGAACTCATCTGGATGGTAGTAGCGCTCGACGTCAAGATGCTTCTTCGTCGGCTGCAAGTATTGGCCGAGCGTCAAGATATCGACGTGATGGGCCCGCAGGTCGTCCATCGCCTCAATCAACTCTTCGCGCGTCTCGCCGAGTCCGACCATGATCGACGACTTCGTCGGGATGTCCGAGTTCAGTTCTTTCGACCGCTTTAAAAATTCAAGCGTCCGGTCGTACGTTGCTTTGGCGCGGACTCTCGGCGTCAAGCGGCGGACCGTCTCCAAGTTGTGGTTCATGATGTCTGGACCGGCGTCGATGAGCGTCTGGAGCGCCGAGAAGTCACCCATCATATCGGACGGGAGCACCTCGATCGATGTCTCCGTGTTCATGCTACGGACAGTTCGGACCGTCTCGGCAAATACCGTCGCCCCGTAATCGTTCAAGTCGTCGCGGGCGACGGCCGTGATGACGACGTGCTTCAAATTCATGAGACGTACCGATTCGGCGACGCGTTTCGGCTCTTCCCAGTCGAGCTCGTTCGGTTTGCCTGTCGTGACGGCGCAGAAGCGGCAGGCGCGGGTGCAGATGCTCCCAAGAATCATGAACGTCGCCGTGCGGCGGACAGCCCAACATTCGTGGATGTTCGGACATTTCGCTTCTTCACAGACCGTATGCAAATTTTTCTCACGCATCATCTTTTTGAGACCGGTATACGTCTCGTTCGTGTTCAGTTTAATTTTTAGCCATTCTGGCTTTCGTTGCAGTTCCCCTCGTGCCAAGATGATTTCCCCCTTTTTGAAAGTTAACCCCTAACAAAAAGAGTTTACCAAAGATGGAGTCGAATTCGAACCAGCGAAATTATTGGCTTTGCCGATACAGATCAGGCGTGTGTCAAAACAGATTGTATATGTCAAAATAGTTACGCTTTCATTGATAGTGTTGTCTCTCCTTTTTTGAGTTGTTATACTGACGTTGACCACCTGAATAAGGACCATATGTAACTGATACGATCAGGCATGGGGCGAACGAGCGTTGGTGAGGCAACGCTTCTTCCTCCGTGCCTTTTTGTTTGGGGGTCGGGGAAACTTTCAAAAAGGAGTGAAGGAATATGAACAAGGCACTGAACTGGACGGCAACACTCGGACTGACGACAGCGCTACTCGTCTCATCGGCCCCGCTGGCGAACGCGGTTGTGGCGGAGGAGACACCGGTCCCGTCGATCGAGCAGCGTGTCGACGCCAAGCTCGATTCGATGACGCTTGAACAAAAGCTCGGCCAAATGATCATGCCAGACTTCCGATTATGGAACGGGGCGAACCATACGGCGCTCGCGACAGATGTAGCACGCGTCATCGATCGGTTTGACCTCGGGGTGTCATCTTGTTCGCGGAAAACGTGACCGAGACCGAACAGACGACGAAACTCGTCCACGACCTCCAAGAAGTCGTAAAACAAGACGCAAGCAACGACGTACCGCTCTTCATCACGATCGACCAAGAGGGTGGAATCGTGACACGGCTCGGAACGGGCACGAACTTGCCGGGCAACATGGCGCTCGGGGCGACACGGAGCAGCCAGTATGCATACGACGCGGGGAATATTATCGGTTCGGAGTTGAACGCGCTCGGGGTGAACGTCAACTTCGGTCCGGTGCTAGACGTCAACAACAACCCGGCCAACCCGGTCATCGGCGTACGCTCGTTTTCGAGTGACCCAGAACTCGTCGGCGAGCTCGGCTCGGCGATGATACAAGGCATTCAAGACCAGGGCGTCGCCGCGACAGCGAAGCATTTCCCGGGTCACGGTGACACGGCGGTCGACTCGCATTACGGACTCCCGATTGTCGACAAGTCGCTCGAAGACTTGCGCGGTCTCGAGTTGTTACCGTTCAAACGAGCCATCACCGAAGGCATCGACATGATCATGACGGCACACATCGGGATGCCACAAATCGAGGATGAGGTCGTGAACTCGCCGCGCGGCACGTTCCCGCTTCCGGCGACGCTCTCGGACGACGTCATCACGGGCGTGTTACGGGAAGAGATGGGCTACGACGGGATCGTCATCACGGACGCTTTGAACATGCAGGCGATCGCCGACAACTTCACGGAAGCGGAAGCGGTCATCAAGACGTTCGATGCGGGCGTTGATATCGCGCTCATGCCGACGATTTTACGGTCGAACGCGGACGTCGTGAAGCTCGAGACGATTTTTGAAGACGTCATGGGCGCTGTCGAGGACGGACGCCTGTCAGAAGAGAAGATTGATGCAGCGGTCGAGCGGATTTTGACGCTCAAAGCGGAACGCGGCATTTGGCAAGAGTCGGTCGACACGACAACGCTCGAGGCGAAACTCGCCGAGGCGAATGCGGTCGTCGGCAGTGCCGAGCATAAAGCGAAAGAACGTGAAATCGCCGAGGCGGCCGTCACGCTCGTGAAAAATGACGACAAGACGCTTCCGTTCAAACCGAAAAAGGGTGAGACGGTCCTCGTCTTGTCGCCGGCGAAAGATCAGACGGACAGCATGATCAAAACGATCAAGTCACTTGAGAAAAACGCCGGCAACATGAAAGACGTGAACGTCATCGCCGCGAACTATACGGCATCGACGAAACACTTAGATCAAAACCCAGACTTGAAAGCGAAACTCGATGCGGCCGACTATATCATCGTCGGCTCGAACGTGAACAACAGCGCCAAGCTGAAATCGACGTCGGCTGACAACTACGTGCCGGCCGAAGTGTTCCGTTACGCGAACGAGACGGGCAAGAAGTCAGTCTTGCTCAGCCTGCGTAACCCTTACGATGTGGCGGTTCAGCCGGACGCACCGGCCCAGCTCATCATCTACGGCTTCAAAGGTGACCCGAACGGACCGGACTCAGAGGCGGGCAATGCCAAATCGGCAGGACCGAACCTCCCGGCCGGCATTCGCGCCATCTTCGGCGAAGTCAAACCGACGGGCAAACTCCCGGTCGACGTACCCACGTTCGAGAACGGCGTGTTCGGCGACGATCTCCACCTTGAATTCGGTGACGGATTCCGCAACTGGAATAAATGAACAAAAAACCGCGAGCGCCCCATGAGGGTGCTCGCGGTTTTTCATTTGAATAACGTATCAAGGATGGCGTAGTTGACGGTTTCGAACTCGCGGTCACGGAGACCGTGTCCTTGTTCCAAATTAAAACTGTAAACGACATGCATGACACCATCGCGTCGTTTGACAAAAAAGTCGTACATGATGTCCGGTTCATCAACTAACGTGACATGGAACATGGTACCGAATTGAGTAATACTGGCATGCGATGAATAAGACGAATCAGAAAGTGCATGATGTTCCTGCAAATAATTCTGAAGAAACCGTCGTTTATTGGCTTCATCGATGTGAAACAACGCATATGCTCCAATAATCAGGAGTAATCCGATCGTGAGCCAAACGCGTCGTTTCGTCATGCTTCAAAATAGCCGACGACAAGAAGACCCGGGCCTGTGTGCGCCCCGATGGCCGAACCGACAATCGTTTTCGTGACGTGCGCCGGGTTCACATGTTCCCGTAACAACGCCTCGAATTGGTCGGCTTTGACTGGATCATCGCCGTGGCCGATGAAGACGTGCCCACCCTCGACGAGCGGTTTCGACTCGGTCATCCATTCGACGATGCGGCGTAACACTTTCTTGTGACCGCGCACCTTCTCGATTGGGACGAGCTTGCCGTCTTCGACTGTCAAAAGCGGTAGAATCGTCAACAAATCCCCGATGAACGCGCTCGCTTTTGAGACACGACCTCCGCGCATCAAATACTCGAGCGATTCGACCATGAACAAATGACGGATTTTGCCGACGAGCGACGTCGCGTAGGCGATCGTCTCTTCATACGTATGATCTTGGCCATATTCAGCGACCGTCTTGACGAACAGTCCTTGGCCGACGGACGCGGCACGCGTATCAAGAATATGGAACGTGCTGTTCGGGTATTCTTCTTTAAGTAGGTTGCCGACCATGACGGCCGTCTGATAGGTGCCTGAAAGCTCACCGGAGAAGGCGAGGTACAGGAACGGGATTTCCGATTCGAGATGTTGACGGAAACATTGTTCGAGGCGGGCCGCCTCGATTTGGAACGTTTTCGGCGTCTTCCCGGCACGCATCGCGTCGTACACGTCTTTTGGTTGAATCGTCTCACCGTCTAAAAATTCGTCGTTGTCGATGACGACACCGAGCGGTAGCATTTCGAGACCGTACTCGACGATCTGGTCTTGGGTCAAATCGGCGCCGGTATCGGTTATGATTTTAAACATGCGGTCACTCCTCTATTAATTGTTGTTCAATCTCACGGATCGGTTCATTGCGCTTCCACATCCGGTCGAGCTGGGTCACGAGCGTCGCTTGCTCTTCCGCATCGAGAGTGCCAGGTATGAGCCGGCTCACGTCACTAAGGACGGTGTAGGCGCGGCGCAACACGTCATCGACGGTGAGCGGGATACCGAGCAAGTCCTCGAGTGACGCCATCGTCTCAGGGACGATGGCCGGGTAGGTGAACTTTGTCGCTTCGCCTTGGATGGCGCGCTCATAAAAATCACGGATGAGGGCGGCGCGTTCGCTCCCGCTCTTGCGAACGCTCAAATAAATTTGGACGGCGACACCGCCACGGACACGGCGCTGTGAGATGCCCGCGAACTTCTTGCCACCGATGGATAAGTCGAAACTGCCGGGGCAGTAAGACCCAACGATTTCGCCAGCGACAATGTCTGTCGTCACGTCTTGAAACATGAGTTGGATGAGCGACGTCATCGCCTCGTAGCCGCTATCGATTTGAATCCCGTCTTTTTCAGGTAAAATCAGGGATAAGTTCAATACGTCTTCATCCAAGACGACGGCAAGCCCTCCTGAATTTCGCACGACGGGACGGAATCCATGTTCATGTAGAAAACGGATACCGTCTGACAAGTGAGGCAGGCGGGCGTCTTGAATGCCGAGCACGACCGTGTTTAGATGAACCCAGGCCCTGAGGACGGCACCAGACGTTGCGGTCGACGCACAGAGCGTGTCGTCCGTCGCGAACGATTGCTCGGCTTGGAACGCCGGACCGAGCGAAGACTGGTCAATGACACGGTAGGTCGGTTGTCGTAATAATGGATGGGTCATATACATAATTCCTTTTCAATAAATAATTTCCTTCCCATTATAACATGGGAGGAACAACGTGCTAGAAGTCGAATCCAATCATTAATGAAACGTAGGGGGCAACGTCATGTATACGTCACGAGGTCAATTGTCAGGATCGAAAGTGTTCAAAGATCCGGTTCACCGCTATATATATGTCTACGATCATCTCGTCTGGGAATTGATCAACACGAAAGAGTTTCAACGCTTACGGCGCATCAAACAGCTCGGGACATCATTTCTGACGTTCCATGGCGCCGAACATACCCGGTTCCATCATTCGCTTGGCGTCTATGAGATCGCCCGGCAGCTGATTGACCAATTTCACGAGTATCCAGAGTGGGACGACCGCAACCGGGAGCTGTTGCTCGCAGCGGCGCTCCTGCACGATGTCGGCCACGGTCCGTTCTCACACGCGTTCGAGCACGTCTTCGCCGTCCGTCACGAGGTATGGACCGAACGAATCATCCTTGGCGACACGGAAGTGAACAAAGTGCTGTCGGAGATGGGCGTTGGTTTCCCGGAAGAAGTAGCGGCCATCATCAATAAGACGCACCCGAACCGCTTGCTCGTCAATATCCTCAGTTCGCAACTCGACGTCGATCGGATGGACTATCTGCTCCGCGACGCCCATTTCGCCGGTGTCAGTTATGGGAAGTTCGATCTTGAGCGGATGTTGCGAGTGTTGCGTCCCGATGAAGATCAAGTCGTCGTCAAACAGTCGGGGATGCATACGATTGAGGACTATATCATGCGTCGCTATCAAATGTATTGGCAAGTCTACTTGCATCCGGCGACGCGATCGAGCGATTTATTACTCAAAGCCGTGCTCGAACGGGCGCAAGAACTATACGAATCGGGTTATTCTTTCGAGATGACCCCAAAGCATT
Organism: Exiguobacterium sp. s40; assembly: GCF_018617905.1. NCBI lineage: Bacteria > Bacillati > Bacillota > Bacilli > Caryophanales > Exiguobacterium > Exiguobacterium sp. s40. The sequence goes on along the minus strand of NZ_JACSLC010000003.1, from coordinate 235,218 downwards.
TCTTGCCGATTTTTAACCATGAAGACATGACGCTCGAGCATTATTTGAAGCTCGATGAGACGATCGTCTATTTCTATTTTCAGGAATGGATGGATGAGGCAGACCCGATTTTGGCCGACCTTGCGAGCCGCTTCGTCAACCGTCGTTTGTTGAAGTATAAAAACTTCCCGGAAGCGAACCGCGTCCGCTATATGGACCGCTTGCGTTCAACGATGGAGGCAATCGGTTTACCGATCCGCTACTACTTGCTCGAGGATCAGCTCAGCCAATTGCCATACGATTTGTATAAAGGGCACGGGACATACGAAGGCATCTATCTCAAGATGAATGACGGCGACCGCCGGGAAATTTCGGAAGTGTCGATGCTCGTCCAATCGATTTTAAACTCACGACAGTCCGACGAGAAAATCTATTATCCGGAGGACGTACTGCTCAACTTGAAAGATCACGCATCAGAAAAAACATGGATGTTGTCAACGTTACGAGGCGATTGAATCGTTGAAAAGGAAGTGACACCATGGGGATCGGCACATTGGTCGGGGGAGTCGGCATCTTCCTGCTCGGAATGATGTTATTGACGGATACGTTGAAAAGCATGGCCGGGGAACGGCTCCGGCAACGGTTGAATCGCTTGGCTGAAGGACCTGTTTCGGGTGCCTTTCTCGGAGCGACGATGACGACGTTGTTTCAGTCCTCGACCGTGACGACGCTCATGACAATCAGTTTTGTCAGTGCCGGCCTGCTGACGTTCACCCAAGCGCTCACACTCGTCATCGGAGCGAACGCGGGTAGCGCGACGACCGGATGGATCGTGGCGCTCTTAGGTTACAACGTCGATATCCGCGAGCTGTTGCTCCCGCTCATCGGGGTCGGCATGGCGCTGCGCTTGATTGGCCGGCGCGTCAAACGCATCGGCATGCTCACGGTCGGACTTGGCCTCATTTTTGTCGGCATCGGAACGCTCCAAGAGGCGATGCGGGAAGTTGTCACGTTCTCGTTCGCCAGTTGGGAAGCGGACACACCGCTCCACCAACTTGCGCTTCTCGGTACGGGTCTGTTGATGACTGTTTTATTGCAGTCTTCAAGCATCGGTCTTGTCTTGACGATGACGGCGCTCGCGACCGATACGGTCACCCTTGCCCAAGCGTGTCTGCTCGTCTTAGGGCAAAGTGCCGGTACAAGTCTCGTCGTCGTGCTCGGGTCAATCGGAGGCTGGAAGTCGGCCCGCCGCATCGTCTTGGCGCACGTGCTCGTCCACGGCTCGATTTTACTCATCGGCTGGCTAACCTTCCCGCTCTTGTTCGGCGTCGTCAACGGTGTGGCCGACCGTCTCAATTGGAATGAACTGTTGCGGCTCGCCTTGTTCCAAACCTCGTTCCATTTGCTCGGTGTGTTCACGTTTTTGCCGTTCCACGAGGCGTTCAGCCGTCGGTTGCTGAAGTGGGTCCCGAGCCGGGCTGAGAAGCTGACCCGGTTCTTGAACCCGAACATGGCTCGCATCCCGACGGTCGCGCTCGAAGCGGCCCGACGCTCGTTGATTGAAATCGAGCGCTATCTCGCCAAAGAGACGAAACTGTTGCTAGCGGAAGGACGAAAGCGCGACGACGAGCTCCAACTCGTGGAGAAGACGCTCGGGGACGTCCGTGTCTTTTTGAGCACGATTCAATTGGAAGAAGGGCGAGGACGCAACGACTATGGCCAACATCTGTCACTCCTCCATACAATCGATCACTTGGAGCGGTGGCTATTCGTCATGCGGGAAGTCGAACCGGTTGATGCGCTCCGCGATACAGATTTTCTGGTCGCGCGTCAGCTCGTCCTGCATGAGCTCGACATGGTCGACACGCTCAATCATCATACACCACCGGAAGAGTCTCGGCAGTGGAAGACAGCCTCGAAACAGCTCGCCGAGTATCGGAAGGCGCACCGGGCCGAACTGCTCGAGGAGACGGCGGCCAATCAACTCGAGATGGACCAAACGATTCAAAAGGTGCAGGCGCTCCTCTGGCTCGACCGAATCGGCTATCACATTTGGCGCGCGACGCGTCACCTCATTAAACCGACCGTCCCGAGCGAGCGGTTTGAAGTGAATTTAGAAGACTAAACAACGACCGCCCTCCGATTTGGAAGGGCGGTCGTTTCGATTACTTCTTGTCCGCGTGCATAACGCCGGCTTGGCCGTAGTGCGTTGCGTCCATCTCTTCGATAAAGACGGTGATGTTTTCTTTCGGGGCGTTCGTCGTCTCGGAGACGGCGTCCGTCACTTTTTCAATCAAGGCACGTTTTTGTTCGACCGTGCGGCCTGGGAGCATTTTAACAGTTACGTATGGCATAACATTTCCTCCTTTTAGTTCGTTCCCTTTCATTCTAGTGAAAGGTGGGGCGAGTGGAAAGCAGAAAATCGATTGAGTGCGAGGCTTGGTTTAAAAATACAGGTGCGAAACGATCGAAAACGGGGTATAAAACAAGGACAGACTAGTTGTAGGAGGAACAGACGGATGAAATGGAAGGGTAGACAAGCAAGTCGAAACGTCGAAGATCGACGAGGGCAACGTGTTGGAGGAAAAGGCATCGCAGGAGTCGGTGGGGGCTTCGGTCTCATTCTAGTTATCGTCTTCACATTGCTCAATGGAGGCAGTCCGGCAGACATCGTCAATAATATCGGAATCGGGGAACCGCAATCGGTCGGAACATACGAGGGGTCGGCACGTGAAGAAGAAATGGCGGATTTCGTATCAGTTGTACTTCGTGATACCGAGGAAGTGTGGACCGATTTGTTTGCAAAAAACGGCCTGACGTATCGAGAACCGACACTCGTTCTGTACAAAGGTCAAGTCCAATCGGCGTGCGGGATCGCGGGGTCGGCGGTCGGACCATTTTACTGTCCAGGTGACCAAAAGCTATACATTGATTTAAGTTTTTATGATGAGCTCAGTCAGCGCTTCAATGCTCCAGGAGATTTTGCGATGGCATATGTCGTTGCCCATGAAGTCGGCCATCATGTCCAGACGCTACTCGGTACGTCGGATAAGATTATGCCGCTCCGCAACGAGATGAGTGAGACACAGTTCAACAAATATTTGGTCCGTTTCGAACTCCAGGCCGATTATTACGCGGGCGTCTGGGCCCACCACGCCCAAGGGCTAGGGTATCTCGAAGCCGGCGACGTCGAAGAGGCACTGAACGCAGCACACCAAATCGGGGATGACACGCTTCAAAAACAGGCTCGTGGTTATGTGACGCCAGACTCGTTCACGCACGGGACGTCCGAGCAACGAAAACGTTGGTTCGATAAAGGGTTCCAAAACGGGACGATTCAAGGCGGCGATACGTTCAATGCCAAAAACTTATAACGATCAGGTCAAGCTTCGGCTTGGCCTTTTTCATATCCAAGTTGGCTTGTGCAGAAAGAATCCGCTATCATGGAAACAGAAACTAGAAGTAGGAAGGGGATGACCCGATGGAATCCTTACTCAAAAAAATCGAACTCGCTAAAAGTGAGATGACGTCTGTCGAGAAGAAAATCGCAGACTATATTTTGACCCACTCGACGCTCGTTCCGAACATGACGACGAAAGAACTTGCTCAAAAGACGGATGTGTCAGAGGCGAGTATCGTCCGGTTCGCCCGCGTCGTCGGCATCGACAGCTTCAAGGCGTTCAAGCTCGCCCTCGTCAAAGACTTGGCCATCACCGAGACGACACTCACCGACTTCAACGTGTTACAGCAGAAAGACACACCGTACGATTCGTTTCAAAAAGTCATTCATGTGAACAAGATGGCGATCGAGGCGTGCGCCGAGGCGATGGACAAACGCGAGCTCGAGCATGCGATCGATACGTTCGCCCGAGCGAATCGGGTCGTGTTTTATGGGGTCGGCGGCTCGTCGACGGCGGCGTACGACGCCCAGTACAAATTCACGAAACTTGGCTATGCGGCCCAGACGTCGCAAGACTTCCATTACATGTTGTCACTCATCCCGCATCTCGGACCGAACGACGTCTTTGTCGCCATCAGCACGTCGGGTCGGACGAAAGATGTGCTCGAACTCGTCCGCTTCGCCAAGAAGAAAGGGGTGCCGGTCGTCGCCATCACGGACCTCGATAAATCTCCGCTCTATCGGGAGGCGGACGTCCGTCTTTGCACGCCGAGCGTCGAACGTGACTTCCGGATCGCGAGCATCGCGTCACGGATGACCCAGTTGACGATCATCGATACGCTCTATATGGGTCTGTTGCACCGAAAAGGCGAAAGTTTGATTGACCGTTACGCCGAGGCGCGTGACGAGATGGTGAAGTTGCGCCGATGATTCACGTTTATGATGCGACGTGGCGCGACAAGGTCGCGGCGTTCTTGTTGCGGCAGTCGGCGTTCGCGAGCTTGAACGGACAGACGCCTGAAGCGTTTCGAGACGAGAATTTGACCGACTTTGAAGCCGAAGGGACCGTCAGCCTCGTGTTTGAAGAAGGAAACGTCATCGCGGTCGCTGATTTGTTGAAAGAACATCCAGTCGACGGATCGCTCTGGCTCGGCCTGTTCGTCGTCGACGAACGATTTCATGGTACCGGCGTCGCACAACGGCTGTATGAGCAACTTGAACAGGAGTATATGCGCCCTTTCCAGACGGTGTTTCGGCTCGGTGTCTTGCCGCACAATGAACGGGCACATCACTTTTGGGAACGACAAGGTTATGTGTACGAAAAAGATTCCGTCACGGCACGGGGCGACCACGTCCACGTGATGAAGAAACTGGTCGAATGAAGGGCTCGGTCCGATATGGGCTGGGCTTTTTCTATGGAATGGGTAACATCCTCATTTCATTTATGAAATTTTACTTCCTTATTTTTTTAAATAAGTTTGACTTTTAATTTCAAGTTAGTACAATGAAATCAGAGAGAAGAAAGGATGGTGGCGATGTTAGACAAACTGGCTACTGAAAGACGGAATGAACGAACGATGCACTTGGACGAGATGGCGGTCGAGGAGTTCCTCGCGGTGATGAACGAGGAAGATCAATCGGTCCCCCACGTCATTAAAGAAGAGCTATCGGTCATTGCCGAAGTGACGAAGCGTGCCATCGAATCCTTCAAACAAGGCGGGCGTTTGATTTATATCGGCGCAGGGACGAGCGGACGGCTCGGTATCTTGGATGCGGCAGAATGTGTGCCGACGTTCGGCGTATCACCGGACATGGTCGTCGGACTCATCGCCGGAGGAGAGCGTGCGCTCATCAAAGCCGTCGAGGGAGCAGAAGACAGCGAGGATTTGGCAGTCAATGATTTGAAAGCGCTTCACTTGAGCGAGAAGGACACGGTCGTCGGAATCGCCGCGAGCGGCCGGACACCGTACGTCATCGGTGGGCTCGATTACGCCCGTGAAGTCGGGGCGACGACAGCTGCGTTATCATGTAACAAAGGATCAAAAATCAGCGATCATGCCGAGTATAAAATCGAGGTCGAGACGGGACCGGAAGTATTGACCGGTTCGACCCGTTTGAAAGCAGGGACGGCGCAAAAACTCGTCCTCAACATGATTTCGACGGCATCGATGATTGGGGTAGGGAAAGTGTATCAAAACCTGATGGTCGACGTGCAGCCGACGAACGAGAAGTTGGAAGTGCGGGCCAAACGGATGATTGCGGAAGCGACAGGGGTCGACGAACAGACGGCCGCGCGTTATTTTGATTCATCCGGTGGGCACGTCAAGACGGCGATCGTCATGATTTTAGCCGATGTCCCGCATGCGGAGGCAGTCGAGCGATTAGAGCGTGCGAACGGATTCGTCCGTGACGCATTATAAGGGGGAATCGAGATGAAGAAAGAAGAGGTTCTTGCGCATGTGATACTCGAGCATGTCGGGGGAAAAGACAACATTCGTCAACTCGCGCACTGTATGACACGTGTGCGTTTGGCGCTCAAGGATCCGACGAAAGCGGATTTTGCCGCCTTGAAACAAATCGATGGTGTCATGGGTGTCATCGATGATGAGACGTTGCAAATCGTCGTTGGCCCGGGGACGGTCAACCGCGTGGCGGACCATCTCAGCCGCGAGACGGGGCTCGCCATCGGAGAAGAATCGGTCGACGCGAACTTGACGCCGGACGAACGGGCCGCCATCGAACGACAAAAAGTGAAAGACAAACAGAAGTCGCCGTTCAAGCGCTTCTTACGTCGCTTAGGGAATATTTTCATTCCGCTCATTCCAGGACTTGTCGCTTCAGGTATCATTAACGGAGGAGCCAACTTCGCGAAGAACGCCGGGGTTGACCCGACGGAAACGTGGATGCAAATCCTCTTATTGCTCGGTAGTACGGTATTCGCCTATCTCGCCATTCTCGTCGGTTGGAATACGGCAAAAGAGTTCGGCGGGACGCCGGTACTCGGTGCCATCGCCGGGGGGATTCTCTTCAACCCGGTGCTCGCGGACATCACCATTTATGGGGAACCGCTCGTCGTTGGGCGGGGTGGACTGTTCGGGGTCATCTTTGCCGCTTGGCTCATGACGTACATCGAGAAACATGTCCGTCGCTTCATGCCGACAGCGGTTGATATCATCTTCACACCGCTTCTCACGGTGCTCGTCGTCGGTTTCACGGCGCTCTATGCGATCATGCCGGTCGCAGGCGTCTTATCGGACGGTATCATGCAAGGTCTTAACGCCGTGCTCGAAGTCGGTGGACCGGTCGCAGGGGCTGTTCTTGCTGGATTCTTCTTGCCGCTCGTCATGGTCGGATTGCACCACGGACTCACACCGATTCACTTGGAGTTGCTCAACACGGTCGGTAACACGGCACTCTTGCCGATCTTGGCGATGGCCGGGGCCGGACAAGTCGGGGCAGCACTTGCCATCTTTGTGAAGACGCGCAACCAACGCCTCCGTAACATCATCAAAGGGGCGATCCCGGTCGGATTCCTTGGCATCGGTGAGCCGCTCCTCTACGGGGTCACGCTTCCGCTCGGTCGTCCGTTCTTGACGGCTTGTATGGGAGCAGCGGTCGGAGGCGCATTCCAAGCGACGATGAAGACGGCAGCACTCGGGATTGGGGTCTCGGGTCTCTCGCTCACACCGCTCATCGACAACGGCATGTACTTGACGTACATCGCAGGTCTTGTCATTTCGTACACGGCAGGCTTCGTCTTCACATATTTCTTCGGATTCAAAGAAGAGATGGCGGACGGAATTTAACAACCGAGGCGGCTCTTTGGAGTCGCCTTTTCATTTAATGAGGAGGTTTTCTGATGAAAGGATTATCGGTATATTTGAGCGAACCGCTCACGTCAAACTTCAAGGCATGGGTCGGACGCATGCGTGAGATTGGCTTTACGTCGATGTTCACGTCCCTACATATTCCAGAGGACGACCCATCCGTTTATACGGAACGATTGCGACAGCTCGGCATACTCGCACGTGAACTCGACATGGAGCTGTTCGCCGATATTGCGCCAACGTCGCTTGCCGCGCTCGGCAAAACGTGGGATGATGCCCACACGCTCGTCGAGTGGGGTGTGACCGGACTGCGCGTCGATTACGGCGTGACCCCAAAACAAGTCGCCGACTTGTCGACGCGGATGACGGTCGCCTTGAACGCGAGCACGCTCACAGAAAGTGAGCTCGCGGAGATGAGGCGGCACGGTCTCGTGACGGACAACGTCGAGGCATGGCACAACTTCTATCCGCACCCAGAGACGGGGCTTGATCGAAACTGGTTCGACGACAAGAACGATTGGTTGAAACGCCAAGGATTGAGCGTTCAAGCGTTCATCCCGGGAGATGGGTCACTCCGCGGACCGCTGTTTGAACGGTTGCCGACGCTCGAAGACCATCGAACGTTTTCGACGTTTGCTTGTTACTTGGACCTCGCCGATTCGGTCGATCGCATTTTAATCGGTGATCCGGGACTTGCTGACGAGACGATTGAACAGTTCGCTTCAAACGCCGACGGGATGCTCGTCCTCCGGGCCGAAGCGGAGACGACGATTGAGGCCGCCTTCTATCGCGTCCAGACGAACCGGATGGACCCGGCGCGTGACGTCGTCCGTTCGGTCGAGTCTCGGGCTTACGGCCGACCTGGGGACCGCTTGCTTGAACCGATGGATGCGAGACCGCGTCCGCTTGGGACGATCACGGTCGATAATGCGGATTACGGGCGCTATGCCGGCGAGATGCAAGTGACGAAACGGGATCTTCCGCCTGATGCACGAGTCAACGTTCTCGGCCGGGTCATCGAGGCAGACCGGCCGCTCATCCGTGCCATCGGACCGGGGACGACGTTTCGGATTGAATGGTGCTGACGTTCCGGATTGCCACATTCCCTCGTCTTTGTGTACAGTAGAGAGGGAGGGAAGTCTATGAAAGAGATTAATTTTAACATCGTCGCTGACGATTCGACCGATGGCCACGGTGGTTTTGGGGTCGGTTCGCTCAGTTTGAACAATATGTCTCCCGTCATCATCGATGTCGAGGCGGGGACCGCGGTCATCGATATGGGGGCCATGCATGCCAAATCGGCGATTGAGAAACGTATCAAGTTTTTGACGGATCCAGAAGCGGTGCCGAACGGGAAACCGTATTGGATCGTCTGGGTCACGGTCGGTCGGAAGCCGGAAGGGTTCTATTATGGCGGTGTCGCGGCGTGTGATATGTCGGTCGACCTCGAGGCGCGGCGCGGATACAAGCTGTTGCCGTACCACGTCAACCAGATGGACAAATCGCTCAAAGGCCATATTCTCATCGATATGATGGACGCTCCGTCACGCAACGTGCTAGCCGCGTTTCTGAAAGAACATCGTCCTGAGATTTGGGAGCAATCGACCGAACTTCAAACCGAACTTGCGCGTCTCGATGCCGAGTGAAAAGATTGGACCGTTTTGGTCTCCAATCTTTTTTGTTTTCGTTCAAGTGAAGATGGGAACATGAACTTGTTATGATGTTGTGATTTCACCGTAATTGTATGAATATTCAGCATTATGCTATACTAAACGCACTGTGCAAAAAAGAAAGGGTGACACGATGAGTGAAACGAAGAAAATTTTAATTGGTCTCGCCTTAGGGGTCCTTGTCGGGCTAGGGCTCGCCGGTCTGTCCGGTAACGTATATGACATCGTCAATACGTATATCCTTTCCCCAGTCGGTACTGTATTTTTGAACTTGATTAAAATGCTGGTCGTTCCGATCGTCTTCTTCTCGATCATTCTCGGCGTCATGGGTCTCGGGGACCCGAAAGAGCTCGGGCGGGTCGGATCGAAGGCGCTCCTCTTCTTCTTGACGACGACAGCGCTCGCCATCATCTTGGCGATGGGTGTCGCTTCGGTCATCAAACCGGGAGAACGTGGTGACTTCCAAACGGCAAACCTTGAATTCGAATCGGGTGCGGCTGAAGAGTCGTCAAACATCGTGCAGACATTCGTCAACATGATTCCGACGAACCCGATTCAAGCGCTCGCTGAAGGCAACATGCTTCAAATCATCGTCTTTGCGGCTCTCATCGGATTTGCGATGATCGCTCTCGGCGAACGGGCCAAAACGTGGCGCCGTTTCGTCAAACAAGGCGACCGCATCATGATGCACTTGATTCACTTGGTCATGAAGCTCGCCCCATACGGCGCGTTCGCTTTGATCGCCTCGGCCATCGGAGGGATCGGTTTCGATGCTGTCAAAGCGATGGCGTGGTATATGTTCGCGGTCGTCTTGACGCTATTTTTACACTCGGTACTCGTCTACGGCGGGGCGCTCGTCCTGCTCGGGAAGATGAGTCCGGTCTTCTTCTTTAAAAACTTCTACGAAGCGATCACGCTCGCGTTTTCGACGTCGTCTTCGAACGCGACGCTCCCTGTATCGATGGAACTCGCCCAGAAGAAACTCGGCGTGCCGCGTTCCATTTCCTCATTCGTTCAGCCGCTCGGCGCGACGGTGAACATGGACGGGACGGCGATCATGCAAGGGGTCGCGACGATTTTTATCGCCCAAGTATTCGCGGCTGATTTGACGATGACCGAACTCGTGACGGTCGTCATTACAGCAGTACTCGCCTCAATCGGGACGGCGGGTGTACCTGGTGTCGGGCTCATCATGCTCGCGCTCGTCTTGCAGTCGGTCAACTTACCGGTCGAAGGGATCGCCTTGATCATCGGTGTCGACCGTATTCTCGACATGCTCCGGACGTCGGTCAACATTACCGGCGACGCGACATGCGCGGTCGTTGTCTCGAAACTTGAAGAGAAACACCTTCCACCTGTCGACGAAGACGCGTGGGATGAAGTCGAAGCAAAATAAACAGAAGGCTGACCCGTCATTGACGGGCCAGCCTTTTCACTTGAAGTGAGGGAATTGTATGGAATGGGAAGTGTTACCGCTCCCGTTGTTCATTGTCATCAGCCTTATATTGAATACACTCATCGCCGTCGCCGGTATATTACCGAGCGCATTTTTGACGGCACTGAACGTGCAACTGCTAGGATTTGGACCGGGTGTCGCCGTCTCTATCGTCGGCGAGGCCGTGGGTGCTGTGCTCAGTTTTATTCTTTATCGCAAAGCGCTCCACCGGTTCACGTCACCGGATGGGGAGCGTTTGAAACGGCTCCGCGAAGCAGATGGCGTTGAGGCATGGTTTCTTGTCCTCGGGCTGAGGCTGATGCCGTTCGTACCGTCCGGACTCGTCACGCTGTCGGCCGCGTTCAGCCGAATGTCGCTCCCGTCCTTCGCCGTAGCGAGCACGATTGGGAAAGTGCCGGCATTGTTGATCGAGGCGCTCGCGGTCGCGGCGGTCTTACACGTGGCCGCGGGCTGGCAACTCGGTCTCATCGCGTTGCTCATCGTCCTGTATGCGGTTTGGCGTTTGTCTCAAAGGAGTGGTGAGAAGATATGACAGAACGCTTCGATGAAACGCTTGCCGCTCGATTTCTTGCGAAGCATTGACCAGTCGATGAGAATCGACTCATCAAAGTCTTTCAAGAACGCTTCTTGCAGCTGTTGGATGGACGACGTCTCATACTGGGCGATTGTCATCTCGTGGTTCAAATACATGCTCCTAAAATCAAAGTTAGCCGTCCCGACGAGCGCAATCTTGCCATCGATGAGGACGGTTTTTGCATGGATGAAATGGCGATTGTATTTATAAATCCGAATGTTCCGTTTGAGCAGTTGTTCGAAATAATATTCGGTCGCATGGAAGCTGAACCATTCGTCTCCTTTTCCGGGGACGACGATTCGCACATCGATGCCACGCCGGCCGGCGACTTCTAACAGCGCGAGCAATTCGGGAGGCGGAATCAAATATGGCGTCGTGATCCAAATCGACTCCTTCGCCTCCATCAAAAGCGTAATGAGCCCGTCTCGGATCGTGACATCTTTTCCAGGAGACGTGACGAGTAGCTGGGTCGCCCCGTTATCCGGTTGCGGGTCGTCGATGAAGTATTCTGGCAAATGTTTGCTGTCGGCGAACAAGTCCCAGCGTTCTGTATCGTCTTCATGACCGGCATACAGCCAATTCTCGACGAACAAACGCTGAAGTTCCCGGACGAGCGGTCCTTCGAGGCGCAGATGGGTATCACGCCAAAATCCAAGCTTTTTATATTTCCCGAGATATTCATCCCCGACGTTCAGTCCGCCGGTGTAAGCGATTCGCCCATCGATGACGATCAACTTTTGATGGTTGCGGAAGTTGGCGTTAAAGACGAGGAGCGGGTGGACGACCGGGTCGAACGCTTCGACGTGGACGCGGGACTCGCGGAGCGGTTCGAGAAACGCTTCGCTAATCTCTTGACTGCCGAGGCCGTCATACAAAAAACGGACGGTGACATTCTCGTTGGATCGTTTAATGAGAGCGTCACGAATCTTGAGCGAGATTTCATCGGTCCGGAATAGATAATACTGGACGTGGATATGATGGGTCGCTTGCTCGATATCTTTAATCACCGCATCGAATTTTTCCTCGCCGTTGACGAGCAGTTTCGTCGACGTGTGACCATCCGCACCGGTCGCGCCGAGCTTCTCGAGTGTGCGCGTGAGAGGAAAGCGATCCGACACGTCGTTTGCCGTCTCGATCCGTTCGGCCTCGATTGCTTGCCGGAACATCCGAATCTCGGTCGAGGTCCGTTTGATGCGTCGGTGTCGTCGAGGTGTTCGGCCGAACAGTACCCAGGCGAGGGCACCGAGGAACGGAATGAACAAGACGGCGAGCAGCCAGGCGAGCTTGGCCTGCGGTTGGACATGGTCAAATAAGATATGCCAGCCGACGATGAGCGGAATGAGAATTGCGGCCCCAACTAGGAACGGGATGAGCCCATCGATCGAGTAAAGCAAACCAAGAAGGAAGATGCCGAGTACAATCATGATGAGGAGTTGCCAGACGCGTTGTTTCAACAAGTACACCTTCTTTCTGTTCAGTTGTCATCACTAGATTCATTCCACCGTTTACACGTTCTTAACCTAAAAAACGTTTCAGCATGAAGCGCGAGGGAATTAACCGTACTGTACGACACAACGTGAAAAGGGGTGTTCATGATGAAAAAGAAAGGTGCATTGGCCGCGTCGCTGTTGGCGACGGGCATCATCCTCGGGGCTTGTGGGGGAGCAGAGGAAGAACCGATGAACAACGAAGATACAGAGATGCAAGAAGACATGGACGAAGAGGAAGACGAGGATTAAAAAACGGCCTAGAGCGGGTGCTCTAGGCCTTCATTGCGTCAAAGCGCATAAGGAGACGGTTTACCGAAGTAATAGCCTTGGGCGAGGTCGAACCCGAGTTCGCGACAGACGTCGACTTCTTCGGAGCGTTCGATTCCCTCGGCGAGGATGGTGATGCCCATTGAGCTTGTCAATTGACGTACGTTTTTCAAGAACGCTCGTTTCTCGGCGTCTTGGTCGCAGAAGGAGATGTACGACCGGTCGATTTTGACATAGTCGGGCTCAAGTCGCTTCAACATATCGAGCGTCGAGAAGCCAGCGCCGACATCATCAAGGGCGACTTTCATACCACGCTTCTTATATGTAGAGAACACATGTTGCAAATGGGCGACATCTTGGACTTTCTCCGTCTCAACGACCTCGAAGATGAAACGATCGGGACTGAGTCCGTACCGGTCGATAATCTCGAACGTGTGTTGGAGACAGTAGTCTGGGTTATAAATCGTCGAGGGCAAGAAGTTGATGAACGTCTTCTCGTGCGGCTCGACGGCGTGATACGTCGCTTTGATCGCTTCGGCGCGAGCGCGTTGATCTAGCTTCGAGTGAAGCCCGAATCGGTTCGCGGCCCGGAACAGTTCGTCCGGTGAGACGTTGTTCTGGCTTCTGAGAAGAGCCTCGTAGCCGAATCGTTCTCCGGTGTCGAGATGGATGATCGGTTGCAAGTGGCTCTCGAAGTCACCGTGTTGAATCAATTCGATCGTGTCGCGGTTGGCGATTTGTTCAAGCAGGTCGCTCGCCGAGACGACGGCGGTCTGGCGTTTTGTGGCCGGGTCGACACAGTACACGTCTTCCTCGACAGCGGCGAGGCGTTCCGTCAATTCGTCAAACGAGTCGTACGGGTGGGGCTTGTCATTGACGACGACGAGGCCCCGTTCAAAAAATGGGATGGTCGTGGAGCAGGCGGTACAAGGAGACCACATAGGATCCCTCCTTTCAAATAATCGAAATACTCTCTAATCAATTTATCGGACAAAACTCACCTAAAACTCACACATCGAGATAAATAAATAAAAAAATCGTGCAAAACGGGTACAGTTTTTGTATACTTCCTATCGTATGAATAAGAAGCGCCTCAAAACGCCACTCGCATACGAACAACTTTTTGAACAGAAAGGGGTTCTATCGATGGACCAAAAATTAAAATTATGGTTTACGGAGCACCAAACAGAAGATTACGGAATCACGTTCCGTGTAAACCACGTTTATGAGAGCGAACAAACGGAGTTTCAACGACTAGAAATGGTCGAAACGGACGAGTTCGGAACAATGTTGTTGCTTGACGGAATGGTCATGACGACGGATAAGGACGAATTCGTCTATCACGAGATGGTGGCTCACGTCCCACTCTTCACACACCCGAATCCGAAGCATGTGCTCGTTGTCGGTGGCGGAGACGGTGGCGTCATCCGTGAGATTATGAAACACCCATCAGTCGAAAAAGCAGTTCTCGTCGACATCGACGGGAAAGTCATTGAATATTCGAAGAAATACTTACCAAATATCGCAGGCGAACTCGACAACCCGCGTGTTGAAGTCATCGTCGGTGACGGCTTCATGCATATCGCCGAATCAGAGAACGAGTATGACGTCATCATGGTCGACTCGACAGAACCGGTCGGACCAGCGGCCAACTTGTTCACAAAAGGATTCTACGCCGGCATCTCGAGAGCGCTCAAAGACGATGGAATCTTCGTCGCGCAGACGGACAACCCATGGTTCACGCCGGAGCTCATCCAAACGGTTCAACGTGACGTGAAAGAGATTTTCCCAATCACGAAGCTCTACACGGCCAACGTACCGACGTATCCGAGCGGCATGTGGACGTTCACGATCGGTTCGAAGCAGTATGACCCGGAAGCAGTGGCTCCGGAGCGTTTCCATGACATCGAGACGAAGTACTACACGCCGAAACTTCACAATGCGGCCTTCGTCCTTCCTAAATTTGTGGAGGACTTGACGAAATGATTAAACGTTTCGATGAAGCCTACTCAGGCAAAGTGTTTATCGCGAGCTTGCCGGAAGTGACGGACGCGAAGACGGTCCTTTACGGTATGCCGATGGACTGGACGGTCAGTTTCCGTCCAGGCTCACGCTTCGGTCCGAACCGAATCCGTGAAGTCTCGATCGGACTCGAAGAATATAGCCCTTATCTTGATGGTGATTTGACGGAAGCAGCTGTCTATGACGCCGGCGATATCCCGCTCCCGTTCGGAAACGCCCAGAAGTCACTCGACATGATCGAGTCGTTCGTCAAAGACATCATCAAAGAAGGCAAGTTCCCACTCGGTATGGGGGGAGAACACCTCGTCACATGGCCGGTCATCAAGGCGATGCATGATGCGTATGGGGATGACTTCGTCATCTTGCACCTCGATGCGCACACGGACCTCCGTGACGACTATGAAGGTGAGCCATTGTCGCACTCGACACCGCTCAAAAAAGCGGCCGAACTCATCGGACCGTCGAACTGCTACTCGTTCGGAATTCGTTCTGGGATGAAAGAAGAGTTCGACTGGGTCAAAGAAGTCGGCTATAACATGTATAAATATGAAGTGATTGAACCGCTCAAACGCGTGTTACCGACGCTCGCCGGGAAGAAAGTGTACGTCACGATCGACATCGACGTCCTCGACCCATCGGCTGCACCGGGAACGGGTACGCAAGAAATCGGTGGCATCACGACGAAAGAATTGCTTGAAGCAGTGCACGCCATCGCGAACGCCGACATCGACATCATCGGTGCCGATCTCGTCGAAGTGTCACCAGCATATGACCAATCGGACATGACGGCCATCGCCGCCGCGAAGATTCTTCGCGAGATGATGATCGGATTCGTGAAGTAACGATGCCGAAAAAAGGTCAGCTCGAAATGGAACTGAGTGCTCGGATCACCCAATGGGAGAAAGAGTATCTCGGGCGCGGCTCATTGACGTGTAAAGCAGACCTGCTCCGCGACTTGGCCATCGTGACGCTTCAGGGCGTCTTGACCCCGGCCGAGTACGAACTGGCCGCCAAATCGGCCGGTCGTGAGCAATTGAAGAAATATCGCAATAACCTCGTCGAATCAGGGCGGGCCCAACTCGAGGCGATTTTACATGACTTGCTCGGTCGGCGTCTCGTCTCGCTTCACACGGATATCAGCACGAAGACAGGGGAACGCCTCATCGTCTTTCGACTTGATGCACCATGGGATGGCGGGATTGACAAGCCGTGACGACATTTTTACACTAGAAGCAGAGACGGTTCAGGATTGGGAAGTGTCCGTGCGACATTCCCGTCGTCCTGTCCCGGAGCTGACGAACTAAATACCCGACAGTTGTCGGCTAGACGGAGCGAACGTGTTCGAGCCGTCGGCATGCAGCGCACACCCTTCTTTGGTGTGCGCTTTTGTCGTCCAGGAGGAAAAGATGGAACAATTGATGTTTTTATTGACGAGTGCCCCGGTGCTCCTATTCGTGACAGGTGTGATTGCCGCTCTCGGCAAATCGAATTTGAAGATTCCTGAGTCACTCAGCATCACGCTCAACCTATACTTACTGCTTGCCATCGGATTGAAAGGAGGGATGGGGCTCGCCTCGGTATCGATGGACGAGTTGGCGTTCCCGCTCGCCGTCACGCTCGTGCTTGGTCTCGTACTTCCGCTCGTCGCGTTCGGCCTTGGAGCGTTCTTGAAGTTCACGTTTCCGGAGCGCATTGCCATGGCCGCGACGTTCGGTTCGGTCTCGCTCGTGACGTATGTCGCCGCGACGGCGCAGCTCGAACGTCTCGGCATCAGTTATGAGCCGTTCATGACAACACTCGTCGTCGTCCTCGAAATTCCGGGTCTCGTCGTCGCACTGTTGTTATACAATCAAAGCCGCGTCCTCGGCATCACGGCGGCACCGACCCAATCGCTCACCGTCATTCGTGACAGTCTGCTCTCGAAAAGCATCTTGCTGCTTTTGGCTGGTCTCATCGTCGGGCTGGTCACCCCGGATATGTCGGCATTAACCCCGTTTTTTGTCGATTTGTTCCCAGGCGTGTTGCTGTTGTTCTTGCTCAGCCTCGGCGTAAAGGTCGGTCATCAGCTGAAGACGCTACCGTCGTACGGGATGAAGTTTTTAGTCGTCGGGATGACGTTTCCGCTCGTCGGCGCGGCCATCGGTTTTCTCGCTGCCGGAATGGCTGGACTGTCTGATGGGGGAACGATTCTGCTTATGACGCTCGCGGCGAGCGGGTCGTACATCGCCGCACCGGCCATGCTCCAAGCATCGGTCCCGGAGGCGGAGCCGTCGTTTTATTTGACGCTCGCCCTCGCCGTCACGTTCCCGTTCAACTTGCTCATCGGCATCCCGCTATTCATTTCGATCGTCACTTGAACAAAAGCCCTGTCTCATCGTGAGACAGGGCTTTTGTTATTGGGTGATCGTCTGTTCTTCCATGCATTTTAATGCGGCCGTCCAACTGCCGAAGAGGGCGTTGATGGTCGACGTGCTCGGCACGTTACGTCCTTCGGCCCATTTCCGGTAATGCAGAATACTGAAGTGTGACAATTCATGTTTCGCGACGCGGAGGGCTTCGATGACATCTTCTTCGTCCCATTTCCGTTTCGGCGGGGCGATGTCGAGGACGAACAAGGCGTAGCTCCAAGATCCATATTTCCGGGCGATCGTCGCGACTGTCGGATAACCGCATTCTTGGGCCCAGATGGCGTAGTGCTGGGACGTAAGACGTTCGAGTTCTTCGGATGCTTCAATCAAGGCTTGGATGATGCGCTCTTCGTTGTTTTTCGCGGCGGTCGTCTGAAGTTTCGCTTCCCGGAGCGCGTTCGACCAAGAGCCGAAACGACTGCTGATCAACGTGAGCGACGGGGAGCGTGTCACTTTCGACCATTCCCGATACGTTTGGCTCGTGAAGAGCGGTAACTCCTCGGCGGCTTGATTCAACGCGCGGAGGATGTCTTCATCCGAGTAGTAATGGAACGACATTTGGATTTGGGCAGCGGCGAGCGCCTCGCGCCAAGACCCGAACTGATGGATGACGGTGGAAAGGGACGGGACATTTTTGGTTTGCGACCATACACTATACCGTTTCGAATCGAGCTCGGCATGTTCTTGAGCAGCTAACTGCAACGCTTGTACGATTTGAGGGCGTGTCCATTTTTTCATCTTGGTGTCTCTCCTTTGGAGGGAGACGCAGCGAGCGTCTCGGAAGGTCTCTTGGTGTGAATGAACAGCATGTATTGGTTGAAGAGTCAACGAGCTAGTCAAAAAGGATGCTTACGATCGATTTCTACCTCCTTATGTGACGTTTTAGCTATGTTCAAAATAATGTAAACGATACCCAATTCGGGTTATATGTATTTCCATTTCCCGTTTGTCCGACAATTATTCATTATGTGAATGAAATCATGATAATAATTTCGTGAACTCCTTTTTCGCATCTATGTCGTTAATGAGAAAAAGCTCGTTTTATCTTTAAACTTGTTGAGGATAGTCGGGTAGTTTACTAGCATCGACGCATCTTTTGCGCATTCCAACCTACACCACGAACGAACAACTCAGACTCTTGGAGGTGCGAACTACCATGGCAACACTCGTGAACGTCTATCGGAAGAATCAACGCAATTTGCTCTTTTTATGTCTCGACATCTTGATCGTCTCGTTTGTATTGTACGCGACGTTTGAACTGATGTTCTCCACGATCACGTCGTACGCGGCACTCGAATCGAGCGAGATGTTGATGATGGTCGCCATTAAAATCGTCAGCTTCAGTCTCGTCGGGAGCGTCTTGAAGATTCATCGCATCGACTGGCGTTACGCTTCGGTCCATGAGATGAAACAAGTCGCCATCGCCTTACTGAGCAGTGACTTGGTGTTGTACGCCTACAACCAGTTCCACTTCGGGGCTGGCCTTGGGATGATCATCGCCGTACAAGGGTTGCTCGCATTCAACCTCATCTTGTTCACCCGCTTCTTAGCCCGCAACCATGTGTTTGACGTGTTCAAACCCCATTCGAACCATCCGGGACGAAAAGCACTCATCATCGGAGCCGGGGATTCCGGACAGTTGATTGTCCGTGAGTTGAAAGAACATCGGACGACCGTCCTCTGCGTCGTCGGTCTGCTCGACGACAACCCGCAACTGCAGGCACTCTACATCCACGGTGTCCCGGTCCTCGGGATGACGAACGATTTGGAACGCATCATTCAAGAACATGGTATCGAAGTGGTTATTTTGGCCATTCCAAGCTTGGCTTATACACGGCGTCTCGCCTTGCTGAAACGAATCGAGAAGACAGGAGCCGAATCCCACGCCTTGCCGATGATTTCGGAACTGGCGACCGGAAAAGTCTCCATCAACGAGATTCGCGAAGTGAAAATCGAGGATTTGCTAGGACGTGAGCCGGTTCAATTGGACATATCTGGAATATCTCGCCATGTCGAAGGCGCGACTGTGCTCGTCACTGGCGCCGGTGGATCAATCGGCTCGGAGTTGTGTCGCCAATTGATCAAATTCGCCCCGGCAGAAATGATTCTCCTCGGTCATGGGGAGAACAGTATTTACTTGATCGAGCGAGAGTTGCGTGGGCTCGGTACGGAGACGATCCTGCACCCGGTCATCGGGGATGTGCAAGACGAAGCTCGGCTCGAAGATGTGTTCCGTACGTACCAGCCGGACATCGTCTATCATGCCGCCGCTCATAAACATGTGCCGCTCATGGAAGACAATCCGCTCGAAGCCGTCAAAAACAATATTTACGGGACAAAACATATGGTCGATGTCGCGGCCCGGCATAACGTGAGCCGCTTCATCATGGTCTCGACCGACAAGGCGGTCAATCCGACGAACGTGATGGGCTCGACAAAACGAATCGCCGAGATGGTCGTCCAAGAGAAAGCCCGAACGAGCGAGACGATCTTTGCAGTCGTACGCTTCGGAAATGTCTTAGGCAGTCGCGGCTCGGTCGTACCGCTCTTTAAAGAACAGATTCTCCGGGGCGGACCGGTCACCGTCACCGATCCTGAGATGACCCGCTACTTCATGACCATCCCGGAAGCGAGCCGGCTTGTCATCCAAGCGAGCGTCTTGTCCAGAGGGGGAGAGGTTTTCGTGCTCGACATGGGCGAGCCGGTCAAAATCATCGACTTGGCGAAGAAAATGATCGAGTTGAGCGGTTTTACGACCGAACAGATCGACATTGAAGTCACCGGCATTCGTCCGGGTGAGAAGTTATATGAAGAATTGCTCGCCGCGAGCGAACTCGGTCCAGAAGCGAACGTCTTCCCAAAAATCTTTGTCGGCCGGACCCGTCCCTTCACGACCGTCGCTTCCGTCCTGCATCTCATCGAGACGTTACGGGATGACCGGGAAGCCTTGACTTACTTGTTGCTCTTTATCGCCAATAGTGACGATCTTGATCGAGACATCGATCGTCTCTTCACGCACGGTGTGAAACGGATGCGTCCCTATATCGCCGGGACACGTCTCGCTGACGGAAATTGAAGGTCATCACGATTGAAGAGGGGGAGAATGATGAACGATCAAACGGTGCTTATCGTCGGAGTAGCTGGTTTTCAAGGGTTTCATATCGCACGTCGGCTGTTGCACGAAGGGTTTGACGTCGTCGGGATTGACGATGAAGGGCGGCATAAGACACGAATCGCCAAACAGCGCCTCTACGTACTCACCCACCCGCGCTTTCATTTGATTCGTTCGACGCTCGCGAACAAGACAGTCATGCGCAGCGTTTTGAATCGACACGAACCGAGACACATCATCTTATGTTCGACCCGTCGCCATAACGGAAGTGAAGAGCCGCTGGAACGTTACGAGTTGATGAAACGCTACATCGCCATCCAAACGAAGCGGGTCCCGGTTGAATCGTTCATCACGTTTGACTTGCCTGTAAAACAGGAGGACGGGGAATGTCCGGTGATCCATCTGTTCACAGAAGACGTCTTCGGACCTTGGGACGATGCCTCGACGCTAGTGTCAAAGGCCATTGTCGCCGTCGACCGCGGTGTCCGACTCTCAGGGTATTACGCGACGGATATCATCAACGTCTCCTATATCGATGATGTCGTCGAATCGGTCGTCCGCTTGCTTCGCTTGATTCAAACCGGGATGTCGCCAGTCGGATATTTTCAAATCCCGGCCTCCGACTACGTGAACGTCCAAACGTTACTGTCCGACATCGGACATATCCTCAACAAATCGGCGAAGACGTCGTTGCCGATGCGCGAGTCGGTACTTCGGCAGTCGGCCGTTCCGACGCTCGACACGCTGATCGGCTTCAGCCCGAGCACATCGCTGTTTGAAGGACTCGAGCAAGTCGTCGATTGGTATATCTCGTATAAAACCATGATGAAGGAGGGCATCAAATGAACATCCTATTATCGAAGCCCCATATGTCGGGCCGTGAGATGGCCTACATCGAAGAGGCGTTCGCGAGCAATTGGATCGCCCCGCTTGGGCCAAACGTCAACGCGTTTGAGGCGGAAGTCGCCGCTTACGCAGACCATCCGTACGCCTTGGCGACAAGCTCAGGGACGGCTGCCCTCCATTTGGCGCTACTTACGCTCGGCGTCGGGACAGGGGACACGGTCTTCTGTCAGTCACTCACGTTCGTCGCCTCGGTCAATCCAATCCGTTACGTCGGCGCCATTCCGGTCTTTATCGACTCGGAAACGACGACGTGGAATATGTCGCCAGACGCGCTTCGGAAAGCGCTCGTCCAAGCCGCGACGAAAGGAAAGCTTCCGAAAGCGGTCATCGTCGTCCATCTGTACGGCGTCGTCGCGAAAATCGGTGAGATTCGCCACATCTGTCGTGAGTTCGGTGTCCCATTGATCGAGGACGCGGCCGAATCACTCGGCTCGACGTGGCACGGGCAAATGACGGGAACCATCGGGGACATCGGGTTTTATTCGTTCAACGGCAATAAAATCATCACGACATCAGGCGGCGGCATGCTCATGGTACCGAATGAGGAAACGAGACAGTTGGCGCTCAAGTTGGCCACGCAATCTCGGGAAGACGCGCCGCATTATGAGCACGAACAAGTCGGCTATAACTATCGATTGAGCAACGTCTCGGCCGGGATCGGTCGGGGACAGCTCGAAGTGATTGAGCAGCGCGTTCAAGCACGACGTCGCGTGTTCGCTCGCTATGAGCATATGTTCCGTCAGCTCGGGACGACATATCAGCAAGAAGTCCCGCACTCACGGGCCAATCGTTGGCTGACCGCCATGCAGTTGGATCAGACAGACTTGCACCGTGACACGGTGATGGAGCGACTCGCCAGTGCCGGCATCGAATCTCGTCCTGTCTGGAAACCGATGCACCTACAACCGGTGTATCGCGATGCCGAATATGTGACGGTCGATGGAGAAGATGTCAGTCGGCGTCTGTTCGAGAATGGGATTTGCCTTCCATCGGGATCCGACTTGACCCTCGGGGAACAACAGCAAGTCATCCAGACCGTGCTCGATACGCGCTCGATCGTCACGGAACAAAGTGTCTGAGGAGGACGAACGATGAACCGGGAAGCAGAGATCATTCAAGCGCTTCGAGCCGCTGCATCTCTGACTCCGACCCTCACGGTTAAACAATATCAGCTCTGGAGCCGAGACCGGGACGTCCCGACATTTCTCGACGTTCTCAATTTTTACGGGTCATGGACCGGCGCCTTGAAAGCAGCCGGACTCTTAGAAGCCCGAAAGCACTATACCCAACAAGAACTCGTTGCAGCGCTTCGGCTCGCACTTGAACAGGAAGGGAAGTTGACGAGCACCCATTACCAACAATGGGTCAAAGATCATCCCGGTCCTTCCCTAGGTGATATTATTTCCCATTTCGGGTCTTGGAGTCTGGCCGTGAAAACGGTAGAGCGTTTAGAGGAGCTCCATTTTACCGTCCAGCCAGAACGTGAAAAAGCAGAAATCGTTCAATCGTTGCTAGAAGCAAGTCGGGTCGTCATGCCATTCAACGCGATCACCTATCAAAAATGGGCGAAACAACATAAACGACCAAGTGTCGCCAAAGTATCCCGTCGGTACGGCTCCTGGAAACGGGCGCTCGCCGAACTAGAGCTTCGTGAGTCGTGTGAAGGAAAGAAGTGAAGACAGAGGAGGGGTCTCGATGAACGGAGCGTTTGTCATCTCACTAGATTTTGAATTGAACTGGGGCACGTTTGACGGTACGACGATTGAGGCGTATGGCGATAATTTACTCGGGGTCCGGCAAGTCGTACCGAGCTTGCTCGACTTGTTTGCCGTGCACCAGATTCATGCGACTTGGGCGACGGTCGGATTCCTGTTCTATGAGACGAAAGCAGAGCTATTGAAAGACTTGCCGACGATTCAACCGGCGTATCGGCATCCCGAATATTCTTCATACAATTGGATGCAGCACGTCGGGGCGGACGAGGCGGTCGACCCGTATCACTTCGGGAAATCACTCGTCGATCAAATCGCGGCGACGCCTGGTCAAACCATCGGGACGCATACGTATTGTCATCTATCTTGTTTAGAAGAAGGAGTGACCATCGAGGCGTTCAAGGCCGATCTCGAGGCGGCGAAGCGGGTGGCCGCACGTCGCGACTTATCCATTCAGAGCATCGTCTATCCGCGCAATCAATCGAGCCCGGCGCATTTCCAAGCGGCACAAGAAGTCGGAATCGATGTCTATCGCGGCAATGAGACCCATTACATTTATCGGGCCGATGCGAGAAGGGATGAGGGATTAGGACGACGGGCTCTTCGTCTGCTTGATGCCTACGTCAATTTGACGGGCCACCACACGGTCTCGTGGGCAGCCATTCGGCAATCATCTCCTTATAACGTCCCATCGAGCCGATTCCTTAGACCTTACGTGCCGGCGCTTCGCTTCCTCGACCGACTCAAAGTGCGGCGCATCAAACGGAGCATGACGCATGCGGCCAAACGGGGGGAAGTGTTCCATCTTTGGTGGCACCCGCACAACTTCGGCAAACATGTATCCGAAAACATGGCCTTGTTGGGTGAAATCATCGCCCATTATGAAACGTTGCATCAAACGTATCAATTTGAAAGTTTATCGATGGAAGAAGTGGCGGACCGTTGCCGCCCGGCCGTCGTCTCGACGCAGGAGCGACACGGATGAGAGGCGTTCGGAGGAAGAGAAAGGGGAGGGACAAAATGGGCCGACCGATCGTACTACTCATTGGAGAACACCGGACATCTGCCTACGTCTATCATGCGATCCGCAACTTTGGGGTAACCCATGTCGTTCAGGAAGATGGGCCGAGCGAGCATCGTCCGGAATCCATCAAGCATTGGCTGACGCATGTATACGTCCGGCTGACGTCGCCTGTCATGCGCCTTTCGAGCCGGACGCGGATCCGAGAACTGAAAGGTCGCTATCCATTGAACGATGAGCCGATTCCGTTCCACCACATTCTACGTGTCACCTCATTGAACGATACGAAGACGACGATGTGGCTCGATCGTCTCGACCCGCAGCTCATCGTCACCCATGAGACGGGGCCGATTGACCCGAGCGTCCTCGCCCGCTTCGACTGCCCGGTATTGACGGTCGCACCGACGATGGCAGAAGGACAACTCCAAGCGTACTGGGCGTTCCGGGCCAAACCGGACGTCTGTGAGGCACGAATCGAACAGTGGACCGAGCGGGGCTGGTCTGTAGCAGACCGGGCCGTGCTCTACATCGGCGGGACGGATAATTTTGCCACGTATCCGTACTTGCAGCTCACGACGGCGCTCCCGCTCTTGAGACGTCAAATCGAGTCATTGCTAAAGGATGATGTGTATGACCGTCGAACGGCAAAATAACGGCCAAAGCGCGATGCTTTGGCCGTTTAGCTTTGGGTGATGCAATAGTGTTGGATGGCGTCATTATAATAGACGGCCAGTCCTGGCGCGTACTTGTCATAGAACGCGGTGAAACGCTCGTCCATGACGTACATCTGACCGAGTCCGCTGAACATGTCGAGCGAGCAGTCATAGAACTGGTCATTGATGAACAGGTGGTTCGCCCGGACGGCCGCTTGGACACGCGGGTCTTCGACCGGGACGCCGGCAGTGAACAAGTCGACGAGCGGCTTGACGAGATCGACTTGTTGTTGACTGAGCGCTTCCCAGTCTTCTTTCGATCGCTTGTCGGCGCGCGCACGTGACGTCTTATACGCCTCACTCTTGCCCCAACGTTCTTCTGTCTCCGCCTCGTGCTTCGCTTCATGGGCTTTCAGTTCGTCAAACGATAATCCCTTGAACAACGATTTGTCTTCCATTGGAATTCCTCCTCTCAGTGAGGTGAGCGTCGATTCCGCCGTCTCGGCGAGTGTCGCAAAATAGGCGGCTTTCGCGCGCAGGGCGGTCACTTGCTCCTCGAGGGCACGGGTCCGATCGAACGGTTCGGCTTCGAGTAAGCCTTGAATCGTCTCGAGCGGGAAGTCGAGCGAACGATACAGCAGAATCGTCTGCAACCGCTCGGCATCATGCGACGAGTAGCGCCGATAGCCGTTGACGTCACGTTCCGGGACGAGCAGACCGACGGCGTCATAATGACGCAACGTCCTTGTGGTCGTGCCAGAGAGTGTCGCGAGTTGTTGAATCGTGTACATGTCCTCACCTCCTTGAAGTCAGCGTACACGTTGACGTCGCGTCAAGGTCAAGCCTCTTTTTCGAACAAAGAGAATCCATTTCGTTCGCCGACATAATTGAAGCCGAAGCGAGGATAATAGGCGTTCAAGAAGTGATTCGTGGCGACACAGTCGAGGCGAACTCGGTCTGACGTCGCTGCAAGCGCATAATGCATCAACTGTTCACCGACTTGTCGGCCTTTCATCCGGTCATCGACGACGAGGCGATGTAAATAGACGGCCGCGTCAGGATCGTCCCACAAGTTCTCGTCCCAAGACGTCGGTGGGATCAAGCTGACCGACCCGGCGATGTCTCCGTTCGCTTCGTATACATAGACGGTTCCGTTCGTGACGTCATGGGTCACAAAATCGGTCCGACTCGGCTCTAAATATTTTTGCCATTGCGTTTTTCCAGCGGCCCGAAACGATTGCGCTTTCGTTAAAATCAGTTGATCGATTGCCGAGAGATCGGCCTGTGTGGCCAAACGGATCATGTAAGTCGCCTCACTTTCATTTCATTTCAAATTCGTGTAGGGTACACGATGAGTAAGCTGTTAAAAACATCTTTGTGTCGTGGAATGATTTTTGGTAAGATAAACTTACTGCAATCGTGCAAACGATTGCGCTAACGAGATAAAGAGACAACAGCACTGATATTAGTATATAGGATGCGCAGTGAGTTTAGGGACAAGGGAGTATCATTGACACATGCAACTTTTACAACGTGACCAACACACACAAACGAAAACACTGAAACGAAACTGGTGGAAAGAAGCTGTCGCTTATCAAATCTACCCGCGCAGTTTTTATGATGCGAACGGGGACGGGATTGGCGATATTCAAGGCATCATCGACAAACTCGATTACTTGAAAGACCTCGGCGTCGACGTCATCTGGATTTGTCCGATGTACAAATCGCCGAATGATGACAACGGCTATGACATTAGCGACTATCAGGACATCATGGACGAGTTCGGGACGATGGAAGATTTTGACCGTCTGTTGACGGAAGTCCATGCGCGCGGCATGAAATTGCTGTTAGACCTCGTCGTCAACCATACGTCGGATGAGCACCCATGGTTCATCGAATCGAAGAGCTCAAAAGACAATCCGAAGCGTGACTGGTACATTTGGCGTGACGGCAAACCCGACGGCTCGAAACCGAACAACTGGGAGTCAATTTTTGGCGGGTCGGCTTGGGAGTTTGACGAGACGACGGAACAATACTTCTTGCACGTCTTCTCGAAGAAACAGCCGGACCTGAACTGGGAGAACGCCGAGATGCGCCAGACGGTGTACAACATGATCAACTGGTGGCTCGACAAGGGTATTGACGGTTTCCGTGTCGATGCAATCAGCCACATCCGCAAACACCCGTCGTTCGGCGACTTGCCGAACCCGGAAGGTCTCGACTTCGTGCCATCGTTCGAGATGCATATGAACGTCGACGGGATTCACGGTTATTTAGAAGAACTTCGCGACGAGACGTTCAACAAGCACGACATCATGACTGTCGGCGAAGCGAACGGCGTCTCACCTGACGATGCCCACCTTTGGGTCGGCGAGAAGGAAGGCAAGATGAACATGGTGTTCCAATTCGAACACATGGGTCTCTGGCGTGAAGACGCCGAGTCGAAGCTCGACGTCGTCCACTTGAAGAACGTCCTCACGAAATGGCAAAAAGGCCTCGAAGCAGACGGCTGGAACGCCCTTTACGTCGAGAACCATGACCAAACGCGGACCGTGTCATCATGGGGTGATGACGAGCGCTACTGGAAAGAGAGCGCCAAGTCGATCGCGATGATGTATTTCCTCATGCAAGGGACGCCGTTCATCTATCAAGGCCAAGAGATCGGCATGACGAACGTGAAGTTCGACTCGATTGACCAGTACGATGATATCGCGACGCGCAACCGGTATTACATCGGTCTCGAGAACGGCAAGAGCCATGACGAGATGATGGACATCACGTGGAACTCGTCACGTGATAACACGCGCACACCAATGCAGTGGAGCGACGCCCCGAACGCGGGCTTCACGTTCGCGGAGACGCCGTGGTTCGGCATCAACCCGAACTACACGGACATCAACGTCGGCGCCCAGCTCGAAGACGACGACTCGATTCTCAACTTCTATAAAGAGATGATTCGTCTTCGCAAGCAAGATGAGACATTCGTCTATGGGACGTATGACATCGTCTTGCCGGAGCACCCAGAGATTTACGCGTACACACGCACGCTCGGTGACTCGCAATACCTCGTCATGACGAATTTGACAGGGAAAGAAGCCATCTTTGCGACGGAGATCACGCTTCGCTCAGAAGACGTCGTCTTGAAAAACATGCCGCTCGAGCCGCATGACGAGACGACACTGCTTCATTTGAAGCCGTTCGAAGGTCGCGTCTATAAGCTAAGTTGATTCAAAGACAGGGGGAACTCTGTCTTTTTTGTAGTGTGAACGGTCCGCGAACCGGGAAAGAAAAAGTTACCGATTCCGGACCGTTCGCGAGATATGGTACGATGGGACAGCGGAAAGGGGAATCACCATGGCAATTGAACCGAAACGCGTACGTGTGCGCCAAAAGACAATGATCAGTGAAATCGAGGAGCCGATTGAGCTGCAAGTCGACGGGCTCTATTATGAATTGAAGACCGGCTTCGTCTTGACGTTCGATCAAGAACGAGAAGACGGCGTCGTGCCGACAACGATCAAATATACGACGGGCCGGCTCGCGCTCATCTGTAAAGGACCGATTGAGATGAATCATTCCTTTATTGAAGGGCGCTTGACCCAAAGCCTATATAAAAACCCATACATGTCGATGACGATGGCGACGACGACGGAGCGGCTCGATGTCGCGGACGGACGTTGCCGCTTCGCCTACGAGTTGTCGATGAACGATGACTTGGCAGGTAACTATGTAGTCGACGTCACGTGGACGTTTGAAGGAGGAGAGTTCGCATGAATTTTGCAGAACGCGTAAGAAAGATTGAAGAGATGTTGAACGAGGATTGGTTCGAGATGCTCGAGACGAATGAGGACGAATATGAAGAGTGGCGCGGCCGCCTCGAGGACCACGCCGAACAGGTCGTCGGGCACTACGATAACGAGACTGGCGTCGATATGGACTCGGTCGATAAATTGCTCCAATTGAACGATGAGTTCCCGCTTCTTTACGGGGAAGACACGGTCCGGCTTTACGTCGCCTTGATCGAGGCGCGACCGGAAGATAGATCGGTATACGACCGCTACATCGACTACTTGGCCGCCATCGGTGACGCGACGCAAGAGGAGTTTTTACGGTTCCATACGCTCGTCGAAGCGGGCCGTCTTGACGAGGCACGTGAGCTCGCCCCGCAGATGCCAAAACGATTAGGACTCGAAGATTAAGGCCGCTTTGCGGTCTTTTCTATACATAAAAATAGGGGGAAGCGTTATGTTGCGACTAGTGAAGACATCCATGGAGCAGGAAGCGAACGTGCTCGATTTTTTAAAGGAATGGCGGGAACGCTCCGAGACGATCGTCCCGAACGCCGTCGACCGTGACGCGTCCGACTTTGCGTCGTACGTTAAACAGATTCGTGATAAAGAAGTACGGGTGAACAACGTCAGTTGGGTGCCGAGCACGACGTATTGGCTGACGGATGGGGACGAGTTGCTCGGGGCGGCGAATATCCGTCACGAATTGAATGACAACCTCCTCAACTTCGGGGGACACATCGGGTACGGCATCAAGCCGAGTGCCCGCGGACGTGGTCTCGCTACGAAACAGCTCGAGCTCGCACTCGAGAAAGCGAAAGAACTCGGGATCGAGCGGGCGTTGATTACGTGCGACCGGACGAACGAAGCGTCACGCCGAGTCATTTTGAACAATGGCGGCGTGCCGGACACGCCGTTCACAGCGGAAGGCGGGAAAATTGTCGAGCGGTTTTGGATTGAACTAAAGGGGTGACATGAGATGGCGAACTGGATCGTGGTCTATTTAGCGCTCATCAATTTTTTCGGAATTTATCTGTTTCCGCGAGACCGGGTGCCGTCTCAAAAATGGTTCTCGTTTTCGAGCGGGATCGCCATCACATACTTTTTCATGTATCTCTTGCCGTCCTTGAACAAGCGGCAAGACACGCTTCAAGTGGATTGGCTCGACCTGGCCTTGCCGTCGGAGATTTATGTCATCAGCCTGCTCGGTTTCACCGTCTTTTACGGGACGATGCGTGTCGTCCGGACGCCCCATTTCAAAGACGAGACGATTGACCAGAACGTGTCGTACTGGCTCCAAGTGACGCTGTTGACGGCATATATGTCGTTCTCGGCTTACGTCGTCACAGCGTCATCCGTCACGTTCGTCGCACGCAGCTTCTACGCGACGGCGCTCGGCGTACACTTCCTCGCCGTCGGCCACGACTTGTATCGCCATTACGGGGAACGGTACATCCGGCAAGGGCGTTATTTGTTGAGCGGCGGGATTCTTGCTGGCGGTTTCTTCTCCCGCTTGATCGACCTCGCCTCGCACGTCGAGGCCATCTTGTTCGCGTTCGTCGCCGGGGCGATGATTCTGAACATCGTCAAGTTCGAGCTCCCGGCCGACCGCAACCTTCACTTCCGGACGTTCGTCCTCGCCGTCGTCGGGTATGGCGGCATCCTCTTATTCTTGAAGCATGTGCTCAATTTTTGACCTCTTCGATAAAAATGAATGACTGTTCATTCATTGTTTGATATACTGAACTCAAGATTGAATCCGTTTTCATAAGGGGGAGTTTTGGGGATGTCTACATTTTTAATCGTCAACTGGATTCTATTCTTGCTCGTCCTCGGCTATGGACTATATTTGTTCGCATCGTTGGTGTACCAGCGCTATACGTTCATCAAGCTCGGGAAAAAGGCAGAGTGGAGCCAAACGAATAAGGAACGGCTTGAACAGGTCATGATCAACGTGTTCGGGCAAAAGAAACTGTTGAAAGACAAGAAGAGCGGCATCATTCACGTCATGATGTTCTATGGGTTCATCCTCGTCCAGTTCGGGGCCATCGACTTCATCTGGAAAGGACTTGCTGTCGGGACGCGTTTCCCGCACATCCCGCTCGGTCCGCTCTATCCGATTTTCACGTTCATGCAAGAAATCGTCATGCTCATGATTCTCGTCGCGGTCGTTTGGGGATTCTACCGCCGTTACGTCGAGAAACTCGTGCGTTTAAAACGAAACTTTCTGGCCGGTCTCGCCCTCATCTTCATCGGTGGGTTGATGGTATCGGTCTTGTTCGGGAACGGGTTCTACCTCGTCTATAAAGAAGAGCTCCCGATGTGGGGCGAACCGGTCGCGACACTCATCGGTTCGGCGTTCGCTTGGGTACCGGGAGGGGTCGCCTTCGCCTTGTTCGTCGTCTTTTGGTGGCTTCACCTCTTGTTCTTGCTCAGCTTCATGATCTATATCCCGCAAGGCAAGCACGCCCATTTGATTGCCGGGACGCTCAACGTCTGGCTCGGACGGACGCACCAGGTCGGTCGTCTCGCACCGGTCGACTTCTCAGCGATGGAAGAGGCCGAGGAGTCGGATGAAGAAATCGTCTTCGGCGTCAATAAGATCGAAGACTTCAACCAAAAACAACTCGTTGACTTGTATGCCTGTGTCGAATGCGGACGCTGTACGAACGTCTGCCCGGCGACCGGGACTGGTAAAATGTTGTCGCCGATGGACCTCATCGTCAAACTGCGCGACCACATGAACATGAAAGGGGCCGCCATCACGCGTAAATCGCCGTGGGCACCGGCGCTCATGTTCCAAAACACGCAAGGGGCCGAGATTGCGGCCGCGGCTCAAGACGGGCATATGCTCGTCGCCGACGAGTTGATTGGCAACGTCATCACCGAAGAAGAGATTTGGGCATGTACGACATGTCGCAACTGTGAGGACCAATGTCCGGTCATGAACGAGCACGTCGACAAGATCATCGACCTTCGTCGTTACCTCGTCATGATGGAAGGCAAGATGGATCCTGAGGCGCAACGTACGGTCGCGAACATCGAACGTCAAGGCAACCCGTGGGGGATGAACCGGAAAGAGCGCGAGAACTGGCGCAAAGACCGGGAAGAACTTGTCATCCCGACGGCGAAAGAGAAGAAAAAGGCCGGCGAAGAGTTCGAGTTCCTCTTCTGGGTCGGGGCGATGGGCTCATACGATAGCCGCAGCCAAAAAGTCGCCCAAAGCTTTGCGAGCGTCTTGAACAAGGCCGGCGTCTCGTTCGCCATCCTCGGGAACGAAGAGAAGAACTCAGGGGACACGCCACGCCGCATCGGGAATGAGCTGTTGTTCCAAGAGCTTGCCGAGGCGAACATCAAACTGTTCGAGAAGTATGGGGTCACAAAAATCGTCACGGTCGACCCGCACGCGTACAACACGTTCAAAAACGAGTATCCGGACTTCGGACTGAGCGGTGTGAAAGTATATCACCATACCGAGCTCCTCGCCGAGCTGCTCGATACGGGCCGGGTCAAACCGGACTTCTCCGTGAACGAACGGGTCGTCTATCACGACTCGTGCTACCTCGGGCGCTATAACGGCATTTACGACGCCCCACGTTTCGTCTTGGAACGCATCCCGGGTGTCGAACTCGTCGAGGCGGACCGGAACCGTGAGAACGGCATGTGCTGCGGTGCCGGCGGCGGTCTCATGTGGCAAGAAGAGAAAGTCGGGACGCGCGTCAACGTGGCTCGGACCGAGCAGCTGCTCGAGACGAAGCCGACCGTCATCGGCTCGGCATGTCCGTACTGTTTGACGATGCTCTCGGACGGGACGAAAGCGAAAGAAGTCGATGAGACGGTCGGCACGTTCGACGTCGTCGAATTGCTCGATCGCTCCCTCGCTCCAATCGAAGTACCAGAACCGATTGTCCAATAAAAACAAGGCACGGTCCGCGGACCGTGCCTTGTTTTGTCGTCAGTGCATTTCGGACGTAGCTAGTAAAGAAGACGTCAAGTGCGATAAGCCTTGCGTCGTCTCGTTGATGGCGGAGATCGTCTCGACCATTTGGCCGAGGTCTTGCTTGTTCCGTTCGAACGACAGGACGTAATTGCCCATCTCGTCTTTGACGGTCGAGAAGCCTGCTTTGACGGCACCGAGTTGACGCATCGCCTCGTCGTTCGTCCGATGCATCTGTCCCATCTGGTCGAGCAGGGCGGCGATGTTCGTCTCGTTCTCATGGATGAGGACATTGATTTGACTGCTCAACTGCTTCGCGTTCTCGGCGAGCGTGCGCACCTCGGTGGCGACGACGGCGAAGCCTTTACCGTGCTCACCGGCCCGGGCCGCTTCGATCGATGCGTTCAAGGCGAGCAAGTTCGTCTGATTGGCGATCTGTTCGATGCTCCGGGTCATGCTGACGATGTCTTGTGAACCGTCCTTAAGGGCGGTGATCCGTTCGAGCGAGGCATCGACGTACGTCGCCGATTGCTTGAACTCGGTCTCCATCTGTTCGATTTGTTCGCCGTTCGTATGCGTCAAGTTCATCAAGTGGCGGCTCATCTTCTCCGTCTGTTCGGTTTCGGACAAGACTTGATGGGCCCGCTTGCTCGTCTCGGACATGGCGTGACCGGTTTGTTCCATCGTCGTCGCGACTTCTGTGCTGACGCGGCTCACGTCATGAAGTAGCGCCGCCCGAGCGACGTTCGCCGATTCGATTTCATCGAGGCGGGCGTCGACATATTGTTCGGTGACGATTTGAGCGTCCAAGTTCATCGCGTGAGACAAAGCGAGGAGCGACTCAGTCATCGTGGCCGGGTCGTGTTGATACGCCTCGACGATTTTTGGGATGAGCAACGTGTTGAAGGCGGAATACGTCGCGAGGAACCAGACGACCGGTACCGAGAAGTGATGATGCGTTTGTCCCATCCGCTTGCGCATGGCGAGGAACTTGTCATCGATCTTTCCGGTCAACAGGCTACGGAAGTAGTCGGCGAACACTTTTTTCAGACGCTCACGCGTCGATGAGGCGTTGGCGAGTTGGACCATCTCGGGTTGCAACATCAAGTGGTCGAGCACGTTTTCAAGGACGTCATCTAACACCGCTTCGACGAGCGGGGCCATGTTTTGAAGTTGTGTCACTTGCGACGCCGTATAACCCATATAATGGGTGCGTCCGTTCAAATTCGGGTCGGTTGGTTGCGCGATTGTCGCCACATCGGGAAAGCCGATCGACGCGGCGTAGGCGGCAGGTTTTGCTTTACGGAACAGTGCCATGATTCATTCTCCTTTTTCTCATACAGCTAAAATAGCGTTCTCCTTTATATCGGCAAACATGTGAAAAAACTGAGAAATCGATGTGCGATGAAGCTGGCTGTTTTCGCACTAGAAGCGGGAAAGAGAAGAAAGAGAGATGGATTCGGCCATTTTTGAGAAATGAGGTGTTCCGTTTGAAGAACACGGTCGTGTTATTGACGATTGTCAGTGCCCTCAGCAGTCAAATTTTGCCTCAAATCTTATTTTTATCACTTATGGCAGTGGAAGAAGGCTCAGGACGATTAATCCCGTTCATGATTTTTTATGTGGCGAGTATGTCGGGGCTATTGTTATGGGTGTATGTCATCGGACGGCTAGGCTCGAAACGGACATTCTTGTTGGCATTGTCCGTCTTGGTCGCGGGCTTGTCTGCTTCTTGTGGCCGTTTGGCTAGGCCATCGAATTGAGCGCCTTTCTTGTCGGTGTCGGGTCGATTATGACGACGATTCTGTCACAGCTAAGCGAATTGTCGGCACCAAAACAACCGTCAGATGAGAAAGGGAGTTCGTTACCGCTTGTGCTCACGCTCATTGCTTGGATTGTCGCCTTCTCCTATATCCTGACGCAATCGTATAACGGGGCCGTCCTTCTATTCCTCGTCAGTCTCGTTCTTCCATGGTCGTTTGTCAGAAAGTTGCCGCTCGAGAAAACGGCGACGTGGACGTGGGCGACCGGGAAGTTCGTGCTTGCCTTCATCACCGTCACCGTGTTCACGTTGGTGAGCCGTCTCCTCAGCCTGTTGGAAGGGGCGAGCGGGTACGTGGAAATCTTTTTATTGATGATTATTCTGCTCGGGTACGTCGGATGGGTATTGTTCCAGGAGCGGACGAGAACGTACGTCAGTGCGACCAAAACACGGCAAGTCCAGTTGCTCTCGTTCGTCGTCGGATTGTTCGGCGGTTGGACGTTGATTGGCGCCGTATTCGTCAGTCTGGCGCTATATTCGTTTCAAGTGCTTTTGTTCTATGTGTTCATGCCGTTCTTGGCGGGCGTCATCGGCTGGATATTATTGAACCGTGTGTTCGACGTGGCGCGTCATCAGTACTACGTCCTGCTCGTCACGTCGTTGCTATTCTTCCTCGGATTCTTGGAGCCGCTCGTGTTCATCCCGGTCTTGTTTGTGAGTGGGTACGTCCAGACGATGTATGCGAGTGCGGGTCACGTCTATCTATATGCATCGTATGGGGGCATAAAGAGTTTGCCTTGTTGCTGTTGCAACTATGGAAACGGTTCGGGATGGTCGTCGCGTATTCCGCGCTTATGGTCGGATTGCTCGGCTACGGTCTATATACCGGCCAGTCGGTCAATGCGGAGTTGTCCTTCAAAGTCCCACGCGATTGGATGCTTGGGGTGCTCGGACTGACGTGGATCTTCAACGTTGGATTGATTACGCTCTATTGGTTAAGCATCCAAAAAAAACGTTGAAACTTCAAAATAATTTCCTCTAGCTTTTTCATATCGGTTTTGTTTATAATGAGGAGTGATGTTTAACTAGTGACGGAAAAGGAGTGTCCTTTAATGAATAAATCGTTGATTGATTTCGTTTACGAAATTCTTCAAAAGACTGGCGAGCAACCAGTATCATTTGATGAGATCCGTGAGCTGATCAGACAAAACTATACGTTCGCAAGTGAAGAGGAAGAGCTCGAGAAAATCGCGCAACTCTACACGGACATGAACATCGACGGACTATTCGTCAACTTGGGAGCTAACCGTTGGGCGCTTCGTGTTTGGTATCCGTTCGATAAGTCAGACGAAGATCTCGTCATCGAAGCACGCCAACGCGGTGAGCTCGATGAGTTCGAAGAAGGGATCGATGAGACAGATGAAGGCATCGTCGACATTGAAGACGACCTTGACGTCTTTGCAAAAGGTGAAGATTTTGACGCATCTGAGTTCGATGCCGAGGATGAAGCCGAAAAAGTGGAAGGCCTTGACGAGTTCGAGGACGAAGACTTGGACGACGACCTCGACCTTGAAGACGAGGATGATTTATAAGAGACCGCAAAAAGCCGGGCATTTGTCCCGGCTAGGCGTGTCTCTTTTTCTTTTTTGATAGTTGAAAAAAAGAAAAAATAATGACTTGACGACTGCATCGTCTCTGACGTAAATTAGTCATGGGCTAGTTTAGCACGTAACGATGCAGCAAAAGTGTCCTCCATTTCAGTGGGGGCACTTTTGCTTTTTTTGTTTTTTCGTTTCCCGTTGTGGCATTCAAGAGAGGAGAATGATGATGACAAAGTATATTTTCGTAACAGGTGGGGTAGTATCTTCACTCGGTAAAGGGATCACAGCCGCTTCGCTCGCACGTCTACTCAAAAACCGAGGTTTGAACGTGACGATTCAAAAGTTTGACCCATATATCAATATCGACCCAGGGACGATGAGCCCGTACCAGCACGGCGAGGTGTTCGTCACAGATGACGGCGCCGAGACGGACCTTGACCTCGGTCACTACGAGCGCTTCATCGACATCAACTTGTCACAAAACGCCAACGTGACGTCAGGTCGCATCTACTCGACGGTCTTGAAAAAAGAACGCCGTGGCGATTATAACGGGGGTACGGTCCAAGTCATCCCGCACATCACGAACGAGATTAAAGACCGTGTCTTCCGCGCCGGTCGCGAGACGAACGCAGATGTCGTCATCACAGAGATTGGTGGAACAGTCGGGGACATCGAGTCGCTTCCGTTCATTGAGGCCATTCGTCAAGTGAAGAACGACATCGGCAAAGAGAACGTCATGTACGTCCACTGTACGCTCGTCCCTTACCTTCGCGCTGCCGGTGAGATGAAGACGAAACCGACGCAGCACAGCGTCAAAGAGCTTCGTAGTTACGGGATTCAACCGGATATCATCGTCCTCCGTACCGAGCACGACATTCCGGAAGATATGCGTGAAAAGATCGCCTTGTTCTGTGACACGCGCAAAGAAGCGGTCATCGAAGCACAAGACGCATCAACCCTTTATGAAGTACCGCTCAACCTTCAAAAACAAGGGATGGACCAACTCGTCAACGACTACTTCGGCTTCAACACGCCAGCTGCGGATATGACGGCTTGGAAAGAGCTCGTGCACACGGTCACGCACCTCGAGAAGAAAGTGAAAATCGCCCTCGTCGGGAAATACGTTGAACTTCGTGACGCGTACATCTCGGTCGCGGAATCGCTCAAACACGCCGGTTACGCCTTCAACGCGGACATCGATATCGATTGGGTCAACGCAGAAGACGTGACGGCGGAAAACGTCGAGACGATTCTCGGGGATGCTGATGGGATTCTCGTCCCAGGCGGATTCGGAGAACGCGGAATCGAAGGGAAAATCGAAGCGACACGTTATGCCCGTGAGAACAACGTCCCATTCTTCGGGATTTGTCTCGGCATGCAGCTTGCGACGGTCGAGTTCGCCCGCAACGTCTTGAAGCTCGATGGCGCCCATTCGGCGGAGATCGATCCGACGACGGACTACCCGATCATCGACCTTCTCCCAGAGCAAAAAGATATCGAGGACCTCGGTGGCACGCTCCGTCTCGGCCTCTATCCATGTAAGCTCGAGCCAGGAACGAAAGCGCACGCCGCTTACAATCAAGAGCTCGTCTATGAGCGCCATCGTCACCGTTACGAGTTCAACAACGAGTACCGTGAGGCGTTCGAAGCGGAAGGGTTCAAGTTCTCAGGAACGAGCCCGGACGGCCGTCTCGTCGAAATCATCGAGATTCCAGAGCACAAGTGGTTCGTCGCGTCACAGTTCCATCCAGAACTCATTTCGCGTCCGGAGCGTCCACAACGCTTGTTCCACGATTTCATCCAAGCTTCATTCGGCGAGTGAGTGTTAGGTCACAGTCTCTCATCAGACTGTGGCCTTTTTTCTCGGGCAAAAGGCTGATACATTCCGTAGCCCCAGATGGATACATCGAGGCAGGAATCCGGGTACACTAAGAGTAGAACGGGGAGAGGGCGATGCGACATGCAGAAACGAATGATGGTGTATATCGGATACGGAGGCGCGCTCGTCGCGCTCAGCCTGTTGCCGTTCGTCGTCTTGCCGACGCTATTGCTCCCTTATCAACTTGGATGGACCGGGATCGTGTTGCTCGCACTCTCGATCGGTCTATTGCGATCGATTCGTGAAGGGTCGAATACGTACTTGAAACAGATGTTGAAAGTGACGTTTACACTATTTCTTTTGTTTGTCTTCTTATATTACGTTTCATTTGGGCTCGTCCTGTACGATTCATATGGACTTGAACGATTGCTCGAACAGTATGGGGAGCAGGCCATGTGGGTGTTCGCCGCATTCAGTTTTTTACAACCGATTGCACTCCCTGTACCAGAGGCGGTTAGTATCCCGATTGGGAGCGTCGCACTCGGTCCGCTTCGAGCGGCTTTGATCGGTAGTATCGCCACGACGCTCGGTATTCTCGTCATGTACGGGATCGCGCGCTTCGGTCGAGAGCGAATGATGCGGCTTATCGATGCCGACAAACTTGCGACGTATGATCGGTACGTCGATCAATATGGGCTCGGTGTCCTGCTCGTCTTGTTCGTCATTCCGATTTTGCCTGATGAAGTGATTTGTCTCGCTGCCGGATTTAGCCGGGTTCCATTTCCACGCTTTGCATTGATCGCAATCGGGGCGAAACTTGTCACGTCGTTCGGGCTCGCTTACTCGGTCGCACTAGGCGAGTTATTCCTCACCGGGGCAAGCCCGTTCGCGATCATTTCCGTGATGGCGAGTCTCATTCTTGTTATCCTTGCTTTTATCTGGCGTCAACGCAGGAAAGGGAACTCCAACTGATGGTTATAAAATGGATGTGGAGCGAGAACGCGATTCAAAACGCAACGTCTCAATTGGAGGCGTTGCGTTTTTTCTGATTTGGAATAGTGACGTAAGCGTCTTTCCTTCCATAATTGAACCACATTGATCGTAGCGCATTGAATGAATAATTGATGCCAGATTGATAATTTTTCTAGAATTGGATTTGGTAAACTCATAACGTCTAGATGATCTGTGAATAGGAGAGAGAACGATGAAACGCAATAGGTGGATTATGCTCGCGTTTTTATTGATTAGTGCGGGCACATGGTATTACATGGCAGATGCTGCCCCGACAACGAAAAAAATTCTGACGCCATCCTTTACAGGGAACTATCCTGGTCTCTATTTGACCGTCGAAAGCGTTCAGACAAAAGCGTATACGATGGCAATATCGGTTCCAAGAACTGACCATGATGCAGTGAACGAGAAACTTGATGCTTTTATAGCAGAAAAACGAGCACTATTTGAAGCAGAACTAGTAGAACACGATAAGCGTCAAGGGCATTTGAATATTCAAACCGACACGGTTCGAGTGAGTGAGACGGTCTACGCACTCGTTGTCCATACATATGCATTCACTGGAGGTGCAAACGGCACGGCAACGGTGAACGTATTTCGATTTGACGTTGCGACAGGGGAATGGATCGGATGGGACGACGTATTTCAAACAGGGAATGAATCGAAAGACTGGTTCAAAAAAGTGGTGTCCGAAGAAGCTCAAAAAAATGACTACGTATTCGAAGAGCTCTTAGACGAAGCACTTAGAACACCCGAAACGACGAACTGGTTGCTCACGTCGTCTGGACTGACGGTCTGGTTTGATGAGTACGAAGTAGCAGCTGGGGCGGCTGGGGCCATCGAAGTGAACATCCCGTTCGAGGTCGTCAAACCGTATGTTACGATGGATGTGGATGAGGAAAAGAATGATCGAGAAGATGTGGTGACGCCATATCCGGATCGGAAACCGCTTGACCCAGATGGAAAGTATGTCGCTTTAACGTTTGACGATGGTCCGCATCCGACGGTGACGCCACAGGTGCTCGCTGCGTTAAAACAGTATGACGCTCGGGCGACGTTCTTCATGCTCGGTAGTCAAATGGCATTTTATCCAGATGTGGCAAAAGCAGTCGCTGCGGCAGGACATGAATTGGCGAACCATACGGACCATCACCCAAACTTGGCACAACTATCAGCCGATGCGATCGATGTCGAACTTACTGCTGTCGACACTCAAATCGAGGCGATCATCGGTGAGCCGGCTCATCTCGTCCGTCCACCATATGGTTCAAAAAATGAGGTGGTGGAACGAACGATCGAGTCGAGAGGACAGACGCTCGCCTTGTGGACTGTCGACTCGCTTGACTGGAGTCATCGTGACGCTTCACAGATGCATGAGTTGATCATGGGAGGGATCCATCCGAACGCAGTCGTACTCATGCATGATATTCATGAGTCGACAGCAGAAGGGCTCCCGCGTGTTCTTGCTTCCTTGCAAGAGGAGGGATATGAATTTGTCACGATGAGTGAACTGTTGACGATCAAATGACAGGAGAAAACCCGCTCGTTGGCGGGTTTTCTTGTTTACTTCACTTCTTGGTCTTTGATTGGGAACCAGCCGGCGCGTGTCGTGATGGCGTTCCAGAGCGGAGCCGGTACGGCGAGTTCGGCTTGCTTGTTCAAGTCGAGTTCGGTCTCGATCTCGTCTTCTCGGTCGTCTTTCACTTTCTCGAGCCAATCCGGGTCGATGATGAGTTCGCGGCCTAGCGCGGCGAGGTCGATGACGTTCAGTGCGTCTTCGACTTGACCTGGGCGCTGGAGCTGTCCGACTCCGATGAGCGGGATGGCACCGTTGATGCGTTTGGCGATGCGATCAATCGACCGCTCCGTCACGTTCTCGTTCCGCATTGAACCGATGTTGAAGTTCCAGAGCGAGGCGTGGAGGTAATCGAGGTTTTCTTCGAGCAACATATCGATCAATATGTCCGTATCGTCGAGCGTGATACCCGGCTCCTCGACTTCTTCCGGTGAGAAGCGGTAACCGATCAAGAAGTCGTCTGTGCCTTCGGCCGCACGTTTCACCGAGCGGATGACTTCACGCGGGAATGTGAGACGTGCGTTCACGTCGCCGCCGAAGCGGTCGTCGCGTCGGTTCGAGTGGGGTGAGAAGAACTGCTGAATCAAGTATGTGTTCGCCCCATGAATCTCGACGCCGTCAAAGCCGGCCTCGATGGCACGACGTGTCGCATCGCTGAACGCCTCGATGATGGCTTCGACTTCCTCGGTCTCGAGGGCACGTGGAGTGGCGGCCCCTTCACGGACCGGTGCGACGGCACTTGCGCTTACCGGTTGTTCGTTCGGTACGAGTTCCGGAGGAGACATGCGTCCCGCATGGAAGATTTGGAGAATCGCTTTCGCGCCTTCCGCTTTTAGACTTTCGGCGAGCTGGCGCAGCCCTGGAATGAACCTGTCGTCGTTCACACCGAAAGCGTTCGGGAACCCTTTGCCGTCCTCGGTCACGTAAGCACATGCCGTGATGGCGAGTCCGACGTTCTTGGCCCGCTTCCGGTAGTAGGCGAGTTCGTGCTCTGACACTTCACCCGTCGGTTCAGACGAATAGTGCGTCATCGGCGCGAGTACGAGCCGGTTGTGGAGCTCGACGCCGTTTTTAAATTGGAAAGGTTGTAACATGCGTTTCATAAAAACTCCTCCTTGTTGGTGATACCTTGAAGTCTAGTCGTCTCTTTTCGAAATTGCGAGCAGGACGCTTTCTGAGGAGCACGTTGCACACTTGGTGAGCGGGTCGATGGTTGAAGAC
The DNA here is from genome assembly GCF_018617905.1 of Exiguobacterium sp. s40. Taxonomy (NCBI): domain Bacteria; kingdom Bacillati; phylum Bacillota; class Bacilli; order Caryophanales; genus Exiguobacterium; species Exiguobacterium sp. s40. The sequence continues at coordinate 194,006 of NZ_JACSLC010000003.1, read as the reverse complement.
GTGAGAATAGGGTATAATACAGGAGAAAAGTTGATAACCGGTTGGAGACTACAGAGAGACCACGACATGGGGGGCGAAGCCTTGTTTTGTTGTGGTCTCTTTTCATATACATCTGACCGGATTCATTATAGGAGGGGACAAGATGGAAATCAGAAATTTCTCAGCGAAAGAACGTGCCAAACGATACGAACAATTGACGGGGGAACGCCATGATATTCTCGTCGTCGGCGGAGGCATCACTGGTGCCGGGATTGCGCTCGATGCCGCATCCCGTGGGATGAAGACGGCCGTACTCGAGATGCAAGACTTCGCGGCCGGAACGTCGAGCCGCTCGACGAAACTCGTCCACGGAGGTTTACGTTATTTGAAACAGTTCGAAGTCGCACTCGTCGCCGAAGTCGGTAAAGAGCGGGCAATCGTCTATGAGAACGGGCCACACGTCACGACACCGGAGCGCATGCTGTTGCCGATGCATAAGGGCGGCACGTTCGGACCACTTTCGACCGCGGTCGGCTTGATGGTGTACGACTTCTTGGCCGGCGTCAAACGCGCAGAGCGCCGCTTGATGTTGAAACCGGATGAAGTCATTCAAAAAGCACCGCTCGTCAAAAAAGACGGTCTTGTCGGTGGCGGATATTACGTCGAATATCGGACGGATGACGCTCGGATGACGATTGAAGTTGCGAAAGAGGCGGCCAATCACGGTGCCCTCTTAATGAACTACTCGAAAGTGACCGGTCTCATCTATGAGCAAGGCAAAGTCGTCGGCGTGCACGTCGAGGACCAAATCGACGGTAAGACGTATGAGGTCTATGCGAAGAAAGTCATCAATGCGACCGGACCTTGGGTCGACGTGCTCCGCGAGCAGGACGGCTCGAACAAAGGGAAGATGCTCCGCTTGACGAAAGGGATTCACCTCGTCATCGACCAATCGAAATTCCCGCTCAAGCAAGCGATTTACTTCGATACACCGGACGGACGGATGGTATTCGCGATTCCACGTGACGGCAAGGCGTACGTCGGGACGACGGACACGTTCTTCGATAAGGATAAGGCTCACCCACGTATGACGACCGAGGATCGCGACTATATTTTAGAGGCGATTCACTATATGTTCCCAGATGTCAATGTGACGGCAGACGACGTCGAGTCGAGCTGGGCCGGGATTCGTCCGCTCATCTATGAAGAAGGCAAAGACCCATCTGAGATTTCACGGAAAGATGAGGTCTGGCAGTCAGAGAGCGGTTTGATTACGATTGCCGGCGGGAAGTTGACGGGTTACCGCAAGATGTCAGAGACAGTCGTCGATTTAGTGGCGAAACTGCTCAAACAAGAAGAAGGTATCGTCTTCCTCGCCTCGCGTACGAAGCATATGCCGATGTCGGGCGGCCATGTCGGTGGCTCGAAAGGGTTCGATGACTTCTTGACGAAGAAGAAGGCTGAACTGAAAAACCTTGGTCTCGATGACGTCAAAGCCGAGCAGCTCGTTCGTCTATACGGATCGAACATCGATCGTGTCATCGAGCGGATGGACTCGAACGCGTACGACCTTCCAGAGTACGTCTTTGCACAACTCATGTACGGCATCGAAGAAGAGTCGATCGTTCGGGCCATCGACTTCCTCGTCCGCCGGACCGGGGCGATGTTCTTCGACATCGATTTCGTCCGCGACCATAAAGATGGCGTGCTCCGTTGCATGGCTGACGTCTTCAAATGGTCGGACGCTCGTCTCGCCGAAGAACGGGCCGAAGTCGAGAAAGAGATTGATCTCGCCGTTGTCCCAGTGACCGTTGAATAATGAAATGAACCAAAAGGAACCTCGCCGCGGCGAGGTTCCTTTTCATATGCCCAGTTCTTCATAGTACGCCATGATGCGTTCGTCGAGCGCCTCGACGACGTCTGGTTCACCGAACAAATAGAGACAAAGATACGTACCGTCCTCACGGTACACTTCTGTCTCGACCGTCAGCGTGGTCTTGCGTCCTCCTAAGAGGAATAAAAAAAGAATGTACCATAGATGATGTCTCATAGTTCGTTTCCCATTCATGTAGTGAGTTCAGTATAGCAATCGTTCCGACGTTTAGAAATGGGGACACGATGGTATTGAACAAGATGGAAACGAGGAGAGTGGGGGATATGCGATGAAACGAGGACTTACGATTAGTGGCATCGTCCTCATCTTGTTTCTCGGCTGGCAATTCGTCGACACGAATCGGCTCTTTGCCGACGTCTACTATGCGAAAGTACCGAGCGCGGAAGTGATCGACCGAGGAACGACATACACGTATGAGATGATCGGCTATGACGAAGATGGAAAGAAACGCCCGATTACGTTCCAGGACCCGACGCGCTTGGCTGAAGGTGATTTTTTGAAAGTATATGTCAAAGATGAGGGACGGGTGACCGCGTACGAACCGGTAGCCGAGTCGGAAGTGCCGGCCCAGCTGAAGGACGAACAGACCGATGAACCGGTAGCGATACCGTTGCCTTGATTTCAAAATAGTCGCGTCGCCAAATGAAATTGGATTTGGTATGGTTAGAGTATTGCAAAATATGGAGAGAAGGTAGATGGATGTCACGGATGTTGATCGCAGACGACCAAGACGGGATTCGGTTGATGTTGGCACAGGTGTTCCAAAACCTCGGCATTGAGGTCGACACGGCGAATGACGGACTGAGCGCTTGGGAAAAGCTTGAACAGAACGGATATGATTTAGTATTGCTCGATATGAACATGCCGCGCATGTTCGGCCATGAGGTGCTCCGAAACATGCGTCAACGAGACATTGATACCCCGGTCATGATCATGACCGCGTTCGGCGAGAAATCGACACTCGAAGAAGTGCAACGCCTGGGCATCACCGCGCAATTCGAAAAGCCGTTCGATATTTATGGCATGATTGAAAAAGTGAAAGAAGTCCTAAAAATCTAGTGATTCGTCACGAAGATGACATATGTAAACGCTTGCGCAGAGCCATTTATATGCCCGAATAGCATAGGCACACGTTTCGACATGTGTTATAATGGGAACGAATTGCACGGGAGCACTTTTCCCATAGTGCACAATAGCGAACAGACAGGAGGATGTCATTATGCCATTAGTATCAATGACAGAAATGCTTAACAAAGCATTCGAAGGCAAGTATGCAGTCGGCCAATTCAACATCAACAACCTCGAGTGGACGCAAGCGATTCTTCGCGCTGCGGAAGACGAGAAATCACCAGTTATCCTCGGTGTATCAGAAGGTGCAGCGAAGTACATGGGTGGCTTCACAACAGTTGTTAAAATGACTGAAGGTCTCATGCACGACTACAACATCACTGTTCCAGTTGCAATCCACCTCGACCACGGTTCATCTTTCGACAAGTGTAAAGCAGCGATCGACGCTGGTTTCACGTCTGTTATGATCGACGGTTCACACCACCCGATTGATGAGAACATCGAAATGACGAAACAAGTCGTTGAATATGCACACGCTAAAGGCGCTTCAGTTGAAGCGGAAGTCGGCACAGTCGGCGGCGAAGAAGACGGCGTTGTCGGCGGCGTACAATACGCTGATCTCGACGAGTGTGTACGTGTCGTTAAAGAAGCGAAAGTTGACGCTCTTGCGGCAGCACTCGGTTCTGTACACGGAGAATACCAAGGCGAGCCAAAACTCGGCTTCAAAGAGATGGAAGAAATCGCAGAAGCGACTAAAACTCCACTCGTTCTTCACGGCGGTTCAGGTATTCCTGAGCACCAAATCAAAAAAGCAATCGAGCTCGGTCACAGCAAAATCAACGTTAACACAGAGTGCCAACAAGAATGGACTCGTGCCGTACGTGAGAAGCTCAACACGGACTCGAAAGTGTATGACCCACGTAAAGTCATCGGCCCTGGTGTCGAAGCGATCTACAACGTCGTTACTGGCAAAATGCGTGAGTTCGGTTCAAGCAACCAAGCATAATCCTGTCACATCAGTCGGTTCTCCCTGTGAGAACCGGCTTTTTTTATTGAAACATAAGCGGTTAGGGTACCGTATATAGATGAAAAGGGGGAGTTTGCATGAAGTATCAAGAACGTTCGACAGAATCATTTTGGCGCATTTTTTATATCGTCGGTCCCATCATTATAATTGGTATGACGTTGGCCTTTGCCGCGCTTCCGGTCATTCTCATCCTCATGAATCCGAAACCGTGGTTGATTCCGCTGTTGTCACTCACTGCACTCGGCGGTTACGGCGTGTATCGGTTCTTGCAACTGTTTCGCCAGCTGTTCTGGAAAGAGCGGCACTGATCGCACTATGAAGTGACCGCGACACATATTGAGGGGACGACGTATCGGCACGAGCCAGGTGAGTCAGTCGAGCAATCGTTCCCGCTCGATGCGATCAAGCAAGTCGTCTTCTTCCCGGCCATCGTCCGAAAGACAGAAGCGGCCATGCCGCATCCCTATAGACGACGGACGATCGAGTTGTGCCCGATGCTCGCCATCATGACCGAGGAGGATTCAATGGAAATCTTGTTCGACCAACGCGATCTCGACGCGTTCGAACAGTGGATTCAGTATTTTATCGGAGATAGCGTGCCAGTTTTCTATACACCGAAACGGCTCTACTGGATCGGGGCGAACATCGCGACACGGCGGGAGCGGTTCGACATGCTCCGTCGACCCGAAGAAATCATCCCGTTCACGTATACAGGCAACCTCGTGACCGACGAAGAGACCGCGGTCGGACTTTGGGTCGAGACGCATGGATCGGAGCGCTTGAAGAAAGGGCCGTATCAAGCGTATGAGACAAAACAAAAAAACGTGAAACGATGGACGGCAGTGGGGACGCTTGTCGGCGTTGGTTTACTCATCGGATCGATGCTCGCCATCGCCGCCTTCACGTAAAGGGTGTAGCAATTCCATGACAATTTCCTCATAATAAGAAGTGTAAGCGATCACAACACCATTCGAGGAGGAATTGTACATGCGTTTTTTCATTGATACGGCAAACGTGGAAGACATCAAGAAAGCTCATCAGATGGGCGTCATCGGGGGCGTGACGACGAATCCATCGCTCGTCGCCAAAGAAGGCGTCGATTTCCATACGCGGCTACGCGAAATCTGTGAGATCGTCGGGGATCTCTCAGTCAGTGCGGAAGTTATTGCGCTCGACGCAGCGGGTATGGTGGAAGAAGGAAAGGAACTTGCGGCCATCGCGCCGAATATTACTGTCAAGGTACCGATGACGCCAGCGGGGATGGAAGCGGTCAATACGTTTTCACAGCTCGGCATCAAGACGAACGTGACACTCATCTTTAACGCTAACCAAGCCTTACTTGCGGCTCGGGCCGGCGCGTCATACGTCTCACCATTCATCGGTCGTTTGGATGATATCGGTCAAGATGGCCTCGATCTTGTCGAGACGATTGCCAATATCTTTGCCATTCATGGGATTGAGACGGAAATCATCGCGGCTTCCGTTCGCCATCCGGTTCACGTGACGAAAGCAGCCCTTCTTGGCGCTGACATCGCCACGGTACCATATAAAGTCATCGAACAGATGATGAAACATCCGCTCACTGACAAAGGGATCGAGCAATTCTTAGCGGATTGGAACAACGCTCAATCCAAATAAGTTTGTCGCAGAAAGGTTTGATCATCGTGGAAATTCTCCATATCGTAGGACAGCAAAAGCTTGAAGGAACAGTTGACATTAGTGGTGCCAAACAGAGCGCCTTGCCTTGTCTCGTCGTAGCACTGTTGACGGAAGAACCGGTGACGATTGAGAACGTCCCCGTGATCGAGGACGTCGAAGTGATGCTCAGTCTATTACAAGAACTCGGGGTCGCGATTGAACGGGACGGGGAGCGGATGACGCTTCATGCGAAAGACGCTGTCGCCATGCCGCTACTCGGCTCAGAAACGCGTAAAGTCCGAGCCGCTGTCTATTTGCTCGGGGTGTTTGCGGCTCGTTTTGGGAAAGGGGCCGTCGGGCTTCCCGGTGGATATGCGATTGGTCCACGACCGATCGATTTACATTTGAAAGCACTCGAACGTCTCGGGATTAAAGTCGAGAACGAATCGGGACTCTACCATGTGAACGCCGAAAAATTGGAAGGGAATCGAATTTATCTCGACCTTCGCTCGTTCGGGGCGACGGTGAGTGCCATGCTCGCGGCCGTGCTCGCTGAGGGGACGACCGTCATCGAGAACGCGGCCATCGACCCGGAAATTGTCGACGTCGCAACGATGCTCACTTCGATGGGGGCACATGTCATCGGGGCAGGGACCGATGAGATTCGCATTAAAGGGGTCGACAAATTACACGGCTGCACGCACACGCTCATTCCTGACCGCTTAGAGGCCGGGACATTCATGATTTTTGGTGCTGTGGCAGGGGAAGTGACGGTTCGAAACGTCATCCCGACCCACTTAGAAGGTGTCATCCAAAAGTTGATGGATTACGGGGCTGAAGTCGAAGTGGACGAAGAATCGATTACAGTACGGGCGAACGCCTTCCGTCCGATTGATATTCGTGTCTTCCACTATTCGGGATATCCGACCGACCTGCAACCAATCATGTCGGCCGCGCTGTTGAAAGCAGACGGGACGAGTGTCGTCACGGATAAACTGTACGCCCAACGCTTCCGCCATATCGCGGAAATGCGACGGATGAACGCACAGATCACGCTCGAGGACGCTTCGGCCGTCATCCGTGGTGGGACGACGCTCGCCAATGCGGAAATGGAATGTGCGGACGCGCGGAGCGGGGCGGCACTCGTCTTGGCAGGACTTCAAGCGAGTGGTGAATCCACGGTGATCCATGCGGAAAAATTGAACGATTCTTATGTCGATTTCGTCGGCAAACTAAAACAACTCGGCGCCCTCGCCTGGGTCGATGAGGTGTCCGAGTAACAAAGGGGAGAATTCGGGTGGAACGTAGTTTATCAATGGAATTGGTCCGAGTCACAGAAGCGGCAGCGCTATCTTCGGCTCGCTGGATGGGTAGAGGCTTGAAAGAAGAAGCGGACGACGCGGCGACGACCGCGATGCGTGAAGTGTTCGATACGATCCCGATGAAAGGGGTTGTCGTCATCGGTGAAGGTGAGATGGATGAGGCGCCGATGCTCTATATCGGTGAAAAAGTCGGGAACGGCTACGGCTCACGCCTCGACGTCGCCGTCGACCCGCTCGAAGGGACGAGCATCGTCGCGACGGGGACGTGGGGAGCGCTCGCCGTCCTCGCTGTCGCCGATGCCGGTGATTTGCTCCACGCGCCGGACATGTATATGGACAAGATTGCCGTAGGTCCGGAAGCGGCTGGATTGATCAGTCTCGACAATTCGATTGAAGAGAATATCGCCATCGTCGCCAAGGCGAAGAACAAGAACGTCGAAGACGTCGTCGTGACGATCTTACATCGTGACCGTCACGAAGAGATGATTCAACGCGTCCGGGCGACCGGTGCTCGCATCAAATTGATTCCAGACGGTGACGTGGCCGCGGCCATCAACACGGCGTTCCCGAAAACGGGGGTCGATTTATTGCTCGGTTCGGGCGGTGCGCCGGAAGGTGTCATCGCGGCCGTCGCGATGAAGTGCCTCGGCGGTGACTTCCAAGGCCGTCTGCTTCCTGAAGACGAAGCCCAAGAGAAGCGTTGCCAAGACATGGGCATCGCCGACACGGGCCGGATTTTGCTTCTAGATGACCTCGTCAAAGGTGAGGATTGCATCTTCGCGGCGACGGGCGTGACGGACGGGGAGTTGCTCCGCGGCGTTCAGTTCACCGGACAAGGCGGTCAGACACATTCGGTCGTCATGCGTGCCAAGTCGGGGACGGTCCGTTTCGTCGAAGGCATCCACTCCTTGAAGAAAAAACCGAAAATGGTCATGAAACCTTAATTCTCTCGAGTCGCGGACGTGATGTCCGCGGCTTTTTTGATGTGTTCCTACATATTTACAATGCACGCAGAACGGGAAAGGAGGGGCAGGAGGTGTGTGAGGATGATTGAAGTGGAGTCACTCGTCAAGACGTTCGGAGATGTCCCTGCCGTCGATGGCATCTCGTTCTCGGTCCAGGAAGGGGAAATCTTCGCATTTTTAGGACCGAACGGAGCCGGGAAGTCGACGACCGTGCAAATGTTGACGACGCTCGTCCGGCCGACCGAAGGGAAGGCGCGGGTGAACGGATTCGATGTCGTCAAGCAAGAGAAAGACGTCCGGTTGTCCATCGGTGTCGCCCTGTAAGAGACCGGGATCGACAAAGTATTGACCGGGCGGGAACTGCTCGTCCTGCAAGGGCGATTGTTCAAGATGACCAAACAAGAGGCGGAGATGCGCGCCGAGGAACTGCTTCGTGTCGTCTCGCTCACCGAAGCGGCCGACCGGAGAAGCGGCACATATTCGGGCGGGATGCGGCGTCGGTTCGATTTAGCGCTCACGCTCGTCCATCGCCCGACCGTGTTGTTTTTAGATGAACCGACGACCGGGCTCGATCCCGTGAGCCGTATCGAGATTTGGAACGAGGTTCGACGGCTCAACGAGGAGTTCGGCACGACGATTTTTTTGACGACCCAGTACTTAGAAGAGGCGGACGAACTGGCCGACCGGATCGCCATCATTAATCATGGAAAAATCGTCAGCGAAGGGACAGCGGAAGCGTTGAAACGACTCGTCGGCGGCGAGACGATTGCGATGACGTTCCACAGCAATCAAGAGGCGGCCGCAGCCGCTGCGCTGTTCGGCCATGCGGCGACCGGGCAACACGTAGCGTTCGAGCTCGTCGACCATACGTTGATGGAAGTCGTGCGCCAACTCGATGAGCGTTCGCTTCAACCGGAACGTCTGACCGTGAAACAGCCGTCACTCGACGACGTGTTTTTAAAAGTGACCGGGGAATCATACGAAGGAGGTGTGCCCGATGTGGACTGAGACATGGCTCTTCACGAAACGGAGTCTCGTCACGACGATTCGAAATCCGTTCTCGTTCATCCCGAACTTGATCATCTCTGTCTTCTTTTTACTGGTTTACACGAGCGGGCTGTCGAGTGTCGCTTCGCTTCCTCAGTTTGATGGGAGCGCCTATTTGAACTTCATCTTGCCCGTCTCCATCGTCTCAGGGGCGGTCGGTGGGGCCGGTGGGACAGGGCAAGCGCTCGTCCGTGATATCGAGAGCGGGTACTTCGCCCGGTTGCTCCTCACGCCAGCGACGCGGACGGCGATTGTGCTCGGACCGATGATTGCCGGCATGTTGCAACTGCTCGTCCAGACGCTCCTCATTTTTGGCGTCGCATTCTTGCTCGGTTTGTCGATTCCGGTCGGTCTGCCTGGTTTCTTGTTCACGGTGTTGCTCGCCATCGGGTTCGGCCTCGGTTTCGCCGGCTACTCGGTCGGAGTCGCATTGAAGACACGGAACGCTCAGGCCGCACAGGCGGGGACGTTACTCTTCTTCCCGCTTATCTTCTTGTCGACGACGTTCGTCCCGAAAGAGTTGATTGAGGCCGAGTGGCTGAAAGTAGCGGCGACGTTCAATCCGACGACGTACATCTTTGAAGGGATGCGCGCCGTCTTGACGCAACCGACAATCGATTGGAGCGCGTTATCGGCTGGACTCGCCGTCGCCGGAGCGATGAGCGTCATCATGGTCGTGTTCGCGGCGACGAACGCGCGCGGCGCCTTAAAACAGAAATGACGAGCAGGATTTAACCCCGCTCGTCCTGGTCGATCATAAACGTGACAATCAAAAAGAGAATGAAACTGATCAATGAGACAGTGCCCCCGATAATGAAATAGACGAGGGTGACGGTCTCATTCCATTGGAACGGGTTCATCGTATAGAGCCACATCCCGCTCGTCAATCCAATCGATCCGAGCACGGCCGTTCATCCGTGAATCGTCACGAGCAGTTGGTTTCGGACCGAATAGACACGATAGAACACGCCCCAAGCGAAGGCCGATAACCAACCGGCGAGCAAGATATGGGCTTGAATCGGGCGGAAGGCGTAACTGCCGGCCCCCGACATATGCGAACCGAGCGCCGTCCCGATGACGCCGAACAGAGCGGCGAGGCGAATCAAACGAAGACTCCAAATCATTTCCATGGCGTAGAACAACTCCTTCAAGGTGATGGCTCCATCGTAGCGAATCCAGATGAACGGAAGATGAACAGGGATTGAATCGATGCGCTTCGTGGAACAGTAGTAGAGAAGGAGGGAGACGATGGACCAACTGCGAACGATGCTACAAATCATACTGACCGGGGTGGGGGCCTATTTGGCGATCATCCTCATCTTGCGAGTCTCCGGAAAGCGGACACTCGCCAAAATGAATGCCTTCGATTTTATCGTCACCGTCGCGCTCGGTTCGATTTTGGCCACGACACTGACGAGTCAACAGACGCCGTTACTGAACGGGTTGACCGCATTTGCGACACTCGTGTTCATGCAATACATCATGGCCAAGTTGGCAACCCGCTCGAAACGTGTGAATCAACTGATCAAGTCGACGCCAGCACTGCTTTACTATGATGGGATATATTTAAAAGAAATGATGCGCCGGGAACGGGTGCTCGAGATTGAAGTGTTGCAGGCGATCCGATCGAGTGGTACGGATTTCGATCAAGTCGAGGCCGTCGTCTTGGAGACGGATGGGACGTTTTCCGTATTGACGAGCACGGACACCGTGTTACGAAACGTCGAGACGAAAAAAACGACTCGGTTCCGATGAACCGAGTCGTTTGATCGTTTGTATTAGAGGTACGTGCCAGCACCGACATAACGTGGTGCCCAGTAACCTGATGTGAAGCTCGCGTATTTAACGCCGCCTGTCTCAGAGTTGATCATTTGTGTTTTGCTGAGTGCCATTCCAACGTGTTGGATCGTGCGGCCGTTGTGTGAGAAGAACACGAGGTCGCCGGCTTGAATCGCTGACTTCGAAACTTTCTTCGAGTTGGCGTATTGTGAGCGTGAATCACGTGGAATTGATTTGTTGATGGCTTTTTTGTAGACATGACCTGTGTAACCTGAGCAGTCAAATCCTGAAGTTGTCGTTCCACCGTAACGGTAAGGTGTACCAAGGTACTTCTTCGACTCGGCTACGAGTTTCGTGCGAGCGCTTGATGTAGAAGACGTTGTTACTTTCTTCGCAGTTGCTGTTTTCGTGTTTGGCTTCAAGTACGTATATGTCGATGAAGCTGAGATATAACGGTGAGACCCTTTGTAGTTGATTTTGTAGAACGAACCAACTTTACCGAGGTATGCATAGCGTTGGCCTTTGTTCATCGTTGTCGTGACTTTCGATTTGAGCGACGGTGCTGTGCGGATGTTCAAGCCGTTAACTTTCGAGTAAGCGAATGTTCCAGTAGCGGCTTCTGCTTGTTCACCTGTTGTGAAAGCAAGACCCGAGAAAGCGAGAGTGGCAGCGACAATGATAGATGCGAAACGCTTTAACATAATATATTTCCCTCCGTTTTTTAAAATAAAACCCTAAGTGGCTGTATATGATCGATGTGTGTAAACAATAGTCGAGCACAAGTTGCGGATGTTACCCGGTTTCCTGTGCAAATAAACTATATCATGCGCAAGACCGATGGCATTTTTCAATCACAAGACAAAAACGGTTTTCTTGTAACATATTTGAAACAATATGCGAGAATAGAGACTTGTTTGTTACATAGAAAGGGAAAAGACTGTTATGTTTTCAACAATAGGGGAATAGACTGTCATGAAGCCGTTTTTCAAACAGTGACGGCTCGACAGAATTGTGATTAGATGAATGAGGATTGAACGTTTATTTTTGAAATATAGAATCATGAAAGACAGGTGACTTGAATGAGTCAAACGACAGAACCGGCTAAAAATTACACGCTTCGGGAACTCGAGACGAAGACGTTGAAAGAATTATATGAAATCGCGAAAGAAGTGAACGTGCCCCAATATCGAGAGGCACGCAAGCGCGAGCTCATGTTTCGGATTTTAAAATCACAGGCTGAATCGAAAGATCTTTATTTCCTCGAAGGCATCCTTGAGATCATCCCGCCAAACCCGCAGTCCCAAAACGACGGAGGCTTCGGTTTCCTCCGACCGATCAACTACTCTCAATCGTCTGAAGACATCTACATCGCCGCCTCGCAAATCCGGCGCTTTAATCTTCGCAACGGCGACCTCGTGACGGGGAAAGTCCGGAAACCGAAAGAGAACGAACGGTTCCAAGGGCTGCTCAGTGTCGAAGCGGTCAACGGTGAGACGACCGACTCGACTCGGAATCGGGATTACTTCCCGGCGCTCACGCCGATTTACCCGGAACAGCAGATGGTGCTCGAGACAGAGCCGAATCACTTGTCGGTCCGCGTCATGGACATGATCGCGCCTGTCGGATTTGGACAGCGTGGGTTGATTGTCGCCCCGCCGAAAGCCGGGAAGACATCGCTTTTAAAAGAGATTGCCAACTCGATCACGACGAACCATCCGAACGTCGAGTTGATCATTCTCTTGATTGACGAGCGGCCAGAAGAAGTGACGGACATCCAGCGCTCGGTGCCGGGCGCAGATGTCGCCTACTCGACGTTTGATGAGACACCGGAGAACCACGCCCGGATTTCAGAGCTCGTCTTAGAGCGGGCGATGCGTCTCGTGGAACACAAGAAGGATGTCGTCATTCTGCTCGACTCGATCACGCGTCTGACACGAGCGTATAACTTGTCTGTCCCACCGAGCGGACGGACGCTCTCCGGCGGCATCGACCCGGCCGCGTTCCATAAACCGAAGAAGTTCTTCGGGGCGGCCCGTAACATCGAGGACGGCGGCAGTTTGACGATCCTCGGTACGGCGCTCGTTGACACAGGGTCACGCATGGACGACGTCATCTATGAAGAGTTCAAAGGGACGGGGAACATGGAGCTCCATCTCGACCGGAAGCTCGCGGAACGCCGGATTTTCCCGGCCATCGACATCCGTCGTTCGGGAACGCGGAAAGAAGAATTGCTACTCGGCAAAGGCGAACTCGACTCACTTTGGACGATTCGTCGCACGATGAACGAGTCGCCAGACTTCGTCGATCAGTTCTTGCGCCGGGTGCGGGAAACAAAAACGAACCTCGACTTTTTTGCGGCGCTTGAGGCCGATAAGAAAAAGAGTCGACGCCCGGTGAAAAAAACGAAAACGGACTTGTAAATCCGTGAACCGGGTGCTATTATATTCTAGTGAACTTTCTCTAGGTTGAAAGAATACTTAGGGCCGAAGGAGTTGAAAAGCAATGAAACAAGGAATCCACCCAGAATACCGTAAAGTCGTATTCATGGACTCGACGACTGAGTTCAAATTCATCTCTGGTTCGACTCGTTACTCTAACGAGACAATCACGATGGAAGATGGTAACGAATACCCACTCATCCGTGTCGATGTATCTTCTGACTCGCACCCGTTCTACACAGGTCGCCAGAAATTCGCATCTGCGGACGGTCGGATCGAGCGCTTCAACAAGAAGTACCAACGCTAATCGTCAACTTGTATGCACACCGCCTAGGGATTGCCCTTGGCGGTTTTTTGTTGTCTTTCGATGGGTAAAGAGATGAAAGACTGACGCGAGGGGGCTTTTATGGAATTCATATTGATTAGTATCAGTGTATTGATTGGCGTCGGTATATTGTCACAGTGGTTGGCTTGGCGCTATCAAATCCCGGCCATCATCGTCATGACGGTCGCAGGCGTTTTGGCGGGGCCGATTTTCGGATTGTTCGACCCGCGCGAACTGCTCGGTGAATTGTACAGCCCGATCATTTCATTTGCCGTCGCCATCATCTTGTTTGAAGGGAGCCTCGGCCTCCACTTCAGTGAAATCAATCAATTCCGCCGGTCCATCGTCCGTATCGTGACGATCGGGGTGACGTTGTCGTTCGTTGGGGCCTCGCTGTTGATTCAATATGTCGGGGGTCTCCATTGGGTCGCCGCTTGGACGATGGGGGCGCTGTTCGTCGTCACCGGGCCGACGGTCGTCATCCCGCTACTGCGCCAAGCGCATTTGAAGGACCGGGTCGGCGCCATCTTGAAATGGGAAGGGATTATCGTCGACCCGGTCGGTGCCCTTCTCGGCTTGTTCGTCATCCGCATCGGCTATATCGTCTACGAAGGGATGGACTTGTGGATGCAACTCTTGTTCGCGGGTGCTTGTCTCGTCGGCATCGGTCTCGGCTACTTGTTCGGGCACATGTTGATGGGCTGGTTTGTCGGTGAGAAAATCCCTCGCTATCTCCGGGCCTCGGTCACGTTGACGGCCGTCTTGATTTTGTTCTCATTGAGTGAATTCATGATGCATGAAGTCGGCCTGCTCGCCGTGACGGCGATGGGGATGACGATGGCGAACACGAAACATCGAGATGAGGAGATTATCGAAGAGTTGCAATCATTTAAAGAGGACATCTCGATCCTGCTCATCTCGTCGGTGTTCATCCTGCTGACGGCGTCGTTATCACGTGATGAACTGCTCAACATCTTCCAATGGCCGCTTCTTTTGACGATTGCCGGCATTTTGTTTCTCGTTCGTCCGCTCGCAATTTATGGATCGACGATCGGCGTCGGGCTTCCGCTCAGCGAACGTGGTTTCATCGGATGGATTGCCCCGCGTGGAATCGTCGCCATGACAGTCGCCGGTTTCTTCGCAGAAGAAGTGGCGCATCTCGGGATTGACGACGCGTCACAAATGTTGCCGCTCACGATCGGACTGGTCTTTATTTCTGTGACACTACACGGGCTGACGATTCGACCGCTCGCTCGAAAATTGCATTTGATTGATAATAAAAAAGAAGAAGCGGCAGACGAATGAAGCGAAATCGGGACGGGAGCATGCCGTTCCGATTTTTGTCAGAAGTCAACCCTTTTCCTGTGACCGAAAGATGGTTATAATCGGAAAGCGATTAACGAAGGAGAGGGCGAAGTAGAATGATGCATGTGACGAACCGTTACGGTTGGATAGAAGTGATTTGTGGGAGTATGTTTTCTGGGAAATCGGAGGAACTGATCCGCCGTGTCCGTCGGGCGCATTACGGGAAAATCCCTGTCCAAGTGTTCAAACCGGCGATTGACGACCGTTACCATGAGGAAAACGTCGTTTCCCACAGCGGCAATTCGGTCGTGGCCGTACCGATTCAATCGAGTCAAGATTTGTACGATGCGGTGCGCGAAGAGACGCAAGTCATCGCCATCGACGAGGTTCAGTTCTTCGACGAAGGGATCGTCGATGTGATTGAGCAATTGGCGTCAGAAGACAAACGTGTCATCTGCGCTGGACTCGACATGGACTTCCGAGGCGAGCCGTTCACAATGATGCCGGAACTGTTGTCACGTGCCGAATTTGTCACGAAACTGCAGGCGATTTGTCTGTCATGCGGGGCGCCGGCTTCCCGGACGCAACGATTGATTGACGGGGAACCGGCCCGTTTCGAGGATCCGGTCATCTTGGTCGGTGCCTCGGAGTCGTATGAGCCGCGTTGCCGCCATTGTCATGACGTCCCGAATAAACCACGCCCAGTCCGCCATACAGTGGCCGACTGACGTCCACGGACCGCCCTCGGCGGTTCGTTTTTTGCTATAATGAAGACAGTTCGATTTGACGGAGAAAGGACGGATCATCATGTTTGACCGTTTGAGCGTATTAGAAGAACGCTATATGCAATTAAATGAGATGCTCGCTGACCCTGAAGTGCTCAGCGATGCGAATAAATTACGACAATATTCAAAAGAACAGTCCCAACTCGAGGAGACGGTACAGGCATATCGCCACTATAAAGAAACGAGCACGGCGTATAAAGAAGCGAAACTCATGCTTGAAGATCGCACACTTGATGCCGACATGCGGGAGCTCGCCAAAGAAGAGATGGCGCTCCTCGAGCCGGAAGTGAAGGCGCTCGAAGCGAAACTTCGCGTCTTGCTGTTGCCGAAAGACCCGAACGACGACAAGAACGTCATCGTCGAGATTCGCGGAGCGGCCGGTGGGGACGAAGCGGCACTGTTCGCAGTCGACCTGTACAAGATGTACACGCGTTTCGCCGAGCGGCAGAACTGGAAGACCGAATTGATCGACGCCAACTATACAGAACTCGGCGGCTTCAAAGAAGTGACGTTCCTAATCAACGGGACCGGCGCCTACTCGAAATTGAAGTTCGAGAATGGGGCGCATCGGGTTCAACGCGTCCCATCGACCGAGTCGGGCGGACGCATCCATACATCGACGGCGACCGTCGCGGTATTGCCGGAAGCCGAGGACGTCGAAGTGCATATCGATATGAAAGACGTCCGTGTCGACACGTTCACGTCGTCCGGACCAGGGGGGCAGTCGGTCAACACGACCCAATCGGCCGTACGGTTGACGCACATTCCCTCGGGGCTCGTCGTCTCATGTCAGGATGAGAAGTCGCAACATAAGAATAAAGACAAAGCACTCAAAGTGCTTCGGGCTCGGCTCTATGACAAGATGCAGAGCGAACACCTCGAAGAACTGTCAGCGCAGCGCAAGTCTGCCGTCGGGACAGGGGACCGCTCGGAGCGGATTCGGACGTATAACTTCCCACAGAGCCGCGTGACCGATCACCGCATCGGACTCACGCTTCAAAAGCTCGACCGCGTCCTCGCTGGGGAACTCGAGGATATCATCGACGCCCTCGTCATGGACGAACAGGCTCGTCTCATGGAGGACGTGGATTGATGCGAATCGCTGCGAGATTGAAGCAAGCGGAGCGGGAACTTCTTGACGCGGGGCGCGATGCCTCGACCGCGGAGTGGTGGCTCATGCACGTCCTTGACGTCGATCGGACGGGACTGCTCATCCGTTTATCCGACGAATTGACAGAGGATGAAGAATCTGAATTCCGAACAGGATTCGAGCGCCTGCTCGCAGGCGAGCCGGTCCAGCATTTGATTGGGCACGCCCCGTTTTACGGGCGGATGTTCGAGGTCAATCGGGACGTCTTGATTCCGCGCCCGGAAACGGAAGAGTTGATCGAATGGGTCGTTGAGCACGTGACCGACGTGGCCGATGATGACATCGTCGATATCGGGACCGGCAGCGGGGCAATCGCCGTCACGCTAAGTCTCGAACTCGGTGTCCGCGTCCAGACGGTCGATATTTCCCGGGAAGCGATTGCTGTCGCCAAGCGGAACGCAACAGCGCTCGGGGCGGACGTGTCCTTCCATGAAGGTGATTGCCTCGCCCCGATTGCCGACGACTCGATTCGTGTGCTCGTCTCAAATCCGCCCTATATCGAGGCGGACGAACTGCTCGATGAGACGGTCTCAGGCTATGAGCCGCACCTCGCCTTGTTCGGAGGAGCAGACGGGCTCGATTTTTATCGGAAGATTATCGCCGACTCGATGCGCGTCTTGTGTGCCGATTGGCAATTGATTGCATTTGAAATCGGGTATAATCAAGGACAAGTTGTGAAATCGTACCTGTCCGAACGTTATCCTGAAGCAGAAACGGGTATTTTAAAAGATATAAACGGCAAAGACCGAATCGTCTACGCCGTGAGGGAAGGGATTGCGCATGGAAACGAAATGGATCAAGCCGACAGAAGTTGAGGAAGGGGTACGTCTCTTGCAGGCGGGCGAGGTGATCGCCATGCCGACGGAGACCGTCTACGGACTCGCCGGAGACGCGACGAACGACGTCGCCATCAAAAAGATTTTCGAGGCGAAAGGAAGACCGTCGGACAACCCGCTCATCGTCCACGTGGCCTCGGTCGAACAGGCCGAGCATTTCGCGCAAACCATCCCGCCGGTCGCCAGACGCTTGATGGAAGCGTTTTGGCCTGGTGCCTTGACCATCATCTTACCGTCGAACGGCCGAGCGTCTTCGTTCGTGACGGCTGGTCTTGATTCGATTGGACTCAGAATGCCGAATCATCCGGCCGCGCTGGAATTGATTCGTACGTCCGGTCTTGGACTGGCGGCACCGAGCGCGAACCGTTCTGGACGTCCATCACCGACGTCAGCCCGGCACGTGGCAGATGATTTGACTGGCCGGATCGCGGGTATTATGGATGGGGGACCGACAGGCATCGGTGTCGAATCGACCGTGATCGACTGCACGACGGAGCCGGCGATGATTTTACGTCCGGGCGGCGTGACGAAAGAAGCGATTGAGGCGGTCATCGGCCCGGTCATTCTCGATGCCAACTTGAGCGATGAAGCAGCTGCGCCACGATCACCAGGAATGAAGTACACCCATTACGCCCCGAGCGCCCCTCTTTATTTAGTCGAAGGAGGACGCGATGACCTCGTCCGTGTCATCACGACACGACAGGCGACGGGCAAGCGAGTTGGCGCACTCGTATTCGATGAAGCGACGACCCCGGCGGACGTCACCCTCTCCCTCGGTATTTCGATGGAGACAGCGGCCCAGCGTTTGTATGAGGCGTTGCGAAAGTTTGATGAGACGGATGTAGAAGAGATTTACGTGAATCGGATTGAACCGACGGGAGTCGCTCTTGCCGTATATAACCGCCTCTACAAGGCGGCAGGCGGTAAAGTCATCCGTCCACAGGAAGAGGCTTAAGGACATAGAGGAGGATCACGCGATGTCAATGAAACGCGTATTATTCATATGTAGTGGGAACACATGCCGAAGCCCGATGGCGATGGCCCTGCTCCGCTCGAAAGTGACGGGGGACGAGTTCGATATTCGTTCGGCCGGGCTGCGGACGATGCAAGGGTTCGACGCCTCAGAAAATGCACTCCAAGTGTTGCGTGAACGAGGAATTGAGCTCGATCACGTGACCCAGACATTCGACGATGTCCTCGGACGTTGGGCGGACGTCATCATGACGATGACACGGGCGCATCGTGAACAGATTCGGGACACGTACCCGGATTTGGCCGACCGCACGTTCACGTTATACGAGTTCGTCACCGGACTCGAGCGCGACATCAATGACCCGTTCGGAGGGTCGATGAACGTCTACCGCCAAGTCCGAAACGAACTCGAACCACTCGTGAATCGACTTGTGCTAAAATTGACGAATGACGGGTCAAAGGTGACAAAACCACCGAGACGCCTACCAAAGAAGACGGGGGAATGAACGAATGAAAATCGCAATTGGCGCCGATCATGGCGGATTTAACTTGAAAAAAGACATCATCGGACTATTGGAAGAGCTTGGTCACGAGTATAAGGACTTCGGGACACACTCGGCCGAGTCAATCGATTATCCAGACGTGGCGATTCCGGTCGCTGAAGCCGTCGCGGCTGGTGAGTTCGACCGTGGCATCTTGATTTGCGGGACAGGGATCGGCATCGGAATTGCCGCCAACAAAGTGAAAGGAATCCGGGCGGCACTCGTCCATGACTCGTTCAGCGCGAAAGCGACACGTCAACACAACGACTCGAACATCATGACGATGGGCGAGCGCGTCATCGGACCGGGTCTTGCACTCGATTTAGTGGCGACATGGCTCGATACAGATTTCGAGGGCGGACGCCACTCGAACCGTGTCGATAAGATGAGCGCTTACGAAACGAAGTGACAGCGATGAAGGCGGAGCTTTTGAACTTATTGACGGAGTTGCACGAACGGTTTCCGTTAGATGAGGACAAGATTCTCGTCATCGGTTGTTCGACGAGTGAGGTCGTCGGTAAGACGATTGGGAAAGCGGGCTCGATTGATGTGGCGTCAGACTTCATCGAAGCGTTTCTGACGCTTCGCGACAAGACCGGCGTCCATCTCGCCTTTCAAGGCTGTGAACATATTAATCGGGCGCTCACGGTCGAACGACGGACGCAGAAACAGTTCGGTTTGACAGAAGTGACGGTCGTCCCTGTGCGCGCAGCGGGCGGGGCGATGGCGGAGAAAGCGTACGAAAGCTTCGATACGCCTTGCGTCGTCGAATCGATTCAAGCGGATGCAGGGATCGATATCGGGTCGACGCTGATCGGTATGCATTTGAAGCCGGTCGCGATCCCGGTCCGCTTATCAGCGAAGCAGCTCGGTGAGGCGTATGTCACGTTCGCCGTCACGCGGCCGAAACTGATTGGCGGCCCCCGGGCCCACTATCCAGCGAAATAAACGAAAGCCGGTCGCGAGGACCGGCTTTTTTTGCGTTATAACTCTTCACTGAACAAGTAGGAAAGGACCATCGGGAACCGTTCACGCCAAGCGAGCTCGTTATGCACGCCTTCCTCGATGACCTCGAAACGGATATGGTCGACTTTGTCACGGAGGAGCGCATAGACGCGTTCGCTCGACTCGAGATACATTTCGTTCGTCGGACCGTCCGCTGACGGTTGTTCGACTTCTTTCCGACCGACGTCCATATATAGACGTTCGACACCGCTCAAATCGCTGGACTCGATTAACTGTTCAAGCTCGGTCTGGTTGAACCAGAACGCCGATGATAGCGAGGCGACGCGTTTGAAGATGTCGGGATAGACACATGCGGCGTAAATCGAGATCAAGCCGCCCATCGAGCTGCCCATCATCGCCGTCTCGTCCGGATTCGTCCGATAGTTCGCATCGATCATCGGCTTCAACTCTTGGGCGATGTATTCAATGTAAGCCGACCCTTGGCCGCCGAGCGTCACGTCTTGACCGAGCAGGCTCTCGCCGATGTACGGATTTTCCCACGGACCGTATTCGTCGAGTCGCATCTCGCCCGGGGCGCTGTCGATGCCGACGATAATCAAGTCGCGTTTCGAGGCGTCCACATACTCGCCGGCGCGCCAACTCATTTTATAGCTCGCGTCCTCGTCGGCGAACACGTTCTGTCCGTCATGCATATAGAGCACGGGATAACGTTTGTCCGTTGTGTCGTAATCGGCCGGGGTATAAATCCGAACCGTCCGCTCGCGCTCGAACGGGGTGATGGTGATCTGTTTTGTCTCAATCATAAACATCCTCCTCTGATCGTCTTCTTCATTATGATACCCGACTTGCCCGTGGATTAGACGATACCCAAAAAAAGAAGCATATGTTACGATGGGGGTGTTGATTTTTAGACATTCAGAGGGGGTTTCAACATGGTAAACACGACGAAGTTGAAAGTACAGGATGCGGAATTGTTTGAAGCGATGCAACACGAGCTCGGTCGCCAACGCGAGAACATCGAACTCATTGCCTCGGAGAATTTTGTCTCAGAAGCAGTCATGGAAGCGCAAGGTGGCGTGCTCACGAACAAGTACGCGGAAGGTTATCCAGGCCGTCGCTACTACGGTGGTTGTGAGTTCGTCGACGTAGCCGAGAACTTGGCCCGCGACCGTGCGAAAGAGCTGTTCGGTGCAGAACATGCCAACGTGCAGCCGCATTCGGGTGCCCAAGCGAACATGGCCGTCTACTTTACAGTACTTGAAGCCGGTGACACGGTGCTCGGCATGAACTTGTCGCACGGTGGCCATTTGACGCATGGAAGTCCGGTCAACTTCTCGGGCGTTCAATACAATTTCGTCGAATACGGTGTGGACAAAGAGACAGAACACATCGATTATGACGTTGTCGCAGCCCTCGCGAAAGAATATAAACCAAAACTCATCGTCGCTGGTGCCTCGGCGTACCCGCGGACAATCGACTTCGCCAAGTTCCGTGAGATCGCCGATAGCGTCGATGCTTACCTCATGGTCGACATGGCGCACATCGCCGGTCTCGTCGCGGCCGGACTTCATCCGAACCCGGTCGAGCACGCGCACTTCGTGACGACGACGACGCACAAGACGCTCCGCGGTCCACGCGGCGGCATGATCCTCTGTAAAGAGGAGTTCGCCAAGGCGATTGACAAGTCGATCTTCCCAGGGATTCAAGGTGGTCCGCTCATGCACGTCATCGCTGCGAAGGCAGTGGCGTTCGGAGAAGCGCTTCAACCTGAGTTCAAAGATTATCAGGCACAAGTCATCAAAAACGCACAAGTGCTCGCGCAAGGATTAGAAGAAGAGGGACTCCGCATCGTATCGGGCGGCACGGATAACCACCTTCTCCTCGTCGACCTCCGTGGCATCGATATCACCGGGAAAGCGGCCGAGCATGCGCTCGACGCAGCCGGCATCACGGTCAACAAGAACACGATCCCATTCGATCCGGCCTCACCGTTCGTGACGAGCGGGATTCGACTCGGGACGGCGGCGATGACGACACGCGGATTGAAAGAAGACGATATGCGTGAAGTCGCTCGCTTAATCGGACGCGTCTTGACGAACCACGAGGATGAAGCAGTGCTCGCAGAAGCGCACGAAGCCGTTCGCGCGTTGACGGCGAAATTCCCGCTCTATCCTGCACGAGGCTGACGAATGGACGTACGGACACTCGCAGATCGGGAACTCGCGGAACTACCGCTCATCGATATGACCGAATGGCTCGTCCGAAAAGGCGAGCACGACCCGACGTTTCGCCTCGTCGCGAACGAGTTCGAGGTCGTCACGACGCTGCTCGATCATGGCTATTATATCGAGGCAAGTGAACGGATCGTACCGCTTCTCGGGATGAAAGTGCCGGCGGCGTTTCATCGGCTCGGGCTCGCGCTCGAAGTGAAGGCGAACGGAAAGAAGGCGGCCAAGCGCCGCTTTCGTTCGTTCTCGCCGGCCGTCATCGGTCATGCGGACTTGTCAGATTGGAAGAATGCGTTCAAGTGGGACAAGACATGGCTCGGCCTGCCGCTCGTCGTCGGCCTCGGGCTGGTCGCGCTCGCCTTTTGGCCGGACCCGGCGCCACCCCCAGTGACGCCGTCCGCTTCCGACGAGCGGGTCGTGACGGTGACGGAAGAGGAGGCACTCGCGAAACGGTTAGAAGAACTCGAGAAAGAAGTCGCCCGGCTTGAAGAAGCGAACGAGGCGCTCCAAACCGAGGACGAGACGACCGAGTCGCCTGAGGCACCGACCGTCATCCCGCTCGCTAAAGTCGAGACACTCGTCTCGGACAAACGATACGAGGAAGCCGATGCGCTCCTCGTCGGCAAGGCGAAAGCCGGTCAAGAACAGGCGGTCGGATTTTATCGCTTGCTCGTCGACAACAAGCTCGGTGAAGCGGAGATCCAAGACTATGCCGCCTATGTCGAGACGTATCCCGAATCAGGGTATAAAGCGGACGTCTTATGGATGAAAGGCATCGCCGAGAAGAAGGCCGGGGACGACATGTACCGGACGACGCTCGCCGAGGTCGCTGCCATGGATGGAACGTATTGGGCGCCGATTGCCAAATCGGTGCTCGAGGAAGAATGAGGTCGCAGCGTGCTGTGGCCTCTTTTTCTCATCAAATTCTAATCTGTTTCACCGCTCTTTCTCAGTTCGCTCCCGTACAGTAAAGAAAGAAAATAGACAAGGGAGAGGGATTTATGCGCTCAATGAGCAGAGGAAAGATTGGAAGAATGATTCGAAGAGTGGCCGTCGGTGCGCTCGCATTGACACTCATGGCGGCAGGGGTCGCCGGGTTCCTATTATTCACCTTGACCGGCAACGCGTGGCTCGACCAAATCGCTCAAGTCGGGACTGATTTGGCGTTTCAGGCGGAAGGGATTGAAACGACGTTTGACCGGATGGGCGATTCACTCGAATTGCGTATCGAACAAGCGATTCCAGAAGCAGTTCGTCCGTTTTTTGACTGAGGAATCCGGGAACACTTAGAATGATGCGTCGGGCGGACTGCTCGGCGCTTTCTTGAGAAAGGATGAATGCCATGCCTACGATTCTCGTCGTCGAAGACGATGCTAAAATTGCCAGATTACTCGAACTTGAACTTATGCATGCCGGTTATCAAGTCGAGGTCGCTCATGACGGGCGGGCCGGGCTCGACTTGGCGCTCGCCGGTGGGATTGACCTCATGTTGCTCGATGTCATGCTGCCGCAGATGAGCGGTCTCGAAGTCGTGCGCCGCGTCAAAGAAGAGCAGCCGCTTCTCCCGGTATTGATGGTGACGGCACGCGGGGACCGTTACGACAAAGTGAGCGGGCTCGACCTCGGGGCCGACGATTACATCACGAAGCCGTTCGAGATGGAAGAGTTGCTCGCGCGGATTCGGGCATTCTTACGGATGCGGCAACACGTCCACGTCGATACGAGCGAACGGGTCTTATCGTATGAAGGGCTGACCGTCGACGTCAATCGCCATGAAGTGATGTGCGAAGGGCAAAAAGTCGACTTGACCCGGAGAGAGTTCGATTTGCTCGTCTATCTGCTCGAACATTCGGAACGCGTGCTCACGCGCGACCAACTCGTCGAACACGTCTGGGGCTTTGACTATTACGGGGACACGAACGTCGTCGATGTGTACGTCCGCTATGTCCGGAAGAAACTCGGAGGCTCTTGGATTCAGACGGTCCGAGGCGTCGGCTATATGCTGAAGCGTGGTGAATAAGATGAAACTACGGACGAAAATCGCTTTGGCGATGGCGGGGTTCATGTTGTTCCTCCTGATCACCTCGTTCGGTGTCGCCTGGCTCGTCTCGCGTCAACAGATCGTCGACGCCCGCTATGACGTCTTGCGCCAGGCACTCAGCTTGCTCGAGGAGGACGAGCGGAATCGCCAGGCCGTCTTGTCGTTACACGAGGACAGTGTCGTGCTCGAACGGCAAGCGAACGGCGACTGGGGCATCATCGGCGGAGAGGCCGAGGAAGGATTGCGGTTTCCCGTCAATTTCGGCGAGCCGGCCCTCGTCGACGACTGGTTCGTCATCGCGACGTCGAATGGACTCGGCTACGCGTTTCAAGACGCGGCGGTGAGTGAGACGCTCCAGACGCTCGCCACGATCTTTCTCATCATCTTTTTGATCGCCGTGGCGATGACGTTCATCGGCAGCCTTTGGATCGTCAGGCAAGGGCTCGACCCGCTCCGCCGGCTCGAGACGACGATGGAACGAATCACGGAATCGGGAACCCTTGAGACCATCGATGTCGGGACGAGCCAAGACGAAGTGTCGACACTTGCGACGGGCTTCAATCAAATGATTGGCCGGGTCGAAGGGTCGATGGAGCAACAACGGCGTTTCGTCGCCGATGTTTCACATGAACTGAAGACGCCGCTCACGGTCATCGAAGGGTACGCCAAACTGCTCCGGCGCTGGGGACAGAGCGACCCGGCCGTCCGTGACGAGGCGATCGATCACATTTTGACCGAGTCCCGGCAAATGCGCGAAGACTTGATTGAACCGATGCTTGAACTGAGCCGCTTCTCCTCACTTGAAGAAATCGAGGCCGAAGCGATTGAATTAACCGAATTCGCCGAACAATTGACCGAGCGGTTCGAGCGTTCGCATAGCGTCCGGCTTACAATCGAGGCGACAGGAACGTGGTACGGACACCGTGATTCGCTGCAACGGCTTGTCGTCATCTTCATCGACAACAGCTTGAAGTACGCGACTGACACGCACGTGACGATGACACCGAATCGGATTGAAGTGCGTGACCATGGGACGACGCTGAGCGATGACGCCAGGGCGCGTCTGTTCGACCGTTTTTATCGACTCGATGAGGCACGGGACCGGAGCGGCAGCGGACTCGGGCTCGCCATCGCCAAGGAAGTGGCCGACATGAACGGTTGGTCGGTCGGCAGTTATGCGAACGCGCCGGATGGCAGTATTTTCTTCGTCGCAAAATGACAAAACTTTCGCAGATTCTCATCATTTTCTAATGGAATCCTCGTGGTGCTCTAAGGTCACCGTTCTATGATGAAGATGTAGAACAAGTTCACCACATGAAACGAGGAGGAAACATCATGAAACTAATCGGATGGATTTTAGGCGTCGGCTTGGCAGTCCTCGCCGTCGCAGGGATCGGGTTGTATGTTGCGAACGACAACACGGACACGGTCATCGTCCCGCGGTCGGTCGACAGTGTGAACAGTGGGACGGATGATGCCGCAGATGACGCACAAGACGATGCGAACCAAGAAGCGGCCGCGTCGACAGAAGGAACAGCCTCGAGTGATACGCCGGTCCGCTCGGTCGATGACGATGATTATGAATTGTATGGTACCCTCGTCAACCTATCAGACCGGGACGTGACGATCAGCTTCAGCGGCAAGCAAGCGACGTATCCGCTCGCATCCCGTCATGAGATTGATGACGACACACCGAAAGCCGGTGACCGCGTCAAATTGGAATTCAATCAAAACGAGGAAGTGAAGGAAGTCGACCGCGAGAGTGACGACTTTGACATCTACGGTACGTTCGTCAGCCTGTCGGACCGTGACGTGACCATCGAGCGTGACGGCAAGTCCGAGACGTTCAAACTCGCGAGCCGCTACGAGCTTGACGACGAGGCGCCAAAAGCCGGTGACCGCGTCAAACTCGAGTTGAACCTTCAACAGCAAGTGAAAGAGATTGAACGTGACGATGACCGAGATGACGACTAAAAAAGTGCCACGTAAGTGGCATTTTTTGTTTGTTCTTCTAACTATATAAGTAATTATTATTGTATGATAAAGTGAAAAAGAAAATTTTAGGTGATAGTACCCAAATAAATGTGAAAGGAGGGGGCGGAATGAAACACGTCTTATGGATGATGATCGTTGCCAGCATCTTTTTAAGCGGATGTGGCGCAAACGAGACGAACGCGCTCAACTTGCGGTCATTGTCGACGTATTCGATTCACCAAGACCGAGACATCCCGTTGACGTCCGCCTTGAAGTCGCGATTATTGAACTACTGTGAGCAAAAACCGACGGACGTGTTGCCGATGCGTCGGGCTGAAGTGGCCTCCATTACATTCCGTCATCCTTTCTACGACGAATTAGGCAGCAAGACCGTCAAATATTGGCGGAGCGGGGAGTCGCACTACGTCTCGTGCTTGAACAGTGACGAGCAAAACGCACGGGTCTTCCGCACGGACAAGATCGCGGCGTTCGAGGCTGCCGTTACGGCGAATCCTGTTGAAATCGAAGTCGGAGATACGCTGTCGTTCATTCCTGAACCGAACGTCGAAAATGTGATACAGTCCTTCTCGGTCAATAAGGCACACGAGACGATCATCCCAGAATCCGTCTTCCGGTATGAGACACCGGACCGGGGGGCGCTCCACGTCACGTACCAAGTCTTTCAGGATGGGGCAGCAAAAGGGCAAATGATTGAGCCCGGATTGTTCGTCTTTGAGAGCGGAAAGAACGATGGGGTCGCCTTCTTGACTCAATTGGCCGACAATCGAATCACGTTACAGATGGGGAGGGAAGAAGCATGGGAACGTACCGTGCTACCGGCCGTCTTCACGGGCGAATATGTCGCCATCGACTCAACGGAAGCCGTTTTTGCATCAACTGCGAATGAGCGCAGGCTGTTGAAGCGGGTCGTCCTAGCGGATGTGCCCATCCGTGATTTCACTGAACGGGCATCGGTCGAGTTGTCGGAACGTTACGGAACCGTAATCGAGGTGTGGGGCACAGTGAAACGGCCTGGCGCCGGGGAATTGACGATTGTATCGGAGCCAAAAGAGACGATGCGTCTGGCGACGTATGAGACGGAGACGAAAATCGCCCATCTCGGTGGACCGAGTACGAGCGAGCTATTTGAATTGTTGTCCCATGTAAAGCCGAGTAGTGGACAGCCAACCGGGGAACGATGCGGGACGCTCGCGCTCTATGAGCAGTTGACCGAACAACGGTTTGACGTCTGGATGGAGGAAGGGCAAGACATCCTTCAATTGATGGACGTCGAGACGGAACGAGTCTATTTGATTGATCGTCTCGAATTAGAGTCAACGCTAAATACTTACATATGACCGAATAACTTATCGTTTTACCCGTTTCATGACACTTTCATGTCGTGAAGCGGTTTTTTGTTGTCAAATTGACACTATGTTTTCGTGAAAAACTATCCTATAATTTTTTTTGCGAAGGTTCAACATTACATACACGAATCCGATAGATCCATAAAACACACAGCACTAACCTTCTCGTCATTTGAATAGAAAGAAAAGGGGGAGCAACGAGACACAACTCCATTCAACCATCATCGTCCGTCACCACGTTTTGTCAGTCATCAGGAGAGGAATAGGTAGTGAAATTGAAAAAGTTAATGTTGTCTCTAACGGTAGTGTTGTTAATTGTTAGTCTGAACATGTCTAAAACGGGGGCACAAACCATGAACCCACTCGACGGTGTGAAGAACTATCAAGTGTATTATGGCCATCCAACGGCAGCGATTCTAAAAGATATGCAGAACTACGATCTCGTCATCATTGAGCCGCTCCATTACACGAAAGCACAAGTGGAGCAAATCAAAGCACGCGGGACGAAAGTGCTCGGTTATATTAGCGTCATGGAAGTCGCGACATGGAACACCGGTCTCATGTCAAAACTTCAGTCAGGTGACTTCTTTACGCGTAACGGACAACGTGTCCATTACGCGGAATGGGATTCGTACTTGACGAACATCGCTTCGCCGCACTTCCAAGGGTTACTTTTTACGGAAATCCAAAACCAAGTCATCGCCAAAGGCATCGATGGCGTGTTCATGGACACGGTCGGTGATATCGATAACGAACATTTGAACAACCCGACGGTGCTCAAGCAACAACGTGACGGCCTCGTCAACTTCTTGAAACAAGCACGGGCTCGCTATGGGGATATCGCCATGGTCCAAAACTGGGGCTTCGACACACTTGAAACATCGACGGCGCCATATGTCGACGGCATCATGTGGGAGAGCTTCAATGCCGATACGATCAAGAGCGACGCTTGGTCACAAAACATGATCAAGAAACTACAAGCGGTCGACGCAAAGCACTCGGTCAAGACGCTCACGATTTCGACACGTCTTAGCGCGGACAGCCACAAGCTCGCCAAAGATTCTGGCTTCATCCACTTCCATGAAGCGGATGCTTACGTGAACTGGAACGCGGGACTTGTGACACGTACGAAAGACACGGCGCCGACACCAGCGCCAGTCGCGGTAGCACCGGCGACAAAGCCAGCTGAAACGACTACGACAAAGCCGGCTACAACGACAACGACGAAGCTAGCTGAAACGACAACGACGAAACCGGCTACAACGACAACGACGAAGCCAGCTGAAACGACTACGACGAAACCGGCTACAACGACGACGACAAAGCCAGCCGAAACGACTACAACAAAGCCGGCTACAACAACAACGAAGCCAGCTGAAACGACTACGACAAAGCCGGCTACAACGGCAACAACGAAGCCAGCCGCGACCAAACCTGCGACAGAAACGGCAACAACGCCAGTCGCTAAGCCAACGACAACGACGAAACCGGCTCCGTCGACGAATGACCAGACTGCGTCAAAAGAGAAGTCGACACAAAAGACAAAAGCTGAGTTGAAGCAAGAGAAGAAAGACAAGAAGAAGGCAAAAAAACTTGCAAAGAAGCATGCTAAAAAACATGCCGCCAAGCATGAAACGTCAAAACACCATCAGGCCGCCAAAGGCAAGATGTGTGGAAAAGTGAAACACAAGACGGCCGGTTTTCTGAATTTCTTCAAATTCTGATCGACGTGTCATCTGAAGCCCGAGGGATCGATTCCGTTCCTTCGGGTTTCGTCTGACCTCTTAGAAAACAGAAGTTGACCCTACCTTTCTCAGAAAAGTTAGGGTACAATGCTCAAGAGAGATTGAGAGAGGAGTGAAGCATGATGGGCAAAGTACACGTTTATGACCACCCATTGATTCAGCACAAGATGACGATTATGCGCAAAGTAGAGACGGGGACAAAGCAGTTCCGTGAACTCGTAGACGAGGTCTCGTCACTCATGGCATACGAAATTACACGCGACCTTCCGCTTACTGATGTAGAAATCGAGACACCGGTCTCTGTATCGACACAGAAGATGATCGCCGGCAAGAAATTGGGAATCGTCCCAATTTTACGGGCAGGCCTCGGCATGGTGGATGGCTTCCTCAAAATGATGCCGAACGTCAAAGTCGGTCACATCGGTCTATACCGTGACCCGGAGACGCTCGAGCCGCACGAATACTATCTCAAGTTGCCGACGGACGTCACAGAGCGTGACTTCATCGTCGTCGACCCGATGCTCGCAACTGGTGGTTCGGCCGCTGATGCGATTGCCGCGCTTAAAAAGCACGGTGCCAAGTCGATCAAGCTCGCTTGCCTCTGCGCAGCCCCTGAAGGTGTGGAACGTGTTCAAGCTGAACACCCAGACGTCGAAATCTATCTCGCCGCACTTGACGAGAAGTTGAACGACCATGGTTACATCGTCCCAGGACTCGGTGACGCGGGTGACCGTTTGTTCGGAACAAAATAAGCATGAACCCGTACAGAGAGGATCCGAGTGATCCTCTTTTTTTTGTGGAATGTGCCGCGATCGATTCAAAATAGTTGAGGTGAAGCGAGTCACGACCGATAGTAGAAAAGGAAGGGACCGTATGGCGGTCCGATCATGAAAAAGAGAAAAGACGCCGTGAAGACTAAATTCTCACTACTACAAAGATATTTGCTCATTTCTTTGATGGCACTGTTTTTGACGAGCATCTGGAGCTATAGCGCGTTTCAAGATATCGAACGAGAGAACCGTCGTATCGTCGAAGAGGCGATCCCGATTGCGAACGCCGCCTCAGAGCTGCTCCGGCTGTTGCTCGATCAAGAGCTGTCGGTCCGAGGCTATACATATAATCAAGACACCCTGTCACTCGAACAGTATGAAGCGACGAAGCGCTCGTTGTCGGAGACGATTCATGTCATCCGACAGATGGAGGCGTTCCACGAATCTCAAATTGAACTCATCAAAGCGGGGGATGTTCTGACAGCGAACGCGCGTCGCTATAGCGGAACCGACTATATCAACCAGTTCCGGGACGTCGATGCGGCGATTCGTGAGGATATCGACAACATTATTCAACAGGCGTCAATTCGGAGTGATACCGCCTCGAGCGCGAGCACATAATCGGCCGTGACCCCGTATTTCAGCCCACGCAAGCCGCCGGAGTTCTCACTGATGTTGCCGCCAATCGTCGAGATTTTCATCGAACTCGGGTCCGGCGGATAAAACAGGCCTCTCGCCTCGACGGCTTGTGCCAAATGGGCGGTAATGCAGCCCGGTTCGACCGTCACCGTCAAATTCTTCTCGTCGATCTCGACAATCTTGTCCATATGACGGAAGTCCATGACGACACCACCTGAAAGCGGCGTCGTGCCGCCGGCAAGATTTGTCGCCGATCCGTGTGGGACGACGGGGATCCGGTGTTCGTGGCACAGCCGCAACACGGCCTGCACGTCCTCGGTCGAGCGGGGGGCCACGATCGCGTCTGGCATCGCTTGATAGTTCGGCGTCGCGTCAAATGAATAGGCGAGTCGGGTCGTCGAGTCCGTGAAGACGACGTCGGCGTCAATTTCCTCGCGTAGCTGGGCCATCCAATCCATTCCAGTTCCTCCTCACACGCATCAACATGCATTCGATGCGGGCGTCGGTTTCGAAAGTCACAAAATCGACACATTTTTAGATAGCGCTTACATCGTAATCGTAGCCATTCGAACTGGTATTGTCCACCCATTTCGGGTTGATAGGAAGGGCTTTCCAGGCGATTGACCGCTCGGAAAAGGCGGTGTGATATTCATCACTACAAATTCGTCAGAACCCCTCGACATGACAAAAAGATAATCGGTATACTGATACAGGACGATGTAAACGATTTCAAAATCGGGTCAACGTTTGTTTCAAAACCTTTTGTGAACGTAAGCCGTTTTGCATTGTAATTTCCAAAACGTGAAGGTATAACTGAACTATTCTTCATCTGGTTCGTAATGTGAAATGTTATAAAGTCAACATTTTTATTTCACCGTTTCTTCATACTTTCTTAAAATTTGATGATTTTAATTTAGTTTATGAACTGCGTAAAAGCCTTGATACGACTTGATTTAAAGCGCTTTTATAATTGTGAAATCAATTGACTTCTTATGCCATTTCCAGTACTCTGAACTTGTGTGACTTTTGATGGTCACGCGAGTGTGAATCCGATGGAGAAGATGCATGGCTCGGCAGCTCGAAAGGGGGATGGGGATGACGAAAAAAGACAATCGTTACCTATCTTATGCCTCGCTTGCCTCTCAAATCTCGACCGCGCTCGCTGGACCGATCGTCATCGGTTATCTCGTTGGCCAATACGGGGCGAGACGTGAAATTTGGGGCACGTTTGGTTGGAATGTGTCAGTGCTTCTCGGAATGGCTTTTGGGATCACGGCGCTAGTTCTCACCCTTCGAAGTTTA
Source organism: Exiguobacterium sp. s40 (assembly GCF_018617905.1). Lineage (NCBI taxonomy): Bacteria > Bacillati > Bacillota > Bacilli > Caryophanales > Exiguobacterium > Exiguobacterium sp. s40. The sequence continues at coordinate 161,902 of NZ_JACSLC010000003.1, read as the reverse complement.
CTGACAGGAGAGGACGAATGAACTTAGAACAAGTGCAAGTAGACAGAAAAGCACAACAGCAGTTGATGAAACGCTATACGAAGTGGTTTATCGGATGGTTCGCCATTCTCCTCATCGGAGCGCTCATCGTCCCTATGTACAAACCGGTATTTCTCGGCTTGTTCTTAGGCGGGGTCGCCAGTCTCATCATTCTACATATGCAGAATCGAAGCGTCATTCGGATGTTTGACGTGATCGAACATGGACGACGCCCGAAGTCGCACGGGACTGTTTCAAGGATGGCAGTCGGTGCACTAGCCGTGATAGTCGGTCTCTTTTATGAGGATCGAGTATCGCTGATAGCGGTGGTAACTGGTCTAATCGCCGGCCACATCATACAATTTGGCGAGTTCACACTTGCCCAGCTCAGCAGGAAAAGAGGTGAATACTAATGGGTCATGAGTTTCCCACATATTCTCTACAACTCGGAGATTATACGTTATATGGGAGCTGGACGAACGTCATTACGGTGCTGATCGCATCACTACTCGTATTTACGTTTGCCGTTTGGGGAACGCGACGCTTGGCTATGAAGCCGACGGGTAAGCAGAACTTAATGGAATTCTTCGCAGAATTCACACGCGGGATTATCTCGAGTGCGATGGACTGGAAGACAGGTGGCCGTTTTATCGGGTTTGGAATGACGTTGATTTTGTTCATTCTCTTCTCAAACTTAATGGGTCTACCGTTTAACGTCATCTCTGGTCACTATCTATGGTTCAACTCACCGACGGCCGATCCTTACGTCACGTTGGCATTGTCGACACTCGTCGTTGCAATGTCGCACTATTACGGCGTGAAGCTACACGGCTTGAAGCACTACTCGGCGGAATTCGTGAAGCCGGTTTGGTTCTTATTGCCGATCAAGCTCATCGAGGAGTTTGCGAACACCTTGACGCTCGGTCTGCGTCTTTACGGTAACATCTTTGCCGGTGAAATCATGATTACCATCATCTTGGGACTCGCAATTACCGCAGAAGGGGCACTTAACCCGCTCGGTGCTGTGTTCGCAATTCTCCCAATGATTTTATGGCAAGGTTTCTCAATCTTTATCGGGGTTATCCAATCCTACATTTTCCTGACGCTTGCAATGGTGTATATCGGGCATAAAGCTTCTGCCGAGCATTAATTCGGGAAGGTCTCGCCAAAGCGTTGAACAAAAAAACTATTTACTTAACTTTTAGGAGGAATATACACAATGGAACAAATGAATCTTCTCGCAACAGCACTCGTTATCGGTCTTGGAGCACTCGCGGCTGGTATCGGTAACGGTCTCATCGTATACGGAACAGTACAAGGACAAGCACGTCAGCCAGAACTCAAAAACGAACTTCGTCAAACAATGTTCATCGGTATCGGTTTGGTTGAAGCCCTCCCGATCATCGGTGTGGCTGTCGGTTTCCTTCTCCTCAACTCTTGATTACGAGTTAACGAGAACAACGTAAGAGGGAGCGTGTCTCCCTCACTTATTTAGTCAAGAGGAGGGTATGCATGGATACGATGATGATTGCAGCTGGTGCTGGCGGCGAAGGCCTCCGCATCCTGGATATGATCTTTACACTTTTCACATTCCTCGTACTCTTGGCCCTGTTGAAGAAATTTGCTTGGGGACCACTCCTTGGAATGATGAGACAGCGTGAAGAGTATGTAGCGAACGAAATTGAGCTCGCTGAAAAGAGCCGCAAAGATGCGGAAACATATGTAGTCGAACAACGTGACGCGTTAAGCGCAGCACGTATAGAATCGAAAGAAATGCTTGATTCAAGCCGTCGTCAAGCAGAAGCGGAACAAGCACGCTTGGTGGAGCAGGCGCGTTTGGAAGCCGAACAAATCAAGATCGAGGCGGGTAAAGCGATCGAACGTGAGCGTGAGCTCGCGAAGCAATCGCTCCAGACCGAAGTCGTCACACAGGCGCTCTCGGCCGCACGCCACGTCCTTCAGTCAGACCTTAAAGGCGACGAAGTGAAACAACGTGCCCTCGTTACAGACTTCCTGTCTAAAGCGAAAGGTGCTAACTGATGAACACATCGTTAGCAAAACGCTATGCCAAAGCGCTCTTCGACTTAGCGCGGGAACAAGGCACGCTCGACCAAGTCGAAGCGGAAGTGCGTCTGCTCGATGAAGTGCTCCACGCGACTCCTGAACTCACGGATCTCTTAACGAATCCGGCAATCAGTGACAGCGAGCTTGCACAGCTTTTAACACATAGCTTTGGTGACATGACAGATATCGTGCTCAACACACTTCTCGTCATGGTCGAAAACGACCGTGCGAGCGAAGTTCGCGGCTTGTCGCGCTACGTCCTTGATTACATCAACGACTACCGTGGCATCGCCGAAGGGTTCGTCACGAGTGCTTACCCGTTGTCGGCAACAGAGTTGAAAGAAGTCGAACTCGTCTTCGGTCAGAAGATGAACAAGACGCTTCAATTGAAGAACGTCGTCGATGAAGACGTCATCGGTGGACTCCGTGTCCAGATCGGCTACACGACGTATGATGACACAATCGAAAACAAACTAACACGCCTCGAGCGTGAATTGTTGAATGCGTAAGAAATAGGGGTGAATTCAATGACGATCAAAGCTGAAGAAATCAGCGCCCTGCTAAAAGAGCGGATCGCTTCGTACGGTTCTGAAATCGAAGTCAGTGAGACAGGTACAGTCATTCAAGTAGGTGACGGTATCGCTCGTGCATACGGACTCGATAACGTTATGGCGGGGGAACTCGTAGAGTTCTCTAACGGCGTAATGGGCTTGGCGCAAAACTTAGAAGAAGGTAACGTCGGGATTATCATCCTTGGCGACTACAAAGGCATCAAAGAAGGCGACTCGGTAAAACGTACGGGCCGCATCATGGAAGTTCCAGTCGGTGAAGCGCTCCTCGGACGCGTCGTCAACCCGCTCGGACAACCAATCGACGGTCTCGGACCGATCGTGACGGACACATATAACCCGATCGAGCGTAAAGCTTACGGCGTTATGGCCCGTAAGTCAGTTCACGAACCGCTCCAAACTGGGATTAAGGCGATTGACGCCCTCGTACCAATCGGTCGCGGTCAGCGTGAGCTCATCATCGGTGACCGTCAAACTGGTAAGACTTCGATCGCAATCGACGCGATCATCAACCAAAAAGAAGAAAACATGGTCTGTATCTACGTCGCAATCGGTCAGAAAGAATCGACTGTCCGTGGCGTAGTTGAGACGCTCCGTCAAAACGGCGCCCTCGATTACACGATCGTTGTTTCGGCATCGGCTTCACAGCCAGCCCCACTTCTTTACCTCGCACCATTCGCTGGGGTATCGATGGGTGAGTACTTCATGGACCGCGGACAACACGTCCTCGTCGTGTATGATGACCTCTCGAAACAAGCGGCAGCTTATCGTGAGCTCTCGCTTCTTCTCCGTCGTCCTCCAGGCCGCGAAGCCTACCCAGGGGATGTCTTCTACCTCCACTCACGCCTTCTTGAGCGTGCGGCGAAGTTGAACGACGAACTCGGCGGCGGTTCATTGACAGCACTTCCGTTCATCGAGACACAAGCGTCGGATATCTCGGCTTACATCCCAACGAACGTAATCTCGATCACAGACGGTCAAATCTTCCTTCAGTCGGACCTCTTCTTCTCAGGGGTACGTCCAGCGATCAACGCCGGTCTCTCGGTATCGCGTGTTGGTGGTTCGGCTCAAGTGAAAGCGATGAAGAAAGTTGCGGGTACGCTCCGTCTTGACCTCGCGTCATACCGTGAGCTCGAAGCGTTCGCCCAGTTCGGGTCGGACCTCGACAAAGCGACACAAGCGAAGCTCAACCGTGGACAACGGACTGTTGAAGTCTTGAAACAAGACTTGAACGCACCGCTTTCGGTCGACAAGCAAGTTATCATCATCTACGCTCTCACGAAAGGTCATCTCGATGACGTCCCAGTCGAAGACATCCGTCGTTTCGAAAAAGAAATGAACGCATGGCTCGACCAAAACCGTGCGGACCTCTGCCGTGAAATCCGTCAAACAGGAAACCTTCCTGCTGACGAGGCGATGGTCGATGCACTTACGGAATTCAAAAAGACGTTCTCGCCATCGGTTTAATCCGGTGACGAGCGTCTATTAAGGTGGTGAATCGAAATGGCATCATTACGTGAGATCCAGATGCGGATCACCTCGACCCAAAGCACGAAGCAAATCACGAAAGCGATGAACATGGTGTCGGCCTCGAAATTGAACCGCGCTCAAGGGAGCAACGCCAACTTCAAGCCGTACATGACCAAGTTGCAGGAAGTCATCTCGTCGATTGCCGGCGGTACTTCAGGCGCAACACACCCGATGCTTCAAGTCCGTCCCGTCAAACGGACCGGCTATATCGTCATCACGTCAGACCGCGGACTTGCTGGTGGATACAACGCCAGCGTCCTTCGTGACGTGTATCGCGAGTTGAAAGCCAAACACGGTTCAACAGACGAATACCGTCTGTACGTGATCGGGAAGGTCGGCGTTCAGTTCTTCAAGGCCCGTAACATTCCGGTATACAGTGCCATGACAGGACTCAACGACCAGCCATCATTCGTTGAAGTCGCAGAGATCGTCAAACAGACGGTCGGCGCGTTCAGTGAAGGCGAGATTGATGAATTGAAGCTTTGCTACAACTCATTCATCTCTGTCATCAGCCAAGAAGTGAAGATCGCTCGATTGCTTCCGCTTGGGAATATCGAACAGACCGCATCTAATGTGATGTATGAATACGAACCAGAAGAAGAAACGATCTTAGCAGCGCTCCTCCCGCGTTACGCGGAAGGACTCATCTATGGCGCGCTCCTCGATGCGAAAGTATCGGAGCACGCGGCTCGGATGACGGCGATGTCGAACGCGACGGACAACGCGGATGAACTCATCCGTGGACTCAAGCTCAAGTTCAACCGCGCGCGTCAAGCGGCGATCACACAAGAAATCACAGAGATTGTCGGAGGTGCGGCTGCGCTTGAATAAGCGCACGCCCTCTAGATTGTAGGAGGCTAACACGATGAACGAATACGGCATGAAAGGCCGCGTAGTCGCAGTCATGGGCCCAGTTATCGACGTTAAGTTCGACAACCACTTACCGAACATCTACAACGCCCTCAAAGTCACGCATGTGGCTGAATCGGCGCAAGATGTCAGTGTCGACTTGACGCTCGAGGTGGCGATTCACCTTGGGGATGACACGGTCCGTACGATTGCGATGGACTCAACGGACGGCGTTCGCCGCGGCATGGAAGTACTTGACTTAGGTTCACCGATTTCAGTACCGGTCGGAGAAGAGACGCTCGGTCGTGTCTTCAACGTACTTGGTAACCCGATTGACGATAAAGAAGTATCACCGACTGTCCGTCGGTCACCGATTCACCGTCTCGCACCGACGTTCGATGAATTGTCGACAAAAGTTGAGATCTTGGAAACAGGGATCAAAGTCGTCGACCTTCTCGCACCTTATATCAAAGGTGGTAAAATCGGCCTCTTCGGTGGTGCCGGTGTAGGTAAAACCGTTCTCATTCAGGAACTCATCAACAACATCGCGCAAGAGCACAGCGGGATTTCTGTATTCGCAGGAGTCGGCGAGCGTACGCGTGAAGGAAATGACTTGTTCCACGAGATGACGGACTCAGGCGTTATCAAGCAAACGGCGATGGTCTTCGGTCAGATGAACGAGCCGCCGGGCGCGCGTCTTCGCGTAGCCTTGACGGGTCTTACAATGGCAGAATACTTCCGCGATGAACAAGGACAAGACGTTCTTCTCTTCGTCGATAACATCTTCCGTTTCACACAGGCAGGTTCGGAAGTTTCGGCCCTTCTCGGTCGGATGCCATCTGCCGTAGGTTACCAGCCGACACTCGCGACGGAAATGGGTATGCTTCAAGAGCGGATCACGTCAACAGCTAAAGGATCGGTTACATCGATTCAAGCCGTATACGTACCAGCCGATGACTATACTGACCCGGCTCCAGCGACAACGTTCGCTCACCTTGATGCAACGACTAACTTGGAGCGTCGTCTTTCGGAGATGGGGATTTACCCAGCCGTTGACCCGCTCGCATCGACTTCACGTGCCCTCTCGCCTGACATCGTCGGACCAGAGCACTACGAAGTAGCCCGTAACGTCCAGCAGACGCTTCAACGTTACAAAGAACTTCAAGACATCATCGCAATCCTCGGTATGGACGAGTTGTCTGAAGACGATAAGCTCACGGTTCACCGTGCGCGTCGCATTCAGTTCTTCTTGTCACAAAACTTCCACGTGGCTGAGCAGTTCACAGGCCAAAAAGGTTCGTACGTACCAGTTAAAGAGACAGTCCGCGGCTTCAAAGAGATCCTCGATGGTAAACACGACGATCTTCCAGAAGATGCATTCCGTCTCGTTGGTCCAATCGAAGACGTCATCGAAAAAGCGAAGACGTTGGTCTAAGACCTACACGGAAGGGGGAAACTAGACGATGAATACTCTTCACGTCAACGTCGTCACCCCGGATGGTGCAGCCTATGAGGGCGAGGCACGGATGGTCGTCGCAAAATCGGTGACCGGTGAACTCGGTATCTTACCGAAACACATCCCGATGGTGACACCGCTCGATATCTCAGTTCTCAAACTGCGCCACGAAGATGGTGGACGCACGCTGATCGCACTCAGCGGCGGTTTCATGGAAGTTCGTCCCGACACGGTGACGATCTTAGCTGAAACAGCCGAAATGGCGGATAAAATCGACTACGACCGCGCTTCTGCGGCGAAAGTTCGTGCCGAGCGTCGTCTCCAAGACACGAAGCTCTCGGACCTCGAATTCCGTCGCGCGGAGCTCGCGCTCAAAAAAGCGATCAACCGCTTGAGCATTCGCGATATCAAAGAATAACCAACATCTCTCCTGCAGCCGCAGGGGAGATTTTTTGTGTCTAGACCAAATGGATAACGTTCCTTCTGTATATATAGGTCAAAAGCATCAGAAGTTTCACGCCCAAATAGTGGAAGGGAGGGGCGCCTTATCCGATAATATAGGTGGGAACTACGGTAAAGGAGCTAAAGGGAATGAAAGTTTATGTTGCACGCCAACCAATCTTTGACCAAAAACTACGTGTCTGTGGCTACGAACTGTTATATCGCCGCAGCGAGAAAAACATATTTGAGCACGTCGACGATTCGCTCGCGACCGCTGACGTCATCCATAACGCTTATATGGTGTTCAACTTTCGAGAGCTAACAGAAGGTACGCGGGCGTTCATCAACTTCCCGCAAAACTTGATCGAAAGTGAAGTGCCGGCCTTATTGCCACGCCAGACACTTGTCATCGAAGTGCTCGAGCACGTCGAACCGACCGAGAAAGTGTTGGCCGCTTTGCGTTCATTACGTCGGAAAGGCTACACGATCGCGCTTGACGATTTCGTGTTCGAGGAAAAGTATCGCCCACTCATCGGGCTCGCCGATATCATTAAAATCGATTATCAAGCAACACCGATCGACCAACAGAAGCGGCTGATCGATGCGCTCGGGCATCGCGTCGAATTTTTAGCGGAAAAGATTGAGACGCCGTTTGAATATGAGATCGCCAAAAAACTCGGCTATCACATGTTCCAAGGCTATTTCTTCAGCCGGCCGACGGTCGTCCACGGTGCCGAGGTTCATCCGCTCCGGCATACGCTCGTCGAAGTGTTGAAAGAGCTCGACAAGCCAGAGCCGAACTTCCGCCGCATCGCGAGCCAAATCGAACGCAGTGTGGATTTGTCGTATAAGATGTTGCGTTCGGTCAACACGGTCTATCAGAAAGGTCGTCATACGATTCAATCGATCGAGCAGGCCGTCGCACGAATCGGTCTCGATGAGATGCGACGCTGGTCGTACTTGATGTTGCTTCGGGAGCTGCAGACGTCCGAATCGAAAGAATTGATTAAACAGAGTGTGATCCGGGGCAAGATGATGGAGCTGATCGCTGTCGAGACGTTGCCGCAAGTGACGGCGTTCGATGCGTTCATCACCGGGATTTTCTCGTCGCTCGATGTGATTTTGGATGAGGAGATGCAGACGCTCGTCTCGGAGCTGCCGGTCGAACCAATCGTCAAGGCAGCGCTCCTCGGAGAAGACAACGAGTTGCGCGGTTTACTCGACATGGTCCTCGCCTACGAGCAATTGACCGTGCCTGTCGAGGAGACAGCGCCTGACTTGTCACGTTACTATGTCGAGGCGATTCGATGGAGCCAAACGTATGATGGCGAAGTGAATAATGTTTGAAATGTTGAAGGGACGTCAATTACTGTACTAAGGCCATGCGCCGATTGACGTTCCTTTTTGTATGCGGTTTATGGAGAGAAAGCGAGTTGATCGGATGAACCCATTCCACCACTCACTTAAACGCTAAGTCTTTTTTTCTCTGACGTGACATGCTATGATTAAAAATGGTACGAATTTTTGAAAAGAGGGGAATCGTCGATGTTGAACACCGTGTTATCGCTCGTCATTTACGTCGTAGCGATCTACGTCGCTTGGTGGGCGCTCATGCCGGTCAAATGGGACCGCTTGCTCAATCAAGTGAGGAGTCCGCAAGCAGCAGTCTTGCGTGTCCTCGTGGCCGTCGTCTTCGGTTCACTGATCGCCCAGTTCTTTTTGGAGTATATCCGATTGGCCCAGGCGCTCGCACCATTACAGTAGGAAGGGAAACGATTACTAAACTGTAATCCTGCTGTAACGTTTCTTATATGTTTATCGTGTAGGATAAATTCGTCTGACATGACGAATTTTTCATCAGAATTTTATGAGTGCTTTTATTATTATTTTTCTCTCTGATGAAGCGTCACGTGTTACAAACCATCGTAGTAATCGACATAACCACATCCGGTAGCGGATATCGACGTATAAAACAAAAAAACAACGAAGTTGGAGGACAAAGAGAGATATGAAGGATTTGATTGTAGTCCGTGGAGGACGTAAATTGTCAGGTACTGTGCGTGTTGAAGGAGCTAAAAACGCCGTACTCAAAACATTGGTTGCCACTCTTTTAGCAAGCGAAGGAAAGTCGGTACTTCAAAACGTGCCGCGCCTCGCTGATGTGTACACGATTAACAAAGTACTTCGCCACCTCGGTGCAGAGGTTGCGTTTGACGAAGCGAATAACGAAGTCACTGTCGATGCGTCGGGCACAATCAAAGACGAGGCGCCGCTTGAGTACGTCCGCAAGATGCGTGCCTCGATCCTTGTCATGGGTCCTCTCCTTGCTCGTCTTGGGCATGCGCGTGTCGCAATGCCAGGCGGTTGCTCGATCGGGTCACGTCCGATTGACCTCCACTTAAAAGGCTTCGAGGCAATGGGCGCGAAGACGGTCATCGGCAACGGTTTCGTCGAAGCTTCGGTCGACGGTCGCTTGAAAGGTGCGAAGATCTACTTGGACTTCCCATCTGTTGGCGCGACAGAGAACATCATGATGGCGGCAGTCCTTGCTGAAGGAACAACGGTCATCGAGAACGTCGCCAAAGAACCTGAAATCGTCGACCTTGCCAACTTCTTGAACGGTATGGGCGCACACGTCCGCGGTGCCGGTACAGAAACGATTCGAATCGAAGGCGTGGAGAAACTCCATGGTGCCGAGCATTCAATCATCCCTGACCGCATCGAAGCCGGTACGTTCCTCGTTGCTGGAGCGATCACAGGTGGCGACATCGAAGTCATCGGCGCTGAGCGCGAGCACCTTCGCCCACTCATCTCGAAGATGGAAGAAATGGGCGTCAAGTTCGAGGATACGTCAGAAGGCATGCGTGTCATCGCACCGGATGTGTTGAAGCCGGTCGACGTGAAGACGATGCCACACCCTGGTTTCCCGACTGACATCCAAGCACAAATGATGGCGCTCGTCTTAAAAGCTGGCGGCACATCGGTCATCACCGAAACAGTGTTCGAGAATCGCTTCATGCACGTCGAAGAATTCCGCCGTATGAACGCAGACATTAAAATCGAAGGACGCTCGGCGATCATCAAAGGCGGCGTTCGCCTCCAAGGTGCTGAAGTCGTCTCGACTGACCTTCGTGCCGGTGCTGCCCTCGTCCTCGCGGGACTCATCGCGGACGAAGAGACACGCGTTGGCGATCTCTACCACATCGACCGTGGCTACGTCGACTTCCACAAGAAACTGCAAGCGCTTGGTGCTGATATCGAGCGGATTCAAGGGAACGTCGAAGTTGCCGAAGAAATGGTCAAGAACTAATTAATAGACTCATAGGAGCGAGGAGAGACTCTTCTCGCTCTTTTCAATGAAGTAACGAACGGAGGAACCTACACACCATGTTTTCAAAAGATATCGGGATTGATTTAGGAACAGCAAACGTCGTCATCCACGTCAAAGGTCGAGGCATCGTCCTCGACGAGCCATCCGTCGTTGCTATCAAGCGTTCGACAGGGAAAGTACTCGCTGTCGGAACGGAAGCGTATCAGATGGTCGGACGTACGCCAGGTGACATCGTCGCCATCCGTCCACTCCGTGATGGGGTCATCGCTGACTTCGCGACAACCGAAGAGATGCTTCGCCATTTCGTCGAGAAGATCCAAGTCCGCGGTTTCTTTGGCGGCATCCGCATGCTCATCTGTACACCGGCAAACGTGACACCGGTTGAAGCGAAAGCGATCCGTGAGGCGGCCGAGAAGGCCGGCGCGAAAGAAGTCTTCCTCGCCGTAGAACCGAAGGCAGCAGCGGTCGGTTCGGGCATGGACATCTGGAAGCCGGTCGGCCATATGATCGTCGACATCGGTGGCGGGACGACAGACGTTGCCATCCTCTCGATGGGCGATATCGTCTGCGGTGAAACGATTAAAATCGCCGGGGACCGTTTCGATACGGACATCCTCCGCGCCATCAAGGACAAACATAAGCTTGTCATCGGTGAGCGGACGGCCGAGCAAATTAAGAAAGAGATTGCGACGGTCTTCCCAGGCGGCCGTAACGAGACGATGGATATCCGAGGTCGTGACATGGTGCGTGGGCTTCCGCGGACAGTGACCATCACGTCGGAAGAACTCCGTGAGGCGATGGCCGAATCGGCGAACGAGATCGTTGAAGCGACGAAGCGCGTTCTCGAACAGACGCCTCCAGAGCTTGCGGCCGATATCATCGACCGCGGCATCATCATGACAGGTGGCGGCTCGCTCCTCCACGGCATCGATCAGCTCGTCGCCGAGCGTGTCGGTTTGCCGGTCATGATTGCCGAAGAGCCGACGCTCAGCGTTGCTCATGGCACGGGCATCATGCTGGAGCACTTGGATCGTTTGAAGTAAGAAGAGGGAGGTACGACGTCTACAGGCGTCGTACCTTTTTTGCGTGAAGACTGTTCAAATTTCCTATAAATGGATAGACTGAGGATAGGAGGAGGGTCAATACGTGCCTTGCTAGCACGCGAAAGGGGAGGACTCAATGACACGACCACTCACACTCATCACCGGGGTCAGTCGTAGCAAAGGTATTGGCGCCGCTGTCGCTCGAAAGCTTGCTGCGGCAGGCCATGACTTGTATCTGACGCACTGGAGCCCCTTTGACGGGACGGAAGGCGTCGGAGCGGAACCGGACTTTATTGAAAGCTTCATCGACGAATTACAGACATCAGGGGCTCGCGTTGCCCATGAACCGTACGATTTGTCGTCTGGAGACGCAAAAGGATTGCTCGATCGCGTGGAGGCAGCGCTCGGTACACCGAGCCGCCTCATCAACAATGCGACGTATGAGCGGCACGTGAGTGTCGATACGTTCACGACCGAGACGTTACGTCGCCATTATTTCATCAACAACGAAAGAACAATCGATCTGACGTTTGCCTTCATCGAACGATACAAACAGGCGGGGCATACGGACGGACGCATCTTGTTCATGGTGTCCGGGGGAGCGGATGCTTCCAACTTGGCCTATATCGCCATAAAAGGCATGTTGATCGCCATCACGCCAGCACTGGCCAATGGGGCAGGGCAGTACGGGATCTCCGTGAATGCACTCGACCCGGGTCCGACCGATTCGGGTTGGATTGATGACGCGCTTCGCGAACAACTTGCGCCGCTCTTCCCCCATGGACGTGTCGGCACGCCAGAGGATACGGCGCGTTACGTCGCTTTCCTCGTGGGGCCGGACGGGGCATGGATCAACGGCCAACATCTTCATGTCGACGGTGGTTTCGTCGGACGCTAAAAAGAGCTTGTCCCACAATGTCGGGAAGAGCTCTTATTCAATACCATGTATAATCTTTATCGACATAGAGCCGGGTAGCCAAGTCCGTTTGCGGGAACGGTTTATCTTTCGCATCCAGCCAGTCATGATAATCGCAGGCACACGCATCATCCAAGTGGAGCGAGTAACCGTTGTTGATCGTTTGGACCGAGATGCTCAAGTCGTATTCGGCGAGCGTCTTCTTCAACCGATAGACGAGATTGTAGACGTTGTGGAGCGCACGTTGCGGTTCGTCAATCTCTGGATAGAGCGTCTCTGCGATGAGCCATTTGTTCACGACTTGATCGCGATGGAAAATCAAATGGGCGAACAACTATCAGCCGTTCCTTGGGTGACGGGGACAGAATCTTCGATCGTCTGTCCTCGCGTCAAGACTAGTCCGCCTCCGAGCGCAAGGATCACTATCAACAGAATCCAGCCCAATCGATTTAGGGGTCATCTGAATATTCCCTTCATGATTTGTGAGTTTCTTGTGAGAAACGAACGATATACTGACCCTGTTCGTTCACATATAAAAGTGATGAATGTTTTCTTATCGTACACGAAACTGACTTTTTTGAATAGCCGAACATACTGTATTGCCCAATCCGATCAATCCCTGATATGAAAGAAGGCCACATATGAAACGCTGGATCGAACAACGAATTAGCCGCCAAGTCCTCACGGTGTTTTACAGAATTTGCGAACGAGAAAGCCCACTGCTTCAGTGGTGGGATGAACGTGAGCTTGATTTCGGAGTTCCGCTAGTCGGAATTTCAGAAATCAACAAGTATGATCTTATCGCGAGAAAGTGTATCTCTTAAATAAACGAAGTGATACAATGAACGTATGAACAACTATCGAAGAACCAACACCACCGTGTCGATGCTCCATTATCATTTCGTGTTCTGCCCGAGGTATCGCCGAAAACTGTTCGATGACGACCTGTTCGAGCGACGGTTCAAAGAGATCGTCCACGACGTCTGCGAAGGGCTCGACATCCACCTCCTCGCCATCGAGTGCGACCGGGACCACACACATCTCTTCTTATCCGCATTGCCATCCATCAGCCCGTCCGACATCATGGCGCGCATCAAAGGCGTCTCGTCGAAGCGGCTCAGGGAGGAATTCCCACACCTCACACATCTCACGAGCCTCTGGACGAGATCCTTCTTCGTGTCGACGGCGGGAAACGTCTCCAGCGAGACCATCAAACGTTATGTCGAGGATCAAAAGACAAGGGGATGAGACCGTGTCGCAGACATTGACCGTGAACATCAAACTCCATCCGACGAAAGCGCAACAGGCCATCTTGGAGCGGATGATGGACACCTACATCCGCACGGCGAACCAGCTCGTCGCGGCCATGGTGCAGGCCCGGGAGAGCTTGAAACTGACGAGCAAACATGTCACGGCGGACCTGCCGAGCGCCGTCAGGAACCAGGCCATCCAGGACGCGAAGAGCGTGTTCAAGAGGGCGAAGAAGAAGGACTTCCAGGTCGTCCCGGTCCTCAAGAAGCCGTACTGCACCTGGAACAACCAGAACTACTCGTTCGACTTCGAGTCGGTCTCCCTCCCGATCATCATCGAGGGGAACGTGAAGAAGACGGCCATCCGCGCCGACATGGTCGACCCGGACAACCGGAACGCCACGCTCCTCGCCAACAAACGGGGCACGCTACGCATCACGAGGAAGTCGGACAAATGGATCGCCCAGATCGCCGTCACGGTTCGTACGACAGAAAAAACAGGAACGAAGGTGCTAGGGGTCGACCTCGGCCTGAAAGTCCCTGCCGTAGCGTCCACGGGCTGTGACAAGGTGCGTTTTTTCGGGAACGGGCGCGAGAACAAGTACATGAAACGCAAGTTCCGGGCGAAATGGAAAGGGCTCGGTCAACACAAGAAACTGAAGGCGATCAAGAAGCTGGACAACAAAGAGCAACGCTGGATGCGAGACAAGGATCACAAGGTGAGCCGTGAGATCGTCGACTTCGCAAAAGAGAACCATATTTCTGTCATCCGCCTCGAAAGACTGGCGAACATCCGACAGACGGCAAGAACAAGCCGTAAAAACGCCAAGAACCTGCACACCTGGTCGTTCCATCGCTTAGCCACATTCATCGAATACAAGGCGAAGTTAGAAGGAATCAAGGTCGAATATGTCAACCCTGCACACACATCTCAGACATGTCCTTCTTGCGGGAGCCGAAACAAAGCGAAAGATCGAACATATTCGTGTCCGTGCGGATTCAAGAAACACAGAGATATTGTGGGTGCGATGAACATCCGGTACGCACCTGTGGTTGATGGTGACAGTCAACCAGCCTGAGAACCTATAGGGTCTGTCTCAGGAGGGGTGATGGCACACCCTCATCTGAAGGCTCGGACAAAACAGAAATGGCCTGCGTCCGCACGGGCACTTCAGAATCCCACCCATCCTGAAGGGATGGGCTTGCGGCTTTAGCCGTGGGAGTGTCAACGAACTGCTTGAGCATCGACATGTCGACGAAGAGAAGCAGAAACGCTACTTGAATATGATCCATAGTGAGACGACCCGACTCGAACGGCTCGTCAGCAATTTGCTTGACGTGCAGAAAATGGAAGCCGGTAAAGGCCAGCAAGACTTTAAAATCGAGAATTTGTTTGAAATGCTGTCCGATATCCTCGAAATCCACGCCGGTTCGACCGAATTGCATGCGTTTCATTTCGACTGCGATGAAACGATTCGCGTGTCTGGAGACCTGGCGCAACTGCGTCAAGTGTTCTCAATTATCGTGAATAACGCCATTAAATATTCACCGGACGGCGGGAACATCGCCGTTAACGTCTCGTGCGAGGACGATGTCATCCGGATCGCCATCGAAGACGAGGGCATGGGTGTGGCACCGGCAGATGCCGAACGACTGTTTGAGAAGTTCTACCGTGTGCAGAACGAGCAGAGTCGCAACATTGGAGGCACCGGCCTTGGACTTGCTATCTGTAAAGAAATCATCGAATCGCACGGCGGGACGATCAGCGTCCGTTCAGAACTTGGGAACGGGACGACCATGACGGTCGAACTCCCGATTGTCGGTTGACGAAAACCACTTCATCGCGAAGTGGTTTTTTAGTTTTTTTCAAAAAACGGTGAATGAAACGTTCCTTTGGTACGATATACAGAGTGAAGACTTTGAACGACGAAAGGAAGACGAACCATGCTACGCGGATTATATACGGCGGCGGGCGCGATGAACGCGCTTCAGCGCCAACAAGAGATTTTGAGCAATAACCTCGGTAACGTCCGGACACCAGGGTTCAAGGCGTCCAACGGCGTCCTCCGCTCGTTCCCTGAAATGTTGCTCGCCCAAGTGAGCCACCCCGGCAATGCGCGCTCACGCGTGCAAGGCGAGGTCGGGACGCTGTCAACAGGCGTGTATTTACAAGAGACGATGCCACGTTTCTCGACGGGCAGCATCTCGGAGACAGGTAGCCCGACCGACGTATATATGAAGGTACCGGCTGACGCGACGGGTGCCGCCATGTTCGCCGTCGAACAGAACGGCGAGACGCTCTATACGACAAACGGACGCTTCGCGGTCGATGAGGAGCGCTTCTTGCGCTCGGCAGACGGCGGTTACATCCTCTCGGACACAGGTGAGCGCATCCGGTTGCCGTCAAGTGAGTTCACGCTGACAGGTGACGGACAAATTACGTCACTCGGTCAGAACGTGGCGACGCTCGGTGCCGTTCAAATTAATGATTTGACGACACTCGAGCAAGTCGGGAATGATTACCGGGTCAATGGAGACGCCCCACCCGCTGCGAACGTCCAGTTTCAGCAAGGATTCATTGAAGAGGCGAACGTCGATCTCGACCGCACGATGGCCGACTTGATGACGACGTACCGTCAATTCGAGGCGAACCAAAAAGTCGTCCAAGCGTATGACAAGAGTGCTGAGCGTGCCATTGAAATCGCTCGGATTCGTTAAGGAGGAAGCCCATGCAATCAATCTATAACTCGGTCTCGTCGCTCACGCAGCTCCAACGTCAGCTCGATGTGACCGGTCACAACATTGCCAACGTCGATACAGCCGGCTACAAGCGGGAACAGACCCATTTTGCCTCGCTCTTGTCGCAAGCGTATGACAACCAACCGCGCGCCGAACTCGAAGTCGGTCGTGACACGCCGAACGGGATTCGCATCGGTGTCGGCGGGCATATCGCCGACATTAGCCAACAGTTCAATATCGGCCAAATCCGCAAGACCGACCGCGGCCTTGATGTGTTCTTGAAAGCGAGCCGTCAGTTCTTCGTCGTCGAGACGGAGAACGGTGTCGGATTGACCCGAAGCGGGAACATGCAACTCTCGGTCGGTGAGACAACGGCACTCGTCGACGTGAACGGCAACGCCCTTCTTGGTGCGGATGGCAACCCGATCGTCATGCCGAACGAGGCGACGGCGCACCGCGTCCGTCAAGACGGGATGGTCGTCGCGAGCGTGAACGGCGTCGAGCAGGAGTTCGGCCGCCTCGATATCGTCGAGGTGCGCAACACGTCTGCGCTTCGTCCACTCGGCGACAACGTCTATGCGGCCGACTTGGCGGTGGACGTTGACCGTCCGCTCGGCAATCTGTTGATTGAAGGGACGCTCGAATCGTCGAACGTCGATTTGACGAAAGAGATGACTGATATGACAATCACGCAGCGCGCGTATCAGATGAATTCACGGGCGTTATCGATGAGTGACCAGATGATGGGGCTCGTCACGTCACTCCGTTAATCACAGACCGTTCTTCCTCGGAAGGGCGGTTTTTGCGTTACACTGAAGAGGAGGAGGGATGGACATGCGAATTGTCGTGGCGATGGATTCGTTCAAAGGGTCGATGACGAGTGTGGAGGCGAACCGAGCGGTTGAACGGGCGCTCGCTGGACACGATGTCATCGAGGTGCCGATCTCAGACGGCGGGGAAGGCTTTTTAGATGCGTGGCTCCTGACACATCCGTATGCCGAGACCATCACGCAAGACGTCATGTCGCTTGATGGGACGATGCGACAAGCACGATACGGTTGGTTAGAACTGACGCGAGAAGCAGTCATCGAAGTCGCCGAGGCGTCCGGGCTCACACTCGTCGATACGCTCGACCCGTGGCGCTATAGTTCGTACGGAACGGGTTTGCAAATCCGACATGCGCTCGAGCGCGGGGCGACACGCATTACCGTCGGTCTCGGCGGGAGCGCGACCGTCGACGGGGGAAAGGGTTTGCTCGAGGCGCTTGGTATCCGCTTCTTCGATGAGTTTGGACATGTCATTGGACCGTTCCCGCATCAAACCGAGCGCGTCAGTCGTATCGACTGGTCGGGACTACTCCCGGAAGCGGGTTATGTCGAATGGCGCATCGCCTCGGATGTGACGAATCCGTTACTCGGTCTATCTGGGGCGGCCGCCGTATTCGGTCCGCAGAAAGGGTTAGCGCCAGAGGACGTCGTGCGCTATGACGAACTGCTTGCCACGTACGCCCGTTGTTTCGAACGTGATTTGGCCACGCGGCCTGGGTCGGGCGCAGCCGGAGGCATCGGTTTCGCGCTCTATCAGCTCGGTGCCCGGTACGTGAGCGGTATTGAAGAAGTCATACGCTGGTCGAACCTGGAAGAGAAACTGCGCACGACCGACTGGTTGATCACAGGAGAAGGTCGCTTCGATGAGCAATCCCTTCATGGGAAAGCGCCATACGGTTTGGCGTGCCTCGCCCACGCATATGGTGTCCCGACGCTCGTCTTCGCCGGTCAAACAGACGTAATCGCCGTTCCGGACGACGGAATCCGTGCCGTGTTTCCTATCATATCCCGGGTAATGACGCTCGCCGAGGCGATGCACCAGGCAGAACCGCTTCTCACGGACGCCGTCAGCCGAGTGATGTCGATCCTCGACAAAAACGCCTGAACCGACTTTGGTTCAGGCGTTACTACGTTATGGACGCTCTTTTA
Organism: Exiguobacterium sp. s40; assembly: GCF_018617905.1. Classification (NCBI taxonomy): domain Bacteria; kingdom Bacillati; phylum Bacillota; class Bacilli; order Caryophanales; genus Exiguobacterium; species Exiguobacterium sp. s40. The sequence continues at coordinate 143,720 of NZ_JACSLC010000003.1, read as the reverse complement.
ACAAGTCACGGATTTCAGATAGAAGCTGCTCTTCACGCGACAGTTCCGGTTCGGGAGCCTCTTCGACCGCTTTTTCGCGCTTCAGACGGTTCAATGTTTTGACCATCATGAACAAGGCGAAGGCGATGAGGAAGAACTTGATGACTTCTTGCAAAAAGTTACCGTACGTGACATTCACGCCGAGCACCGACACCGCGAGCGTCGAGAAGTCGATGCCACCGATGAGGATGCCGAGGAACGGCATGAAGATGTCATTGACGAGCGACGTGACGATGGCCGTGAAAGCGGCCCCGAGGATGAAGGCGACGGCGAGGTCAATTACATTGCCTTTGATTGCAAACTCTTTGAATTCTTTCCACATAAAAATAAACCCTCCTAAATGATGAATACTCTTACGGTAGCACAGCATAGGTGGAAACGGGCAGTATTTTTCACAGAAGCGTCGCCCTTGCCCTAGGCCGGGCGCTTGTTCGACGTATGGTAGATACGTTACACTTATATAGAACTCATGCAACAGTTTTATTACCTGGTACTAATATGTTATAATTAATTCAGCTGAAAGGATGTATGGACGTGGCGAACGAAGAACAAAACGGCTCGGAACAGACCGAGTCTAAAGAGCGGACGGAGCGGAAACGATTATCGAACCATCGACGTTTCCCGATCTTGTTACGCGTCATCGTTGTCCTGTTGTTGGCTTTCGTGATGCTTGCGATTGGAGCCATCATCGGGTACAGCGTGATTGGCGGAGGCGAGTGGAAGGACGTGTTCAACATCGACACGTGGCGCCATATCACCGATTTTTGGCTAACATCATAAAGGTGGTGGAACCATGTACACGATTGAACAGATTAAAGAAGTGATTCCGCATCGGTACCCGTTTTTGCTCATCGACCGGATTCTTGAGGTCGAAAAAGGTAAACGGGCCGTTGGATTAAAGAATGTGACGGCGAACGAAGAGTTCTTCAATGGACATTTCCCAGACTATAACGTCATGCCTGGCGTGTTGATCGTCGAGGCGCTTGCGCAAGTCGGCGCGTTCGCGATGCTCAAGCAGGAGTCGAACCGCGGCAAGCTCGCGTTCTTCGCAGGTATCGATGGATGTCGCTTCAAACGTCAAGTCGTCCCGGGCGATCAATTGCGCCTCGAGGTCGAGATTTTGAAAGTGCGCGGACCAATCGGTAAAGGGCGCGCCGTGGCGACGGTCGATGGAGAAGTTGCTTGTGAAGCGGAACTCACTTTCGCCTTGAAGTGAGGAGAGAACGAGATGCGCGTATTGGTAATTGCCTTGATTCTCGGATTGGCGACCATCGTCGGTTGCCAACAAGTGCAAGATGACCCGGCCGAAGAGAACGTCGTGTTCGAGCAGGACGTCGAAGATGCGATGATTGAAAAACGGGCCGGTCAATCGGAATCGATTGCGGTCTCGCTCGAGCGGACGAACAGCTCGACGATGCTGTTCACGATTCGGATGCTCGAAGACCGTCGCCTCGATCCGCCGACGATCATCAGTTATGAAGTCGATGGCACCCGTGTCCCAATCCCGTTCGGTGAACTCGTCGCGGAACGCGAAGGGGACGTCCGGACGTACGTCTATCAAGCGGATTTGAACCCTGACCTATTCGTTACCGAGACCCTCCCGCTCTTCCATATCGGAGAAGAAGGCGAGGCCGAGGTGTCGATGCCGCTCGAGGTTGTAGATTCGACAAATGAATGAACGAACGGATGATTTTTGTCGAAAATCATCCGTTTTTTTGTGGACTCTTCGCGACAGTCGTCCGATATAAGGAGTAAGGACGAATGGAGGGAATCACATGAAACGAAATAAACCACAGTCACTGCAGACACGGATTTTGGCGATGATGTTGGCATTCATCACGCTGCTGATTGTCATGTTCGGCGTGCTGCAGTACGTCAGCACGAAGCATACGGTACAGAGCTCGATGCAAGCGGTCCTGTTGGCGGACGGGGCCCGCATCAGCGAGGCGATCGACACGGAAGCGTATGCGGCCTTTTTACAGAATCCGACGAAAGATGAACGGTTCGAGCAGTTTCGGCAACAGCTCGACACGTATCGGACGCAAATCGGGGCCATGTATGTGTACACACTCGCAGCCGACGGCGAAGAGCTTCAAATCATCGTCGATGGGATGAGCGCGGCCGACGCGGTCGATATCGGAACGCCGACGACAGCGACGTCGTTTGCAGATGCGAGAGCGGCGTTTGAAGGTGGGACCGTCACGACACCGATTGTCGAGGATCCAGAGTACGGGGACTATATGACCGTGCTCGTTCCAATCAAACAAGGCGGGAACGTGATCGGTGTCCTTGGAATCGATAAAGGGGCGAGTGACGTCGCCGCGGTGACGGAAGACGTGTTGCAAGAGAGCTTGCCGCCGATTCTCATCGGACTCGTCATCTTGCTTGGGATCGTCTCGGTCATCATCTGGCGCTACCTTGGCTGGAAACTCCGACCGCTCCGTGAGCTCGAACGTGTCGCGACCCATATCGCGAGCGGCGACTTGGCGACAGCGGCCAGGGAGATGGACAACATCCAGTTGAAAGCGAACGATGAGATCAAGCGGCTCACCGCCTCGATGAATCAGATGACGAAAATGCTCCGCGACTTGATCTCGGGATTGCAGACGTCCGCTCAGACGGTGCGCGATGAGAGCGGCAACGTGGCGAGTATCTCGGAAGAAGTGAACGATGCCTCGCGTCAAATCGCGTTCACGATGGAAGAAATCGCGGCCGGTGTCGAGAATCAGAGCGTGCTGACGATGAAACTGTACGGACACATGAATGAGTTTTCGGGACTCGTCGACCAGACGGCGCACGACGGGAACGGCGTGAGCGAACAAGCGGAAGTCGTCAGTCGGGTGACGGCAGAAGGGCTCGAACTGATGGAGGATGCCGTCGGCAAGATGACGAACATCCATCTGCAAGTGCGCGAGTCGCAAGGCCAAGTGAAGGACTTCGAACAACAGGCGGACGAAGTGACGGCGCTCGTCACGATGATTCGTCAAATCTCGGAGCAGACGAACTTGCTCGCCTTGAACGCGGCCATCGAGGCGGCTCGTGCCGGGGAGCATGGAAAAGGCTTCGCCGTCGTCGCTTCCGAGATTCGCAAGTTATCCGATAGCGTCGCCCGGTCGGTCAGTGAGATTTCGGAAATCGTTGGTAGCGTCAAACGAAACTCGATTGCGCTCGGTGAGACGTTCACGGACAGCATGCACGCCGCCGAGGACGGCAAGCGGACGCTCGAGGAGACGAAGCGCGCCTTCAATGAGATCGAGCAGAGCGTGCGGGAGATGCAACGCCTGACGAACTCGATGCAAGGGCAGCTCGGACGCGTCAAGACGAACCAAGACGACATCAAACGTGGTCTATCGGATATCGCGTCCATCTCGGAAGAGAGTACGGCCGGCAACGAAGAAGTGGCCGCCTCGACCGAACAGATGTCGGCGACGAGCGAGACGATGAACCGGCTCGTCAAAGATTTGTCGCACACGGCTGAGGAGATGCAACGCATGAGCCGCCAGTTCAAGTTGTGAACAGTCTCAAGTCAGACATACCTCCGTTGCGTCCGTTATACTAGGCGCAAGGGAGGTTTTTTCATGCAACGTGTCTCAAGTGAACTCACACAATTCCGCGGCAGTCACTATGACTTTGGCCGCTTTCAAGGTACTTATATTAAGCGCAGCAAGCTGCTCGAGAATCGGACCGACCAATGGAAGCTCCGCGTCCCGCGCTTTGAGATTGATGAGCGCGAGGCGAAGCAAGCGTTCGATCGATTTGCCCCAAAGATTTGGGAAGAACTGCTCGGTCTGCAGGACGAACTCGAGTTGACGCTCGCCGACACGCTCCTTCACTTCGGTCATTTCCGGGTCAATAACCCGGTCAGCGGCTGTTCGATTTTGACGGGGGACAACTTCCTCGTCCGCAACTATGACTACCATCCGATGACGTACGATGGACGCTATAACGTGTTCCAGCCAGATGAGGGTTACGCCGTCATCGGTCCCGTCTCGCGTGTCACCGGCCGGATGGATGGGATGAACGAGAAAGGGCTCGCCATGGGTTATAACTTTATCAACCGCCGGCGGCCTGGAGATGGGTTCGTCTGCCAGATGATCGGCCGAATGATTCTCGAGACGTGCGCCACGGTCGAGGAAGCGGTCGATCTGCTTCAAGAGATTCCGCACCGCGGCTCGTTCACGTATGTCGTCCACGACAAGTCGTCGAAGACACGCGTCATCGAAGCGACACCGCGCGATATTCGTGTCCGCGAGTCGAACATCTGCACGAACCATTTCGAGCTGCTACAACACGAGAACCGTTACCATCTCGACGATTCAACACGTCGGATGATGGAAATCAAGATGTATCAACATATCGTCCAGGACGCCGAGAGCGCGTTCCGGCTCATGAACGACTCGGACAAGGGCGTCTTCTCGGAGCTGTATAAGAGCTGGGCTGGCACAATTCACACGGCGGCTTACTTCCCGGAGACGCTCGAGACGTGGTTCGCCCTCGGTGGCGACCGCGACCCTGTCATTTTCGATTTTCGGGAGTGGCTCGACGGCAAGGATTTCGATTTACATGCCCTCGACGGGGAAATCGCGACCGATATCGAGTTCGCGAACACGGTCCAACTTTGGCGGTAACACAAACAAGCAGCGGCTCATCATGAGTCGCTGCTTGTTTTTCGTTCGTCTGGCGCACGTTAGACCGTACTGAATTCTGCAAAACCGGGAATACTCATAGCAGGAGGGATTTATGATGAAACGAATCGGATTATTGGCCATCATGCTCAGTTTGATTGTCGTCCTCGGCGGCTGTGTGCCGGGCGACGGGACGTACACGACCGACCCGGCCGGCTTCTTTTGGGGGATTTGGCACGGTTGGATCGCACCGGTGTCACTCATCTTAGGCTTATTCAATGATACGTATCGCGTCTATGAAGTGAACAACACCGGCTGGTTCTATGATTTGGGGTTTTATATCGCCATCATCAGCGGGTTCGGCGGGATTGCGGTCACCCGGAAGAGTCGGAGTTGACGTTAGATGGGCTTTCGTCCGGACACGGCGACTGTATGATAATCACGCGAGTCAGGACCTCGTGTCTCGATGACGTCGGTCAGACCGAGCGCGGAAGCGGCGGGTATGAACTGTTCCCGCACGATGGATGCGATGCCATCCCACGTCACGTCAGCTTTCCCATCGCAGTAAGTGATGACGAATGACCCACCTGGTGCGAGCACGCGATCAATCTCGGCAAGCACCGCCGGCACGTCTTCCCAAAAGTAGAGTGTGTGGATGCTGAAGACGCGGTCAAACTGCGCGTCCGGGAACGGGAACGTCCCGAGGTCGCCTTGGACGACTTCGGCTCGCCCGGTTTGCACGTCCACTCGATTTCGTCGGAGCGCCGAGCGGACGATGGTCGGGGAACGATCGAGTCCGGTCACATGCACGTGATTATAGCCACGTAGCATCTGCGCCAGTGCGTCGCCGGCCCCGCAACCGAGGTCGAGGATGCGGTGGTCGGGCTGAATATGAAGTTGTTCAATCGTCCAATCGACTTCGACCCGGTGTTGCCGGACCATCTTCTCACCGATATACGTCCCGACGATGCCGCGTGGATTCTCGTATTGACTGTCAATCCATGTTTGGAGACGCATGAAGCGCATCGAACCATTCCTTTCCGTATCCAGTAGATGTAGATTGAGTGTAGCATAACCATTTTGGGAGGGGAGTTGAATCGATGCGTTCCTTTTGGATCTTCGGCAATCAACTGTCGCATGAGCTCGAGCTGTTCAATCACATCGAGGAGGATGACGTCATCGTCATGATCGAGGCGACATCACGGGCGACGTGGCGGCCGTACCATAAACAGAAGCTCGTCCTCATCTTCTCGGCGATGCGCCACTTCGCGGAGGAACTGCGAGAAAAGGGCTATACCGTCGACTATCACGAGGCGGACTCGTTCCAGGACGCATGGGACGACCACTTCAAACGGTACGAACCGGAAGAAATCCATTACACGGCCGTCACTGATGCCGCGATGGAGAAGAAGTTGCAACAGTTCGGTCAGAAGCACAAGCTCGTCGAACATTCGGACGTGCCGCTCTTCTATTTAACGAAGAAGGAAGCGGTCGACACGATTGGCAGCACGCCGTGGCGTATGGATCGTTTCTATCGCCAGATGCGGAAACGGTTTGATGTGTTGCTCGAAGACGGGAAGCCACGGGGTGGCAAGTGGTCGTTCGATGCGGACAACCGCCAGCCGCCGAAAGCAGGACTTACGTTCCCACCACCGATCCATTTCCGGCCGGACGCGATCACGAAAGAGGTCATCCGAAAAGTCGAGACGGACTTCGCCGACCACCCCGGAGACATCACTCCGTTCGTCTGGCCGGTGACGCGAAGTGAGGCACGCCGTGCGCTCGCTCGTTTCGTCGAAGCACGTCTCGAGACGTTCGGTCCGTATCAGGACGCGATGCTGTCGGACAATCAAAACATGTCGCACAGCCTGTTGTCCGCGGCCATCAACATCGGGCTCCTGACACCGGACGAGGTCGTCCAGGCGGCGGTGGCGTCGGAGGCACCGCTCGCCTCGGTCGAAGGATTCGTCCGTCAACTCCTCGGCTGGCGAGAATACATGCGTGCCGTTTATGTGGCGTCGATGCCGGGTTATGAATCGGTCAACACGTTCAAGCATGAGCGCGATTTGCCGAGCTATTTCTGGGACGCAAAGACAGACCTGCACTGTGTCCACCAGAGCGTGAAACCCGTCATCGAGCGGGCGCACAACCATCACATCCAGCGGCTCATGGTGCTCGGCAACTTCGCGACGCTATTCGAGGTGTCTCCTCAACAGACGAGCGACTGGTTCAATGAGATGCATATCGACGCCTACGACTGGGTCGTCCTGCCGAACGTACTCGGGATGGCGCTCCATGCCGATGGCGGGAAGTTGGCGACGAAGCCGTATATCGCCTCGGGGAAATATATCGACAAGATGAGCGACTATTGTAAAGGCTGCAAGTATAACCCGAAACACACGACCGAAGACGACGCCTGTCCGTTCAACGCCCTCTATTGGAACTTCATCGACAAGCACGAGGAGCGGTTCGAAAAGAACCAGCGCATGAAGATGATGATCCGCAACTGGCAAGGCCGGGATGATGCCGTCAAAGCCGACATCTTGGCGAAAGCGAGACAGACGCTCGACGACACCGACTCATTATGAGTCGTTTTTTTTACGTCATCTTTACAAACTTTTGCATCTGCTTCACGGCCGCTTTACATTCATCCGGTACGATATGACTTGTGAGACCCCTCATGCCAAGTGAATAGCAACTGGTAGAACATTCGAGAGACCAACAGAAGCCCGTACGTCGATGACGTCCTGTTTCTGTTGGTCCTTTTTTTAGGGAAGGATGATTCAAGTGAATGAAACACTTCGCACGATCGGACAAGAGAAGATGATCGCCTCCATCAAATCACCGAAACAACTCGAGAAGTTCCTGCAGTCGGACGTGACGACGACGTTCCTCATGATGGGGACGCTCAGCACGCTCGACCGCTACGTCGCCCATTTGAAGCGTGAGAATCGGACCGTGTTCCTGCACGCCGAACGCATTAGCGGCATCAGCCTCGACCGGGACGGCATCGACTATTTGGCGAAACGGGTCGGCGCCGATGGGATTGTGACGACGAAGGCGTCTGTCATCCAACACGCCAAACGGGCCGGCCTGATGACGGTGCAGCGCCTGTTCCTCGTCGACTCGGACGCCATCACCTCAGGCATCAAGATGGTGAAAGACCAACAGCCGGACGCGCTCGAACTGATGCCGGGTCTCATCCCGAGTGTCATCGAGCACGTCGCGGAACACATCTCGCTGCCGATTGTGACGGGCGGGATGATCCGGAAACCGATTCACGTGCATGAAGCACTCGCTCACGGGGCGTTCGCCGTCTCGACCGGGGACGAGCGGCTTTGGGCGTCGCAAGGAATGAAGGAGGATATCATATGAAATCGATTCAACTGCAGAATATCAAAAAGTCATACGACGAGACGGAAGTCATCCGTGGCATCGACGTGACGATCGAGGCCGGTGAATTCTTCGCCCTCGTCGGACCGTCGGGATGCGGCAAGAGTACGATGCTCCGGATGATCGCCGGGCTCGAGTCGATCACGAGCGGGACGCTCCGCATCGACGGCGTCGCAGCGAACGAACTGAAACCGAGCGAGCGGCAACTATCGATGGTATTCCAAAACTATGCGCTCTATCCGCACATGACCGTCGAGAAAAACATCACGTTCGGGTTACATACGAAAGGACTGACGAAGCTCGAGCAGCGCGAACGTTGCTTGGAAGCGGCCGAGACGCTCGGACTGACGGACTATTTGAAGCGGAAGCCGCGCGAACTGTCGGGCGGGCAACGGCAACGGGTCGCCTTGGCCCGGGCCATCGTCACCGAGTCGCCGATTTGCCTCATGGACGAGCCGCTCTCGAACTTGGACGCGAAACTTCGGGCCAAGATGCGCTCGGAGATCCGGCAGCTGCAACGCAAGCTCAAGCTGACGATGATTTACGTCACGCACGACCAAGTCGAGGCGATGACGATGGCCGACCGGATGATGCTGTTGAACGATGGCCAGGTCCAACAAGTCGGTCAACCGCTCGATTTGTACAATAAGCCGGCGAACACGTTCGTCGCCTCGTTCATCGGGTCACCGCCGATGAATTTGACGCCGGTGCAACGGAGTGACAAGGGCTGGGTCGCCTCGGACGGGCGTCTATTCCACCCGAACACGCTGACGCGAGAAGATACGGCGACGCTCGGCATCCGGCCGGAACAAATCACGCCGGCGAAAGACGAGATCACGTTCTACGCCGAACTGAAAAATATCGAAGTGCTCGGCACGGAGACGATTCTCGCCTTTGACATGGGCGGCGTCGAGTGGCTCGCCAAATGGCCCGGACAATGGCCGCTCGCGATTGGGGAGAAGATTGCCTGTTACGTCGACCCGAAACAGATGTCACTGTTTGACGCGACGGGGAATCGCATCGAACCGCGGCAACCGAAACTGTTCGAAGCGTTGGAGGTGTTCCAATGACGGTCGCCCTTCCGAGACAACGCGTCCGGACCCGATTATCAGACGCGACGAGCGGACTCCTCTACTTGTCCCCGTCGATCGCGTTATTTGGGATCTTTCTCGTCTATCCGTTGTTTCGGACGATTTACTTGAGTTTCTTTCAAACGGACACGCAAGGGACGCCACTCAGTTACGTCGGCGGCGAACATTACGCCAAACTGTTCACGAGCGCCTCGTTTTGGCAGAGCATCCAGGCGACGGTCGGCTTCGTCCTGTTGACCGTCCCACTCACGATCATCATCGCGCTCGGTCTGGCGCTCCTCGCCAACGAGAAGCTGCGCGGGATTGGCATCTTCCGGACAGCGTTCTCGGCGACGATGGGGATGAGCGTCGCAGCTTCATCCGTCATTTGGATGTTCATGTACAACCCGTCGATCGGTATCTTCAATCGCTTCTTGGAAGTGGTTGGGGCAAGCGGGGTGCAGTGGCTACTTGACCCGCAGTACGCGCTTCTATCCGTGTCGCTCGCGACCGTCTGGATGAATATCGGCTTCACGTTCTTGATTCTCCTCGGCGGGCTGCAAAACATCGACCGGACATTGTATGAGAGTGCGGACATCGCCGGAACCGGATATTGGACCCAGCTCCGGGCCATCACGATCCCGATGTTATCCCCGACGCTCTTCTTCGTCGGCATCATCTCGCTCATCAATGCGTTCCAGACGTTCGGACAAATCGATTTGCTGACGAAAGGCGGCCCGACGAACTCGACGAACGTCATCGTCTACGCCATCTATAAGGACGCGTTCATCAACTATAACGTCGGCGGGGCGAGTGCGCAGGCCGTGCTCTTGTTCTTGACGGTCCTCCTGTTGACGTGGCTCCAGTTCAAGCTCGTCGAAAGGAAGGTGCATTACCAATGACGCTCCGGAAAGTAGTCACGTATACGCTCCTCGTCTTGAGCGCCGTCGTCATGCTGTTCCCGATTGCCTACGCGTTCTCGATCAGCCTGATGGACGGGAGCGAAGTGTTGAAAGGGAACCTAATCCCGCGCGACGTCACGTTCGACAACTATGTCGCCGCGTTCGAGCGGATCCCGCTCATGACGTACTTATGGAACAGTCTCGTCGTCGCACTCCTCGTTATGGTCGGCCAAGTCGTCTTGTCGAGTCTTGCCGCCTTCGCGTTCGTCTTCATCGACTTCAAAGGGAAAGGGATCATCTTCATGCTCTTCCTCGCGACGATGATGGTGCCATGGGAAGCGACGATGGTACCGAACTTCTTGACGATCCAGTCGCTCGGCTGGCTCAACTCGGTGTGGGGGCTGTCGGTGCCATTCTTCGCGCTCGCGTTCGGGACGTTCCTGCTCCGGCAACAGTTCAAGACGATTCCGTACGAGATGTACGAGGCATCACAAATCGCCGGCATCAGCCGTTTCCGTTTCTTTTGGAACGTCGTCTTGCCGGTCTCGAAGACACCGCTCGTCACGTTGTCGGTATATAGCTTCTTGACGACATGGAACATGTACTTATGGCCGCTCCTCGTGACAAACACGGAGCAGGCACGCACGGTGCAAATCGGGATTAAGCAGATGCAGTCGAACGAGGTCGCCTCGGATTGGGGTGTCGTCATGGCGGCGGTTATCTTGATCATCATCCCGACGCTGATGCTGTTATTCGCAGGACAAAAGCAGTTACAAGAAGGTTTGACACAAGGCGCGATCAAATAATAGGGGGAATATATGATGAAAAAGAAAGCGTTATTCGCAGGGTTGGCTAGTTCGGTATTGTTGCTCGGGGCATGTGGCAGTCAAGAAGCGGAAGAGGCCGCGGCGACTACGACGACGGACGGAAAGACGGAAGTCGTGTTTTGGCACGCGATGAGCGGGGACTTAGAGACCGCGCTCAACAACCAAGTCGATGCCTTCAACGAGTCGCAAGAAGAATATGAAGTGAAACCGGTGTTCCAAGGCACGTATGAAGAGGCGCTGACGAAGTTCAACGCCGTCGCGGGGTCACCGGACGCACCGGCCATCATGCAGACGTTCGAGGTCGGCACGAAGTATATGATCGACTCGAACAAAATCACGCCGGTCCAGGAGTTCATCGACAAAGAGGACTTCGATACGAGCGTCTGGGAAGAGAACATCTTGAGCTATTACCAAGTCGACGGCAAGCAGTACTCGATGCCGTTCAACTCGTCGACACCAGTACTCATCTACAACAAGGATGCGTTCGAAAAAGCAGGCCTCGATCCAGAGAAAGCGCCGCGCACGTATGACGAGCTGAAGCAAGCGGCGAAGGCACTGACGACCGACGGGCAGACCGGCTTCACGATGCTCAACTACGGTTGGTTTTTCGAGCAACTTGTCGCCGCGCAAGGCGGGTTATATGTCGACAACGACAACGGCCGTAGCGGGGCACCGACGAAAGCTGTCTTTGATGGGGAAGAAGGGCAGAACGCCTTCAACTTGATTAAAGAGATGTATGACGAGAAGACATTCATGAACGTCGGTCAAAACTGGGACGACATGCGTGCCGCTTTCCAATCAGGGAAAGTTGCCATGTATCTCGACTCGTCGGCTGGGATTCGTACCGTGGCGGACAACGCTGACTTCGAAGTCGGGGCGTCGTACTTGCCGGTGCCGAACGAAGCCGATCGGGAAGGTGTCATCATCGGTGGGGCCTCGCTCTGGATGGGTGACGGCATCGCCGACGAGACGAAGCAGGGCGCATGGGAGTTCATGAAGTATGCGGCGTCGAAAGAAGCACAGGCCAAATGGCACGTCGAGACGGGCTACTTCGCCATCAACCCAGAGGCGTATGACGAGCCGATCGTCAAAGAGATGTGGGCCGAGTATCCGCAACTGAAAGTGACGGTCGATCAATTGAGTGAGACGAAAGCCTCACCGGCGACACAAGGCGCGCTCATCTCGACGTTCCCGCAGTCACGTCAAAGCGTCGTCAACGCCATGGAGAGCCTATACCAAGGCGTATCGGTCGAAGAGGCATTGAAGCGCGCGGCCGATGAGACAACTTCCACCTTGGGACAATGATATGTTGATTTACGCACATCGCGGCTATAGCGCCAAGTATCCGGAGAACACAATCTGCGCGTTCAAGGCGGCGTTGCCTCACGTCGACGGCATTGAGCTCGATGTCCAATTGACGCGCGACGGACGTCTCGTCGTGATCCATGACGAGACGGTCGACCGGACGACGAACGGGAGCGGTTTCGTCAAAAATATGACGCTCCGGCAGCTCCGCTTGCTCCGGACGGAGAGCGGGGAACGAATCCCGACGCTCGAGGAAGTGCTCGTCTTGCTCGAACCGACCGACGTCACGCTCAACATCGAGCTGAAGACGGACCGGTTCGACTATGACGGGATCGAGTATCTGACGTGGCTCGCCGTCACCGAGTTCAAGCTCGAACAACGTGTCGTCTTCTCTTCATTCAATCCAGACACGCTCATCCGATTGCGGGATATCGCCCGTGAGGCGAGGATCGCCGTCCTGACAACTGATGGGCATCCGAATTTGATCGAGTTCGTCGAGCGGATCGGGGCCGAGGCCGTCCACGCCCAGCCGGAGTTTATGGGGACAAGAGACTGGATGACGCTCCGCGAACAAAATCGGTTGCTTCGCCTGTATACCATCAATGACCCGAGCGAGCTGCCAGACATGACTGGTGTCGACGCCATCATGACGGACGAGGTCGAGCGGTTCCAATCGAGGTCGCATCATTGAAGTGAGGCTGGGATATAACTCAATCGATATGTAAGAAAGAGGCCAGCTGGCGCGACGTGTTCGCATCAGCTGGCCTTTTCTCATGGCAATTCTCTAAATTTAGTATTCTTTGTTCAGCGTGGTAAATTCATCTTCTTTCAAAGGTGAATCGCCTTTTGAATTATGTCCATAATAGGTGACGACGTACTCTTTCTCTTGATTGGTTTTGACGAAAAATTCATACTCGACTCTCTTTTCGTCCTCGAAATTCAAGCGATATAAGTACCCAAATTGATTCATGCTGAACTCGACATCATAGGCGTTCTTATCGATTGAAAAATGCTCAGTTAACGTTTCATTCAAAAAATTTTCTCGCTGATCTACCTCATGAAGAAGGAAAAAGACACCTCCTAATATGAGTAAAGCAAAAGCGAATTGAAACTTGGGTAAAGGTTTCCTAGATGTCATCTACATCGGCCTTCCTTAATGAGAGTGATTAACTGCTACCGTACGAGACACAGATATACATGACAGGGACCGCTCAATGAAGCGGGCTTTGTCATGTCTTCTTCGGTGAATCACTAAAAGCAAAATACAACCCGACGCCAATTGCGAGTCCAATCAAGTAGTGATCGAGCGCGATGGCAGTCGAGACACCGACGCCGAGGGCGATCGGAAAGGCGTAGCTGCCGGTCGTTTGTTTATTGGACATGGAGCATGCCTCCTTTGTCCAGTTACTACGGGCGCCGCCTCAAAAAGTTTCAAGCCTTCTTCTTCGTCCCTTGGAACGCGAAGAACATCGCGATGCCAATCCCGAGTCCGAGCCACCAGTTGTCGAACAACAGCCCGAAAATGAGAATAAAGGCGACGGCGACCGGGAGTGCCAAAAAGCCACGTTGACGTTTCATGAAAATCATCCTTTCTGCTTCTCTCTGTTCGACTGTTCCCGGTTTGGAATCGATTCATTCTAAAAGTAAACGTTTTCATAAAAATGGCTCAACTGCAACGTTTGTCTAAACGATGAACAGTTATATTTTCATGTGAAATTGTGAGCAAATTCATCTATTCAACAGACAAGGACCCTGCTATATTAATCATGTGATATATTTCACATGAAGAAATCATAAATCACTTATATATAGGAGGACCACCCGATGGTTACATTTTTCTTAGCGTTAGGACTGTTATTGCTCGGTTATCTCGTCTACGGCCGGTACGTCGAGAAGACGTTCGGGATCAAAGAAGAGCGGACGACGCCCGCCTATGCGTCACAGGACGGCGTCGACTACGTGCCGATGGGGACGAAGCGAAACTCGATGATTCAACTGTTGAACATCGCCGGTGTCGGTCCGATCTTCGGTCCGATCATGGGCGCCTTGTATGGCCCGGTCGCATTCCTGTGGATCGTGCTCGGTTCAATCTTCGCCGGCGCGGTACATGACTATTTGACCGGGATGATCTCGCTTCGCAACAACGGGGCGCACTTGCCGCAGCTCGCCGAGAAGTTCCTCGGTCGGTCGCTCCGCCACGTCGTCAACGGCTTCGCGTTGCTCTTGCTGCTCTTAGTCGGGACCGTGTTCGTCACGTCACCGGCCAATATGATTAACAACTTGTTCGACGGCACCGGCTCGACGCTCGCCATCGTCACGTTCGGCATCTTTGCCTACTACATCTTGGCGACACTGCTCCCGGTCGACAAAATCATCGGCCGCATCTATCCGTTCTTCGGGGCGCTTCTCTTGTTGAGCGCCGTCGGCATCGCCGTCAGTCTATTCACGCAAGGCTATCAAATCCCGGAGATGACGTTGACGAACATGCATCCGGACGGCTTGCCGCTCTGGCCGCTCATCTTCTTCACGATCTCGTGCGGGGCACTGTCAGGCTTCCATGCCACGCAGTCACCGATCATCTCGCGGACGACGATGAAAGAGAGCAACGGTCGCAGCATTTTTTACGGCATGATGATCGTCGAAGCGGTCATCGCCATGATCTGGGCGGCTGCCGCCATGGCCATCTTCGAGCCGGGTGAACTGCTCGCCATGATCAATGCCGGCACGCCGGCGCTCGTCGTCCAAGAAGTGGCGACGCTCATGCTCGGTAGCATCGGCGGCACGCTCGCCATCCTCGGTGTCATCGTCTTGCCGATCACGTCAGGCGACACGGCGTTCCGAAGTGCCCGCATGATCATCGCTGACTACTTGAACATCGTCCAGAAGAAGTTCACGTCACGGTTGTGGATCGCGCTCCCGCTCTTCGTCTTGTCGTTCATCTTGACGAAAGTCGACTTCCGTCTGTTGTGGCAATACTTCAACTGGGCCAACCAGACGACGGCGGTCATCGCCTTGTTCGTCGGCGCGACGTACTTGTATATCAAAGGACGGAACTACTGGATCGCCTTGTTGCCGGGGACGTTCATGTTGTATGTCGTCTGGTTCTACATTTTGACGGCACCGATTGGCTTCGAGATGGACGGGGTGCTCCCGTATGTTTTGGCCACAATCGGTACGGTCACACTGTTCGGCTTGTTCTTCCGCCACGCGAAAGCGATGCGCGAACAAGGGCTCGAGTGCGACATGTCAAGCGATCAAGCAGCATGACAAAAGGGTTTGGCCTCGGCCAAACCCTTTTTAGTCGGTTGTCTCTTGTTCCGTGAGTAGCGTCGTACTCGTTGTGCTGTGGGAATACAGATAGATGGAGAACGTCGTCCCTTCTCCGTACACCGAGTCGGCGTGAATGCCCCAACCGTGTGCCTCGGCGATCCGTTTGCAGATGCGGAGACCGAGCCCGGTCCCTTTGATCGGACGGTGGGCGTCCGAGTCGACTCGGTAGTATTCGTCGAACACGTACGGGATGGCGTCGCTCGGGATGCCGATCCCCGTGTCCCGTACCGACAGGACGTACGTGTCGCCCTCGGTCGTCATCTCGACATAGACCGTGCCGCCGTCCGGAGAGTACTTAATGGCGTTGCCAATCAAGTTGTGAAGCAACTGCAACAGTTTTTCCTCGTCGGCCTCGATCGTCACGTCGTCGGCTGACAAGATGACGTCGTGCTGGGGAGAAGTCGCCTTGTAGTGGGCGACGACGTCCTCTAGCACCGGTCGCAAGGCGAACGTCGACGTCGATAACAGTTCTTCGGAATAGTTCACCCGCTGATAGTCGAGGAAGTTGTCCACGAGGCGCTCGAGCCGCTCGGCTTCCCGTTTGACGAGCGTCAACATCCCGTGCGTCTTGTCGTTGTCGCTATGCTGGTACATGAGCAGTTCGGCGTAGCCGTTGATGGCTGTGAGCGGGGAGCGGAACTCGTGGGACAGCTCGGCGAGGAAGGCATCCTTCTGTTCCTCGAATCGGATCGAGTCGGTGATGTCGCGCCACATGATGAAGACGCCACGCGGGGTGTGCGTGAAGTTCGAAATGACTTGCATCGTCCGCTCGCCGATGCGGAGCGACTTCGCATCCATGCTCGGGCAACAGCCGAACCGGTTCGTCAACAGCTCATCCCAAAACAGCGTCACGTCGGTCATATCGGCCCCGTTCCGCTCGAGCGTCTCATAAAAGAAACGGGTCATATCGTCCATGCTTGGAAAGCGACGGGTCTCCATCGACGGACAGATGGCACGGAGCTGTTCATTCGAATACAGATGGTTCTGTGTGAAGTCGATATAGCAGACGGCATCCTGCACCTCTTCGACGAGCGAGGCGATCGGGAAGGCGTGAGGGGAGCGGGCGCGCTTCGTCACGACGGATCGACTGCTCGCGGACCGTCCATGATTTCGCCGTGCCGGATAAAATGACTTTCGATTCATGAGAGAACCTCCTTTCCATCAAAGGTTATATTATGAAAGTAAGTAAGTGCGTAGCATTCCCATTCATTATACGATATTCCGGCTTAATTCCCTATACCACCCATAGGCCTAGCTAAAAACCGGTCATGATCGGGACACCTGGACGATTCGGTCTCGATTCTAGGAAAAAACGCCTCCCTCGAGGATGCGAGGAAGGCGTCAGGCTTAGAAGAACGTGTATGGGTTGACGCTATTGGCAGCCGTCGAGCTGCTATAGACGTATTTGTTTTTATGGACCTCGAAGTGGAGATGGTTCCCGAACGAGTTGCCGGTGTTGCCGACCGTACCGATTTTCCCACCCTTGGCGACCTTCTGTCCTTTGACGACGTTCAAGCGGTCCAAGTGGGCGTAGACGGTCGTATAGGCTTGACCGTTGATCGTGTGTGAAACCATGACGTGGTTGCCGTAGGCGCCGTAGTTCCGGGCGACGATGACTTGGCCGTATGCTGCCGATTGGACCGTCGTGCCTTTGGCGGCCGCCAAATCGATGCCGTTATGGAACGTGTAGCCATATTTTCCGCTCGCCGGGCCGTACCCTTGCGTCAACGTACCTTTTGTCGGCATGAGGAGCTTGCCCGCTGTCGCCGTTTGGAGTGATGTGCTGCTATATTTTTTTACATATGTACTCGAGACGTATTTTGTACTGCCGTTATAATTGATTTTCGTCCATGAACCGGTCGCGCCGAGATAGGTGAACGTTTGGCCGAGTTTGGCACTGCCGACTTTTTGGTAAGACGTCGATGGGCCGCTCCGCACGTTCAGCACATTCGTCGTGACTTTGACTTTATACGATGTAGCTGCCTCTACCGGTGTCGAAGCGGGAAGTGTCAAGCCGGAAACAAGAAGGGCGCCTAATGTAATCGTCATCAGTTGTTTTTTCATAGTATGGTAAATCCTTTCAATTATGTAACAATGCGACAGAACAATGATAATTACCTTACAAAAAAATTTTACCATCAAAAAATAGATTCTAATATGTCATTTATATTTCAAAAAAGTATAATCGTTATGAAAACGACAGTGTAGTGGGAAAAGTCGAGTTGTACCAACGTAATTGAGACATACAACGTTTTGTTGGTAAAAGAATATATGCCTAATATTCAAAAAAACTCCGATTTTTCATAGTTTAGCTTTTGAAAAACAGGGTAATTTTAATTAGTTTGGCCTAAATAAAAAAGACCGATGAGAATCAATTATTTTTGTCAGTTGTTTCCTTAAATGCTTCCTCCTATACATAAGAAAAACCGAGGCAGGAGCCTCGGCTTAGTTTGCCTGTCCTTACGGAGAAGGCGTGACCACGTTCAGATAAACATTTCGATTATGGTGCCGACAGTTCTTCCTCGGTGACCCATTTATGATTGGTCACTTCTTCACCTGATTCTAACGGGAAGTCGACCATATAGACGGTTGTCTTTTCAGCCGAATCGACGGTTGCCGTCGTGCCGCCCATTCCTTCCATATGTTCAGCCTCGACATCGATCTCATCGCCGACCTCATATGGTTCGGTCGTGGCGTTTTTGACTTCTTCATGGATAATCCATTTATGGTCTTCGACACGTTCACCCCCATGCATCGGATCATACGAGATGCTGTATACGACCGTGTCGTAAGCACCGACAATCGTCGCTTCGGCTCCTTCCATACCTGGCATATGGGCTTCTGTGATGATGGCCTTGTCACCGACCGCGAACGTCGGGTTCTCCGCTGACTTCAAGCCTTCGGGGACGTCACCAGACCCGGACATATCCATTCCTGAATGGTCGTTCCCGTCCATCGTCTCTTCCATCTGGTCATTCATGTTCGTGTCATTGTTCGTCGTTTCATCTTCGCCGCAAGCAACGAGCAAACCGCTCAGTGAGAGTGCCATCGTCATCATTCCAAGTTTTTTGTTTATCTTCATTCCTATTCCCTCCAATTAACGTGTGATTAGTTTACTTTCAACTGTCCCATCATCCCGTTTTCTTCATGTTCCAGGATGTGGCAGTGATACATGAACGTCCCTGTCTCCCGAAACGTCATTTCGATTTTCACTTTCTCGCCCGGTGCGACGGCGACCGTATCTTTCCAACCGCGTTCGTTGTCAGGCGGGGGTTGGCCGTCCCGTTCAAGTATCCGGAATTGGACGCCGTGGACGTGGAACGGGTGGGTCATCCCGCCCATCATGTCTTCTCGATTATAAATTTCCCATATCTCGGTCGAACCTTGTTGGACGTTGATGTCGATTCGATCGGGGTCGAATTGTTTGCCGTCAATCGACACCATGTTGCCCATCCCGAACAACGTGAGGCGTCGGTCGGCAACGCTTGATTCGTTAGACGCAGACGTTCCGTCAAAGGCATCGCTCCATTCGCCGTCTTGATCGACCTCGTCACGCACCGTGAACGTCGTGAACGGAATCCCGTCTGCTTGAAGAGCGAGGTCGTCCCCGAGCGACAAGTCTGAGAAGTCGATTAATATCTCGGCTCGTTCGCTAGGTGTGAGCGTCAACGTTTTGAGTGATACGGGTTTGTCGAGCAACCCGCCGTCGGTCGCGATTTGAGTGAATGACGATCCGTTCGATAACGAGAAGTCGATGTTCCGAGCGTTAGAGCCGTTAACGAGACGGACGCGTAACGTGTTCGTGGTCACGTCGAACGTCGTATTGATGGCACCGTTCGCAATCAACGTATCGCCGACCGTGCCATCGACGTTCATCTGGCGGTCGTAATCGAGTTGTCCGTCGTCTGTGAAGAGACGGTCTTGGACGATGAGCGGAATGTCATCGACACCGTACTCGTTTGGCAACCCGTTCTCCGCTTGGTCCGTTACGTACAAGAGTCCGGCCAGACCAAGGTATACTTGTTCGGCCGTTGCGCCCATCGGGTGCGGATGGAACCAAAGCGTGCCCGGTTCTTGGTCAATCTCGAGACGAACTTGTTTTTGCTCACCGGGGCCAATCAGTTGGTGCGGTCCGCCGTCTTCTTCTCCAGGGATGACGAGACCGTGCCAATGGAAAGAGGTCGGCTCGGCGAGCTGATTGATCGTGTCGATATACACGGTCTTCCCAGCTGGCAACTCAATCATTGGGCCGAGTAAAGTCCCGTTATAGCCAAGCGTCTCGGTGTTGACGCCTTCGTCGAAGAAGCGATGCTCGCCACGTTCAGTGCGGACCGTATAATAAAGCGCCTCGTCTGTGACGCGGTCAGGTTGTAGCCGTTTCGGAATCGGAAGCGGTTGAGCTGGTTCGTCGGAGGTGATGAGGTCAATCGTGTTCCCACGTCCCATCCCACCATTGCCGTGCATCATGCCGCCATTGTCCCGATCTCCCATGAATGATCCGTTTCCCATCATCCAGCCTCCAGGAGCGAACGTGAACAACAGGAGGAGCAGTCCAATCACGATACATACGATAACCATCCCGATAGTCCATTTCATGACGCGGTTCAAAAGGCATCATCCTTTCTAGTTAAAGCGATAGCCTATTTAGTTATACCAACAACTTATGAAATTTTTGTTAAACGGGAAATTTAGTTTTTATATACTGCATAGGGGTATATGGTATACATAGGAGGTGGTCAACGTGGAACATTCACACCACGCGTCATCTCATCATGAACACGGAGAAGCGCATGACTCGCACGCCGGCGGACATGAAGGGATGATTGAAGAGTATAAGCGTCGATTTTTCGTCTCGTTAGGACTGACGATTCCAATCCTCATCTTGTCGGACATGATTCAAGAGTGGGCCGGTTTCGAACTTACGTTTACTTATGAAAAGCAGACGCTATTCGTGTTGGCGACGATCGTGTACGTCTATGGAGGGTGGCCGTTTTTGAAAGGGAGCATCGACGAATTGCGTCAACGAAACCCGGGGATGATGATGCTGATTGGACTGGCCATCAGCGTCGCGTACTTCTATAGTGTCGCTATCGTGTTCGGGTATGGGCATGGACATGACTTCTTTTGGGAGTTGGCGACGTTGATCGTGATCATGTTGCTCGGGCATTGGATTGAGATGCGCTCCATCATGGGTGCCTCGAACGCGTTGCAACAGCTCGTTCGTCTATTACCGAGTGTGGCGCACCGCATCAACGGGAGTGATATCGAAGACGTTCCCGTCTCGGCGCTCGCTGCGGGGGATTTGATTCTCGTCAAACCGGGCGAGCAGATCCCTGTCGACGGGGAACTGCTGAAAGGGCGGACGACGGTCGATGAGTCGATGTTGACCGGGGAGTCGATGCCCGTTGAGAAAGAAACGGGAGATGTCGTCATCGCCGGGTCAATCAACCAAGAAGGAAGTATGACGATTTCAACGACGAGCACGGGAGAGAGCACATACTTGTCGAAAGTCATCGACTTGGTCAAAGAAGCACAGGAGTCCAAATCAAAAACGCAAAATCTGGCCAATCGGGCCGCCAAGCTTTTGTTCTATGTCGCCGTCGGGGCGGGGGTGCTGACGTTCGTCATTTGGCTCGCTCTCGGCTACTCGGTCAGTATGGCCGTCGAGCGAATGGTCACCGTCATGGTCATCTCATGTCCGCATGCGCTCGGCCTTGCGTCCCCGCTTGTCGTGGCGGTCTCGACGTCGCTATCCGCGAAACGAGGGCTGTTGATTCGGAACCGGACCCAGTTCGAGGAGGCACGTCATCTCGATGCGGTCATCTTCGATAAGACGGGCACACTGACGCAAGGTGATTTTGGGGTGACGGACATTGAAGCCGCATCCTCGTATACGAACGATGAAGTGTTGCGTCTGGCTGCCGCCGTCGAGACGGCCTCGCAACATCCGCTCGCACGAGGGATTCTTCGCGAAGCGGAAGAGCGAGGTTTGACGTTACCTGAGGTCGTCGATTTCGCCTCCATCACGGGCGTCGGTCTAGAAGGTCGCGTGAATGGGGCACACGTTCAAGTCGTCAGTCCTCGTTTTATTCGCGAGCACGAGCTATCGATCGATGAAACGGCATTTGATCAGTTATCGGCCGCCGGGAAGACCGTCGTCTTCACGATTCGCGACGGGGAATCGGTCGGCATGATCGCCTTGGCGGACATGGTTCGCGATGAGGCGAAAGAGACGGTCCGAGCGTTGAGAGAGCGCGGTGTCCGCTCGATTATGCTCACCGGGGATAACCGGAAAGTGGCGAACTGGGTCGCGTCGCAACTTCACATCGATGAAGTGTACGCAGAAGTATTGCCGGACGATAAATCACGGCAAGTCCAAACCGTGCAAGCCGATGGCAGCAAAGTGGCGATGGTCGGGGACGGCATCAACGACGCACCGGCCTTGGCCCAAGCGGATGTCGGAATCGCCATCGGGAGCGGGACCGACGTCGCCGTCGAGACGGCCGATATCGTTCTTGTCCGGAGCAGCCCGAAAGACGTGCTGTCGATTCTCGACTTGTCTCGCAACACGTACAACAAGATGATTCAGAATCTCTGGTGGGCCGCCGGCTACAACATCGTCGCCATCCCGCTCGCAGCGGGTGTGCTGGCACCGCTCGGCCTTCTTTTGTCACCGGCCGTCGGTGCCGTGCTCATGAGCCTCAGTACGGTCATCGTCGCGCTCAATGCCCGGACGCTCAAACTTTAACAATTCTTTCATCTTTAGTCTCTATAATGAGTAGGATGCTAAAAATGGAGGGAACTAGAATGAAACGAAAGCTATTCGTACCGATGTTCGTGACGACCGTATTACTTGCCTCGTGCGGTGCGGATCCGACAGAGAATCAGACCACTGCACCGGTTGTTGAGAAAGAGAAATCGACAACCGAACAGACGACAGACCACTGGACAGCGACAAAAACAGGCACCGCGGTCTCCCATATTCACGGTGCCGGTTTTTGGCAAGACGGACGCCCGGTCATCGCGACGCATACGGGACTGATGGAATTCAGGGAAGACGGCTGGTACGAGTTGTCGTCGAACCGGCATGACTATATGGGCTTTGAGCTCGTCGCGGACGGCTTTTACGCGAGCGGTCACCCGGCGCAGGATTCGCCGTATAAGAATCCGCTCGGCGTCGTCCGTGGAACCGAGAAAGGCGAGACGCTCGAAATTCGTTCGCTAGAGGGCGAGGCCGATTTTCACTATATGAGTGCGGGCTTCGAATCCGAGAGCCTTTACGTGTATTTAGAACAAGCGACAAAAGAGCTCGCGCCAGGTTTTTATCGTTCGCTCGACGGCGGTGTCTCGTTTGAGCCGATGAAGATGGACGGGATCGAAGGTCGTGGCATCGCCGGTATCACGGCCGATGCGAGCGAACCGAAACGCGTCTTCGTCTATGGCCCAGATGGCATCCTCGTTTCAGATGACGGGGGAGATACGTTCGAGCCGTTCCTGGAACAGAAGAATATCGTCACGATGGCATCGACGAAAGGGAAATTGGCGTCAATCACGAAAGACGGTGCCTCGTTCGATCTTGTGGTCTCGGATTTGACCGACGAGACGGAGACGACCGTTGAGCTGCCCTCGCTGAACGCGGACAGCGTCCCGATCGAACTGGTCAGCCAAAACGGGCGATTGTTGCTAGCGACATCGGATAACAGTGTGTACGTCTTTGAAGACGAGGAATGGACGCAACTGTTGCAAGCAGGGAAAGTGAAATGAAAAAAATCCGGCGCCTGAGCTCAGGTGCCGGATTTTTTTAGTGGGGCGGAAGAGTGATGGTGAACATCGTCCCAGATGAATCAGAGGCGACGGTCAACGTACCATCATGCAACCGGATGATTTGATGGGCGATGGCAAGCCCGAGTCCACTGCCACCCGTACGACGGGAACGTGATTTTTCGACCCGGTACAGGCGATCGAAGATGTGAGGCAGATCTTCTTGAGGGATACCTTTCCCATCGTCTTGAATCGTGAAGTGAAGTGCTTCATCCGTAAGTTGCATATCGAATCGGACGTGGCGTGCCTCGCTATGTTGAATCGCGTTGTGGGCGATGGAGCGGAACACTTGTAAGATGCGATGTCGATCTAACTGTAAGACGACGTCCTTGGAGGAGCAATCGGTGCTACTAGCAAACGCGATCGGTGTCACTCGGAACATCGTGGTGAGCACGCGTTGCAAATCGTCGCAGAGCGCATCGACGGCCACGGGTTCGCGATGCAACGTGAACGTGTTCTCGTCCAACTGGGCGAGCTGGAACGCGTTCTCGACGAGCTCGGTCAACGCTTGGCTCTCTTCGAGAATCGTCTGAATCGACTGTTCTTTTAACGACTCTGGCGTCTGCGGTTTGGATGCGATTTCGGCATATCCTTGCAGATACGTGAGCGGCGTTTTAATCTCGTGGGCGAGGTCCGACAAGAACTGATTTCGTTCTTTCCGGAGACGATCCAGTTCAAGCGACATCGCTTCAATTGAACGGGCCAACTCGCCGATCTCATCTTCTCGAGTCGTCGGCAGGGTCAACGTTTCGGGATTCGTCAAGACATCCTCGGTCGCTCGGCGCAACAGCTGAATCGGGTTTGAAATCAACCGGCTCAGCAAGACGAACGTCATGATGGTGATGACGAGGGCGATGCCGGTGATATAAAGAAACCGGAGTTGGAGCCGATGGCTGATGCCATGAATGATCTCGGTCGGTAGAAACATATACACATACCCGTAACGGGTGGCATTTTCCATCGCATCAATCGGGGTCCGTACTGCGAGATACGGTTCGTTCTCCCAATCGTCTTCGAGGATGGTCGTCACATCGGCATCCCCTCGGTCCGCTTCCGTTTGGACGAGCACCGAGAGCGGGTCGGGGAAGCGGTTGGATGTCTGTAGAATCGAGTGGTCGGGAGCGGTGATGGCGACTTTCGTATCGGTCTCGCTCTCCATCGTCGCGACGTGGCCAATCGTCTCTTCATCAAAACTCATCGCCAGTACGCTCGCATGGCTTTCCGCTCTCGATTCGAGCCGGTCGATTTCTTCGACAACACGTTCACCGAGGAGCGTATGGTAGAGCAATAAGAACAAGACACCTTCAATCAATAACGTCGTCAATAAAAAAATCAGACTGATTCGGAACGGGAGGCTATTGCGTCGGAATGTCATGAGTCCGACCGCTCCTCGGTCCAGCGATAGCCGCGTCCCCACACCGTCTTCAAATAATCGTCAATCGGGAAGCCGGCCTCGCCGAGTTTGTCGCGAATCATACGGATATGGGCGTCGACCGTGCGCGGGTCCGATTCGGACGAATAAGGCCATACCAAGTCATATAAATCCATCCGGTTGTACAACCGGTTCGGATGTTGCAGAAACAACTTTAAGATGGCCGTCGCTTTCGGCGTCATGACGACTTCTTGCTCTTGATACAGGATGCGTCCGCTCGCTTCTTCATAGCGCAATTGTCCATAATTCACATTCGTGACGCGGCTCCGTCGTAACACCGCACGAATCCGGGCCAACAACACGTTGCCTTCGAACGGTTTCGTGACATAGTCGTCAGCCCCGGCGTCCAATCCGCGGATCGTCGTCTCGCTATCCGAGCGGGCCGTCAATAAGACGACAGGTAGTTCGGCGTCGAGTGCTTTGATTTGGCGACACAACGTGATCCCGTCGACACCGGGCATCATGATATCCAACATGACCAAGTCCGGACGTTCAGATAGCAGCTCCATGGCTTCTCGTCCGTCCGCGGCCTCGATGCAAGTGTAGCCGTCCCCTTCGAGGAATAAGCGGAGGAGCCGTCTCATTTTCACTTCGTCATCGACAATCAAGATGTTCATCTGTTGTCCTCCTTTTGTTTTCGTCCATCGTTCCTACCAATTTCGAGAGTCGTGCTACGTTCTCCTTGTAAAGAATTGTCGGACAAGCTCCGATTCGTCGAACGGCACGAGGACGTCTTCGATGCGCTCGACGCGGTCATGTCCTTTCCCGAACAGGACCCCACAGTCATAGTCTACCATCCGCTCACAGAAGAAACGGATGGCTTCTTCACGCTCATCGAAACGGGCGAGTTCGGCAGACTGTCCATCCGCTAAATCGTCGAGGATTTGCTGGGGATCTTCATGGCGCGGGTCGTGGACCGTCAAGATGAAGTCGGCACCTGAAGCGGCGACCACGCCGGTCATCATCCGACGTTTCATCCGGTCTCGCTCACCGGCGGCGCTGAGCAACACGAGCACGCGAGAATGACGGGCCGTTAGCGATGTCACGACTTTTTTTATGGCATCCGGGGTGTGTCCGTAGTCGATATAGACGGGTGTCGTGATGTCCGACACTTTCTCGAGTCGCCCGCTCGGCAAGGTTAAGTTCGAGAGGTGAGGGACAATTTCTTTTAAAGAGACACCCGTTTGAAGGACGATACTGATCGCACATAACGTGTTGTCGAGGTTATAGTCTTCTAGGAACGGGGGCGCAGACAACGCCGTCTCTCCGTCCATACGAACGATAAAACGGTCAGCTTCCGTCTGACCGGTTAAATCGGCTACAGACGAATGACGGCTGAACCTGAACCGCCTCGCGTGAGGTGGTGCGACGGATCGCATGAGCTCATGATACGGGTCGTCACCATTGACGATGCCGCAACCCACATCCGATAATTGCGCGAACAATTGGGCTTTCGTGTACGCATACGTCTCCATCGTGCCGTGGTAATCCAAATGGTCGTGCGACAGATTGAGAAACGAGGTCGTCTCGAATGACAAGTTCGCGATACGTCCCTCCGCAATGGCTTGTGACGAGACCTCGATCAGACAATCCGTCACGCCGGCCTCGACCATGGTGTGGAGGTGGCGGTGGATGGTTAGCGAATCGGGTGTCGTGTTCGGTGTCTCGAACGTCTGACCGGAATAGGTGATACCGAGTGTGCCGATCAAGCCGGCGGATATGCCGAGTTGGTCGAACAGTTGATGTGCCAGGGCGGTCGTCGTCGTTTTTCCGTTCGTCCCGGTGACGCCATGAAGACGAAGTTGCGTCGATGGATGGTCATAGAACGCACTGGCGAGTTCAGCTAATGCATGTTTCGTATCTTTACAGTAGATGACAGGCACCCGGGCCTCGATCGGACGTTCGGCGATGATGGCGACGGCCCCGTTGTGGATTGCCTCGTTCACGTAGTCATGACCGTCACGTCGATACCCTGATATACAGACGAATAAAAAATTTTGTTTAATTTCTTTGGAGGAGAAGGAAATGCCTTCAATCATCGTTTCGGCAGGATTGTCTAAATACGTCCATGTCACAAGCTGTTTCAGCTCTGTCAACAGGTCTTGCAGGTTTTTTAACACGTCTTGATGTCTCCTTTGTCGGCAAAGTCCATTTTGACAGTATAGCCCCTGTTTGTGAAAAAGAAGTGAAATGGTAGGAACGCTCGCTCGACTAGATGAATCATGGGGTTTTAACGAAAAAAGAATAGGCAAAGGAATACGTAGAAGCAAATAAATAGAAAGGCAGGAGAGAACAATGAAACCTTATGCGAAATTCGGAGTGATGATTCTCGTGTCGACATTCCTCATGTATTGGCTCATGTATTTGAACGTGTTCCAATTCGACCACGTCTTCTTCAGTCAGACACGTTTGTATATGGCGCTCATCATGGGCTCGGTCATGGCGTTCGTCATGTTGCTGTTCATGTGGGGCATGTACAAGAACAAGAAGCTGAACACCGTCATCTTAGGCGTGAGCGCGCTCGTCTTCGCCTTGTCGTTATGGCTCGTCCGGAGCCAGACCACGGTCGATGACGTCAGTTGGATGCGAGCGATGATTCCGCACCACTCCATCGCCATTTTGACTAGCGAACGGGCGGAAATCGAAGACCCGCGCGTGAAACAGTTGTCAGAAGAAATCATCAAAGCGCAAGAACGAGAAATCGCTGAGATGAAGCGATTGATTGAAGAGTTGGAGAAAGAAGAGGAAGAAGCGAAAGCGAACGTGGAATCTGAGGCGAAAACAGACGTGGCCGAATAATGCGGCCACGTCTGTTAGTTTCCGATTAGCGGATATTCGTGCACGTATTGACGCTCTTCGAGTTCGCGCAACATGAAATGGGAGACGTCGGCCCGGTCGATCATCGACTTGTCAAACGCGAAGTAACCGGTCCGATACGTTCCGGTCATAGGTCCTTCTAATAGGCGAGGTCCCCGGACGATCGTCCATTCGAGCCCGCTCGCCTCGAGGATTCCTTTTTGAACGTAACTGTCGCGCAGTAAATCGCCCGCGAACGTCTTCATGAGCGTCTCGGCGAACTGGCTGATGAGTTTCTGTTTGACGTCTTTCGGTACTTTGACCGTCGCACCTGTCAAATTGACGACGCGTGTCGCGTTGTACGCATGCATGGCGGCAACGACGTGGGATGTCGCTTGTTCCAATACGTCCTTGTTCGATGTCTTCGTATGGCCGAGAGCCATGAGGACCGCACCCGTTCCTTCAACGGTCCGGAAGACATCATCCCGGTTTTCGGCGTCTCCTTTCACAATCGTCAACCGGTCATGGGTCAAATCAAGTTTTTTCGGGCTTCTGACTAGCGCTTTGACATGATGACCATGGGCGAGAGCCTGAGTGATCAATTCACGCCCCGTCCGTCCGCTGCCTCCGAATACTGCGATATGCATCACATTCACTCCTTTGTCTAGTAGATATCTCTAGCGCACTTGTTTATGTACAAGAATAGAAGTACGCACAAATTTGACGTATACTATCCTTAAAGATACTGAA
Organism: Exiguobacterium sp. s40; assembly: GCF_018617905.1. Taxonomy (NCBI): domain Bacteria; kingdom Bacillati; phylum Bacillota; class Bacilli; order Caryophanales; genus Exiguobacterium; species Exiguobacterium sp. s40. The sequence continues at coordinate 115,430 of NZ_JACSLC010000003.1, read as the reverse complement.
GGAGTGGTTCCATGGAAACGTGCCCTGTCGAAACGATTGTCCAAAAAATTTCCGGGAAATATAAGATGTTGATTCTGCATCGGCTCGGCACGCTCGGCGTGAAGCGGTTCAATGAAATCTGCCGCCTGTTCCCGCAAGCGACCCCGCGAACATTGACCCGTCAGTTGCGAGAGCTCGAACAAGACGGATTGATCATCCGTACCGTCTATTCGGAAATCCCGCCCCGGGTCGAATATCGATTATCAGAAGAAGGGGAGTCCCTTTATCCGATTTTAGAACAGTTGGCACGGTGGGAATATGAAAGAAGCGGACAGCCGCAAGCATCCGCTCGCTCATAAAGAGAAGGATTTGGTCGCATGACCAAATCCTTCTCTTTTTTCAAGGGCGTTGCGGAAAACGTAAGGTGAACGTGGATCCGCTACCGGCGACCGATTCAACGTGGATACTCCCGCCGTGGGCGTCCATGCATTGTTTACAAATTTGAAGTCCGAGCCCGGTCCCTTTGATGGCACGGTGAGCCTCCGATTCGACTCGATAATAACGTTCGAACAATTTAGGCAACGCGTCTGCGGGGATGCCGATGCCTTCATCACGGATTTGAATGACCATCTCATGTGCCTCTTCAAACGCCGATATAGACACATTGCCGCCTTGCGGTGAATACTTGATCGCATTATGAATAAGATTTTGCAGACATTGTCTGACCCGATCCGCATGAGCGACGATGGTCATGTTTTCTGGCTCGATCTGTATGGAAATGGTATGGGTTGCGGTCGTCGCGTGAAATGTCGCAAGAATTTCATCTAACATGTGGGAGACGGACACGTCGTCCATGTGTCCGTTCAGCACGACCGCATCATGGCGTTGAAAATCCAAATAATGCTCGGTGAGCCGCTCGAGCCGTTCAGTCTCTTGTTGAATCAGCCGTAACATATTCTCTTGCTTCTCACGCGTGAGCGGTTGATGCAATAACAGTTCGGTGAATCCTTTGATGGCCGTCAACGGTGTGCGAATCTCGTGTGACAACTCGGCGAGGAACACTTCTTTCCGTAAAGATAACTCAAGTGTCTCGGTATGGTCGTACCATGTGAGGAACACGCCGTCCGGGTTATTGATAAAGTATGGGACGACTTGAAAAAGATGTGTATCGAACGAGCATTCGAGCGTCGAGACCGGCTCAGATGAGCAAATCGAGCGGAAGAAAGCCTCAAACTGTTCACGCGGTACGACTTCTATTTGCCGGCATCGCGCGAGAAAAGACTCGAGCGTGCTTGATTTCGAAACCTCGAAGCGTCGAGCCAAATTCTCATTCATTAAGAACGTATTCGTCGCGGGTTCATAAAAGCAGACCATCGCCTGCGACTTGTCGAGCAAGGATTGGACAAATCCATCCGGTTTCGTCCAGTCTCGCTCGGTCGGATCAGGTCGAGTGTCGTCGTGCGCTTCAAAAAAAGACGAAGCAATCGGTTCAAGGTTGTGTGTCATCGGTGTCGCCCCCTATCTTCTGCTGAAACGTTCCTAAAACGCCTTCAAGTGAAATTGTAAAGCAACGTGTATGCATTGCCTATGCGACAATGTGCAAAATGTGCAAAATTCTTGAATTTGAACCAAATTTCTCACAAGTCCTTGTGAAGCTTCTCTTCGATCAGATATAACGCTAACGTGAGGGCATCAATCCGTCGTTTCGCGAGGGTCACCTGCGATTTGAATCGCTCAGGGGAGTCTTTCGCCTCGAGCGTCCTCACCGTCTCGTTCAGTTTTTGGAGAATCGAATCGATTTGCCGCTTCGCCTCCGTCAGTTCCGTCATTGAATAATTCATGGCTCCTCCTAAAGGGTTTTCTCCAGTATACAGAAGAAAAACCGAAGCATGTGCCCCGGTTTAGTCTGTCTGCGGTATATAGTTTCTAGTACGGCGGTTTGTCGAGCACGGTGCGACGAGGAAAAAGAATCCTAACATCACGCCGACTCCAAGTCCCCAGAGACTGTTGAATAGAAACATCAACACGATCCCGAAGACGAGTCCAATACTCACATCACCCATACGGTCAAACATTCGTTACCACCTTTTCTATGTTTGCTAGACTAAAGGTTTACCCACAATTGAGAAGTGAACCACCTGGGAGGCTAGCACGTCTCCCTTTTGTTATACGTTTGTCTGTTGATTTGGTTTCGTTTTATAAAAACTATAGACGACGCTGATCGAGATGACGAGGACGATCGTCCCGAGCGACATCCAAATCGGCATCTTGTACACATCGCCGAAAATCATCTTCGTCCCGATGAAGACAAGCATGAAGCTGAGTCCGTGCTTCAAGTAGTAGAAGCGGTCGATCAAGTTGGCAAGGACAAAGTAGAGGCTACGGAGTCCGAGAATCGCCATGATGTTCGCATAGAAGATGATATACGGGTCACGCGAGTAAGCGAAGCTGGCCGCGACCGAGTCGACGGCGAAGACGATATCCGAGATTTCGACAAAGATGAGCGCGATGAAGAGTGGCGTGAAGAACAGCTTGCCGCCTAGGCGCTGCGTGAACTTGCCGGACGAGATGTCTTGCGTAATCGGCAAGCGTCGCTCGAGCCAACGGATCGTCTTGTTCTCTTCAAGCGACTCGTTTTTACCGATATTTTTGAACATCATCCATCCTGTGTAGACGAGGAAGGCACCGAACACGTAGTAAATCCAGCCAAAGTTCTCAAGGAGTGAGACACCGGCGACGATGAAGACGGCCCGGAAGAAGATGGCCCCGAGAATGCCCCAGAACAACACATTATGCTGATACTTGAGCGGAATCGCGAAGTAGGCGAAGACGAGCGAGAAGACGAACACGTTATCGATGGCGAGCGCCTTCTCGATGAAGTAGACGCTCGCATACTCGGTCGCGGCCGTGCCACCTTGTGAGTAAAACAACCATCCGCCGAACGCGAGGGCGATCCCGATCCAGACGAACGTCCATGTCCATGCCTCACGGAGCGAGACTTCGTGTGCCTTGCGGTGGAACACCCCGAGGTCAAGCGCGACGATCGAGCGCGGTTTAAAGCCATTTCATGACGCGATGATGGAAGGGGTCGACCTCGTCCGTCCCGATGTGAACAAAATCTCGTTCCTCGGCTCATCCGTCCCGCTCGACGTCATCGAGCAAGAGTTCGCATCCCGCTTCACCGTCATCCCGAGCACGGTCGCCGTATTCGGGGCCAACAGTGGGGAGCTGTCCATCCTGGGCGTCAATAAAGCGACGGCGATTGCGACGTTGCTCGAACATCTAGGGTTGGAGCGAGCGCAGACGTTCGCCTACGGGGACGGGTTGAACGACATCGAGATGCTCGAATACGTCGAGGTCGGTGTCGCCATGGGCAACGCCAAACCCGAGGTCAAGCGTGTCGCGGACGACGTGACGGATGCGTGTGATCAAGACGGGCTCGCGAATAGCTTCAAAAAATATCGACTCATCTGAAAAAAAGCCAAGCAACCTCTCTTCAGGTTGCTTGGCTTTTCGTTGCGACATCGTTCACGACATCGGCGAGGGTCACATGCTTCAATACCGATTCCATCGCCGATTGGGCGTGGATAAAGATCGGCTCGATTGTCGCTTGGATATGTTGGCCGACGGGGCACGCTGGGTTCGGGTTGTCATGGATACTGAACAACTCGTTCTCCTCGACGACACTGACGGCGCGATAGACGTCATAGAGCGAAATCTCGGTCAAGTCTTTCGTCAGTTTGGCTCCGGCGACGCCAGGCTTCACTTCAATCAAGTCGGCCTTCTTCAACATGGCCATGATTTTTCGGATTAGGGCCGGGTTCGTGTTGACGCTACCGGCCAAAAAGTCAGACGAGGTGACGCCGTCCTGATTGACCTCGATCAACGTCAAGATATGAATGCCGACCGCGAAACGGCTACTGATGGACATAGGCTACCACCTTTCTGCACAAGTCATGTAAGTGAATTGGTTACATCCTTAGTATAACAGGGAACAAACAATTGACAAACGAAGATGCTGTAACTATTGTGATTACATGTAACTGATTTAATTACAGGTTAAAGGGAGGAAATGATTTATGAAATACTTAGTCACAGGTGCGACCGGAAGACTCGGTTCGAAAATTGTCGATGTGTTACTCAAGTCGGTACCCGCAAGTGAACTCGCGGTCAGCGTCCGCAATCCGGAGAAAGCGGAAGCACTGAAAGCGAAAGGTGTCGATGTGCGACATGGGGACTTCGACAAGCCCGAGACGCTCGATGAAGCGTTCAAAGGTGTCGAACGACTGCTCATCATCTCGGCGGACGGGGACAACGACACGCGCATCCGTCAACATGCGAACGCCGTCGAGGCGGCCGAGCGCGCAGGCGTATCGTTCATCGCCTATACGAGTCTCGCCGACGCGACAGAGAGCCAAAACTTGATGGCACCGCCACATGTCGAGACGGAAGGCGCAATCGAGCGGACGGGGATCCCTCACGCGTTCTTGCGCAACAACTGGTACTTAGAAAACGAACTTGGTAGCATCCAAGGCGTGCTTGCCGGTGCACCTTGGGTGACGGCTGCCCGTGATGGGAAGGTTGGTTGGGCGTTGCAAGACGATTACGCTGAAGCGGCAGCGAACGTGCTCCTCGCGGATGACTTCGAACAGAACATCTTCGAGTTGTCCGGCCCGCTCCATACGCAAGCCGAACTCGTCGAGGCGCTCAGTGAAGTGCTCGGGCGTGAAGTGACCCTCCAAGAAGTGAGTACTGACGCTTATGCTGGCGTCATGCGCGGCGCTGGTGTGCCGGAAGGAGCGATTCCAATCGTCGTCGGCATTCAAGACAGTATCCGCAACGGCTCGCTCGAAGTTGAGTCGAATGATTTCGAGTTGGTACTCGGTCGTCCGGTGACGCCGCTCAAAGAGGCGCTTCAAAAGCTCGTATCAACGTTATAAACGATCGTGACGTCACGTTTTCGAACATCGAGAACGTGACGTTTTTTGATGAATATTAGTGATTTGTCTTCACATATTTGTGCACACGTCATCCCCATCCGGTATACTAACAATAAATGGATAATCATAGACGTACATAGGAAGAATCGATTACATGAAAAATATGACGTTCTTAATCGGCGTTGTCTTAGGATTAGGATTATTGTTCGGGCTGAGATATGAATTCAATGTCATCGGGGATATGGGCTTTAGAATCGTGGCCATCCTCATGCTCGTATCGGTACTCATCATTCGGTCGACTGCAAAAATTTCATTCTTCAGCCATTCATAAAAACAGACCGCGAGTTTCCACATTCGCGGTCTGTTTTTTAGTTCGCTCGGGCTTCGAGCTGACCGGTCACGTCTTCTAACGTGCTCGCGGTCGAGGCGAGGCGGTCCGACATGTGGCTCAACTCTTTTTGGATGGCGACTTGTTCCTCGGTCGCGGCGGCGACGTGCTGAATCTGTTGCTGCAGTTCGCTCGCCGCTCGTTTCGTCGTCGCGAGGCGCGTTTCGAGCGTCTCCATCTGCGACGTTACGCGTTGACGTGTCTCTTGAATCGAACTGATTTGACCGTCGATCTCGGAGACATCTTCGGTCAAACGATGGAAGACGGCAGTCACATCGGCCGAGACGGTTTGACAGTTCTCGGTCGCGCGTTTGAACAACTGTGCCGAATCGCGGACGACGGTCGTGTCATCCATCAGTCCGCCGAGGACGCGGGTCATCTCGGCTGCATAATCTCGAGACTGGACGGCGAGCTTGCCGACCTCAGAAGCGACGACGGCGAAACCACGACCGGCATCACCGGCCCGAGCGGCTTCAATCGAGGCGTTCAAGGCGAGCATGTTCGTTTGGTCACTAATCGTCTCGACGTGTTGTAGGATGGCTTGAATCTCGGTTGATCGGTTCGACATCGTCGCAACGACACGTTCGAGCCGCTCCGACTCGCTGATGATTTCTTCGACTTTCGTCTCCATCCGTTGCATGTCACTGTTCCCAGCGATGGCATCGGACGCGATGCGTGACGAGGAGGCGGCCGTCTGGGTCATCCGTTCTTGGATGAGAGCGGTGAGGGAGCGAATCGATTGAATCTCATCGGCCCCATGGTTCATCGACGTCTCTTGCTCGGTCGCGTGGGCGACAATCGGATCGACGGTGACGGCGATTTGTTCTCCGGACTCGAGCGACTGGTTGGCGGCCGTCTCGAGCTCGGTCGCATGGTTTTTGAGTGTCATGACGAGTTGACTCGCATCGGTGACGGCTTGCTTCAGCAAACGACGGGTCTCGTCTTCTTGTGCTTTGACACGGGACGACTCAAGGTTACGGAAGTGAATCTGCGCGATGAGCACGGCACTCAGTAAGATGAGATAGACCGCATGGACGAGCAACAAGCTGAACGGATAGTCGGCCGTCCCACAGATGATCTCGGGGACCAAGAAATAGCCGGCCAGATGCTGCACGGCGAAGATGACGGTACTGTAGACGATTAAGTCGATACGACGCATGAACGACAGAATCGCCAAGACGACGAAAATCGAGAAGTGATATTCGACGAGCCCTTGCCCGCCGGCGACGGTCGAGATGCTCGAAAACGTGAGCGTGAGCATCATCAAGTGCGGGAACAGCTGTGGTTTCACACGTTGGCTGACGACCATGGCGATCAATAGCATGATTGGAACGGCGAACAGGACCCATGTCGCGATGGGATATGCGTAACCGACGGCACCGTTTCGGAGCACGGTATACGTATAGGCAAAATCCGTGAAGCGGTGGAGCAGATGGACGGTGACAGACGTCAAGACGATGACGAACGTTGTGACGAGCATTAATTGATTGCGTTTCGTAGAACTCATATAGATTCCTCCTGGTGATGGGTCGATATAGCTACTAGAGTATCGTCCGATTGGCCCGAATGTTTATCGTTTTTACACGCCGACACAAAAAAAGAGAAGCGATTGCGCTTCTCTAGTCTGACGTGAGCCCGAGCCACCGCTTGACGGGTTCCCGGAAATAGTAGGTGACGCCGATTAACGTGACGAAGACGAGGGCGGCGATGACGACCAAGGTGATGCTTCCCGAGGCGAGACTCGCGCCGAGAAAACTGTAGGCGAGTGTCCCGGGAATCATGCCGAGCACGGTCGCCAGGATAAACGACTTGAATTTGACTTTGGCAATGCCGCCGGCGTAACTGAGTAAATCGAAGCTGACGAGCGGGATGAGCCGCAAGACAAACACGTATAGAAAACCACGTTGTTCCATCTGCGTGAACAGTTTCTCCGACCACGGATAGCTCTCGACCTTGAGCACGGAACGGCCGAACAGTCGGGCCATGACGTACCCGGTCACGGCCGCGGCCGTCGCCCCGAAGATGATATAGAGGACGCCCGGCCATACCCCGAAGGCGAGACCGGCCCCGAGTGACAGCACGGATGTCGGCAAGAAGATGATTGGGCCGATCGCATAGATGAGGAAGAAGACGACCGGACCCCACCAGCCGAACGACAAGACGACGTCACGGACGTCAGACGGGCGAAGCTCATAATGGAAGTGCGTGATATAGAAGATGCTCCCGAACACGGCGAGCATGAGACTGAGTTTGAGCCAGCGTGGCACGGGAATCATTCCTTTCGTATCGATCATTCTTTTATTTATCGTAGCGCATTTTTCGTTCAAATGAAGGTGAGCCAGCTTACAAATGGGTGCCGAATGTGCTGATGAGCAGGTAGCGGCGCTGAAAATGGAAACTTAGGTCAACGCATGTGCGATCACGCTTCACGTGAAGCTGCTTTCCTAAGATAAAGCAGATAGGAGGGATGATCATGAAGAATTTAAATATGTCTAAAAAATTTACAGATTATACGAGCGGGAAAGCCCATACCGGGCATAGCCCGCCTTTAGGCATGGGATGAACGTGAGTTCGGATGTGAAAAACATCCGACATTCGGGTATATATATCCCATAGACAAGTACAAGTCTCTAAAACGCCCGTGTCCATCGCTCCTTGAGAATCGTATCCGGTTCGGTCACGAAACCATGTGACCGGTAAAACGATGCCTGTCGTCACGTAAAAGACGCTAAAACATCAGGTGGGCACACCTGCAACGACCTGTGATGGATGGTAACAGTCCATCAGCCTGAGAACCTATAGGGTCTGTCTCAGGAGGGGTGATGGCACACCCTCATCTGAAGGCTTGAGCAAAACAGAAATGGACTGCGCTCGCACAAGCACTTCAGAATCCCACGGTTTCAATCGTGGGAGTGTCAAGGTGCTCATCACCGTGTTCATTGCAACGCTCGTCATCATCGCGGCGCTCAGTCATGTCTTGATGGGACGGATGGCCGATGCGGGGGAAGAACTATATGAAGAGCGGGTGCTGCCGATTCGGGCGCTCGGTCAGATACGGACGGACAACCGTGCCTTGGACGGGTATTTGCTCGAATTGATGCTGACGACGGATGCGTCTCGAAATGAAGAACTAGAGGCAAGTATCGAGGAACGGCGTGATAGCATCGGGACGAACCTCGAACTGTTCAACGAGACGTTCGCCTCAACAGATGCCGAGATGCAAGGTCGAGTCGAAGACTTGAATGCCGAGATTGCAGCCTATCTCGAAGGGACCGAACTCGTGCTTCAGCCGGTGCTTCGAAATGAGAACACGGCGGCCTATCGCGTCTATATGAGTGACTTGCGACCGGTCCGTCAAGACTTGGTCGAGACGGCAACGGTCGTCATGGACGGCATCAATCAAGAAGCTGAGACGGCAAGCACGACGATGCAGAACGAGCGGACGGAATCGGTCACGTTGTTCTGGGCGCTTGTCGCCCTCGGGGCACTTGTCTCAATCGGGCTCAGTGTCTACATCACGCGCCTCATCGTCCGCCCAATCCGTGAGTTGAATGGACTGATGAGCCGTGCCGGAGCCGGTGACTTGACGGTCGACAGCACGTACACGTCGCGTGACGAGATTGGTTCGCTCGCCTACTCATTTAACGAGATGAAAGATAGTCTTCGCGACTTGATCGGCAACGTCACGGCGACAGCCGGGCGCGTCGCGACGTCATCAGATGATTTGAAATCGAACGTCGAAGAGACGACAAAAGCGACTGAGATGGTCGCCGTCACGATGGAGGAGATCGCCTCCGGTTCGGTCCGTCAATTGACGCGTGTGAAGGAATCGAGCAACACGCTCACTGAACTGACGAACGGGATTCATCACGTCTCAGACAGTGCCCAGCATATGACTGAACTGTCGGACGGGGCACTTCAAAAAGTCGGGACCGGCAACGAATTGATTGAGACGCTCGAGTCCCAGCTCGAGGCGATGAACGAAAAAGTGAAGGCGTTGCAGACGGTCATCGGTCAACTCGATGTTCGTTCGCAAGAAATCGGCAGTATCACCGGTACGATTTCTGGCATCGCCGAACAGACGAACTTGCTCGCCTTAAACGCGGCCATCGAAGCGGCCCGGGCCGGCGACCAAGGACGTGGATTCGCCGTCGTTGCCTCAGAAGTTCGGAAACTTGCTGAAGAGTCGGCAATCGCGACGAAACGCATCTCCGGTTTGATCGGGGATACGCAGACGGAGACGAAACAAGCCGTCCAAACGATGCACATCGTCGAGAGCGAGATGGGCCATAGCGTCACGAACGTCCAACAAGCGGGCGACGCGTTCGAGGATATCAAGCGGGCGATCGAAGAGGTCGGACAAAAAGTGGAGGAAGTGTCGGGCGCCGTTCAAGAGATGGCAGTCGGGGCGACCGAAATTTTGACGTCCGTGAACGAGATCCAAGGCATCACGGAGACGACCGCGACCGAAACCGAGAACACCTCGGCGGCGACGGAAGAACAGATGGCGTCGATGGAAGAGATCACGGCTTCGGCCCAAGAACTGTCGAACATGGCAGACGAGATGCGTCAAATGACAAATAAATTTACGGTACGACAAACGAAAGGCAGGTCGAGAAAAAATCGAACTGCCTTTTTTAGCGTGATTCGTACGCAGCAATCCATTGTTCTGGTGTCATCTTCGAGACGAGTTCACCCATCAACTCATATGGGATATGCTTCACGTTTTTGAAGCGGATACAGCTCTTGCCTATGTCGAGCTTCGTCGGCACTTGGGCGGCGTATGACTCCTCGAACCAGCGGAGCAGTTCCGGGTCGCTATAGACGCCCATATGATACACGGCGACATGGTTCTTCTGGGCGATGACGCTCAAGAATGGGAGCGGGGTGCCCGGCGTGACGTGATACCCGGACGGATACGCCGATAGCGGGACGACATAATGGATGCCGTTCCCGTCGGTCGTCTTCTCGAACCCGGCCGGTAAGTTCGCATCGATGGCGTCAATTAAACGGATGAAAGCGTCGAGCCGCTTGTCGTCGACGAGTATCGTATAGTCCATCAGACGTCGCCTCCTCGTAAAATCTTCGCCATCGCCATGCCTTTGGCCAGTTCATCGACGAGTTTGTCCAAATAGCGAATCTCGCGCATGAGCGGCTCCTCGACGTTCTCGACGCGGACGCCGCAGACGACACCTTTAATCAAGGCGCGGTCTTCGTTCATCTTGGGTGCGGTGGCGAAGAACGTGTCAAAATCGACCTCGGCAGCGAGTTGGCGTTCGAGCCCGGCCTCGTCATAGCCCGTCAACCAGCGGATGATTGTATCGACTTCGTCTTTCGTCCGTCCTTTTCGTTCGGCTTTCGCGACGTAGAGCGGATAGACGCTCGCGAAGCTCGTCGTGTAAATGCGGTGTGCCATGAGATCCCCTCGTTTCGTGGAATGATACCTTCATTTTCTCACATAATCAAAGTTCATACCCAAAATACTTTTTTGTTGCAAATGCAACTAAATCAATTATACTGAACGTAACATATTGCAAATACAACAATCAGGAGGACTATATGAGAGACCAGTTGCGTGAAATCGGGATGATTGCCCGTGCCCTCGACTCGATCAGCAATATCGAGTTCAAGGAGCTCGAGCTGACGAAAGGGCAATATCTGTATTTGGTCCGGATTTGTGAAGAGCCGGGCATCATTCAAGAGAAGCTCGCCGAATTGATCAAAGTCGATCGGACGACGGCGGCGCGGGCGATTCAAAAGTTGGAGACGAACGGGTTGATCACGAAGCAGGACGACCCGCACAACAAGAAAATCAAGCGGCTCGTCCCGACTGAACGGGGCAAGGCGCTGTATCCGGTCATCATCCGAGAGCACGAACATTCGACGGATGTCGCGCTCACCGGGCTGAGCGACCAGGAAGCCGAGCAGCTACTCCGGCTGTTGAAGCGGGTCCGCCACAATATCGAAGGGGATTGGGACGCGGTGAAGAAAGGGAAGAAACGAGACTACTAGAGGGGGACGAAACATGATCACTATCAAAGTTTGCACAATCGAAGACGTTGACGCACTTCGCACCATCAGCATCGAGACGTTCACGGAAACGTTCGAAGCGGAGAATGACCCGGCGCATTTGGCCGCGTATCTCGAGCGGGCGTACAACGTAGCGCAACTTAAAAAAGAGCTTTCGAATCCAGACTCACAGTTCTTCTTCGCCATACTCGACGGGGAAGTAGCTGGTTACTTAAAAGTGAACGCCAACAACGCCCAGACCGAGGCCATGGGCGAAGAGGCGTTCGAACTCGAACGGATTTATGTGCGACGGAAGTTCCAAGGAAGTGGCGTCGGGAAGGCGTTGTATGACCAGGCCATCACGTGCGCGGGTGAGCTGAACAAACGTGAAATCTGGCTCGGCGTGTGGGAACATAACCATAAGGCACTCGCCTTTTACCGAAAGCACGGGTTCGTCCAGACCGGGGCGCACACGTTTTATATGGGCGACGACGCCCAAGTCGATTTGATTATGGCCAAGCCGCTTCGTCCGTGACCCATTCCAGTATCCCGGACAAGTCCTCATAGACGGCGTCAGGGGCCAGGTCGGGCATATCGATCGGTTTGCCGTCGCGGTTGATCCAAGCCGTGTGGAATCCGAAGTTCTTCGCACCGGCGATGTCCCATCCGTTCGAGGACAGGAACAGCACCTCGTCCCGCTTCAGCCCGCTGTTCTTGAACCAATGCATGTAGGCGGCCGGTGACGGCTTGGCTTGTTTGATGCCGTCGATGCTGACGAGTTCGTCGAACAGGTCGGTGAAACCGGCGTTTTGGATGAGTTCCGCGAGCATCGCGTCCGTCCCGTTCGAGAGAACGATGGTCTGTTTATGATGAAGTTGGTGCAAGACGTCTTCAACCTCTTCATATGGCGACAGGTCGGCGTAAGTGGCAATCAATGCGTCCTCCGTCTCGATCGTCCACGTCACTTCGGCCGCTGACAATGCATACCGGAGCGCGTCGCGCGTGACGACGGAGAAGTCCTCGTAGCGCCCCATGATGTGGCGGGTAAAGAAGTAGTCGAGCTGTTTCGTCCGCCACGCTTGGCTGATTTGGTCACCTTTTCCGGGGAACTGTTCGTCACACGCCGTCTTGACGGAATGGACGTCGAACAAGGTCCCATATACATCGAACACGAATGCTTTAACTAAATTTGGCGAGAATTCTCCCACCTCTAAGCGTCTCGGGCGAAGCCCAGCGTAGGTGGGAGATGAATCGCCTGGTCCCACATCCACGGGCTACCCCTGTGACAGATATAACGAACATAAGTTCGTTATTCTGTCAGATTTCCCTTCCCCCGTCGCGGGTATCGGATGAGGAAGGCGTTCATCACGATCATCGGCCGAGAGGAGGGGGAGAGATGCTGAAGGGCTACAAATACCGGCTCCACCCGACGGCGGCACAGGCCGAGTTCCTGGTCCGGACAATCGGCTGCGCCCGCTTCGTCTACAACAAATTGCTCGAGGACCGCATCAAAATCCACGAGGAGGTGAAGGCGGGCGGCGGGCCGAAGCGCAAACTGCCGACACCGGCCTCCTACAAGCCGCTGTTCCCGTTCCTGTGCGAGGCGGACAGCCTCGCGCTCGCCAACGCGAAGTTGCACCTCGACACCGCGTTCGCGAGGTTCTTCGCCGGCACGGCCGCCTTCCCGGTGTTCAAGTCGAAACGGAAATCGCGCGCGTCCTACACGACGAACAACCAGCACGGCACGATCCGTATCGAGGCGGGAAAAGTCCGTCTGCCGAAGGTCGGGTTCATCCGGTTCACACAGCATCGCGACTTCGACGGCGAGATCCGCTCGGCGACCGTGTCGATGACGAGGACGGGCAAATTCTTCGTGTCGCTCCTCGTCGAGCAGGACGACGAGCCGTGGGTCCCGGCCGGGCACACGGTCGGGATCGACCTCGGGTTGGAACACTTTGCCACCATGACGAACGACGCCCTCGTCACGGAGAAGATCGCGAACCCGCGCAACCTGCGACAGGCCGAGGCGCGGCTCAAACAAGCGCAACGCGCCCTCGCCCGCAAGAAGCCCGGCAGCAGGAACCGCGAGAAGGCGCGACTCCTGTTGGCAAAAAAGCATGAAAAGGTCAAAGACCGCCGACAAGACTTCCTCCACAAGCTGTCGCGACGCATCGTCGACGAGAACCAAGTCGTCGTGGTCGAGACACTGAAACCGAGGGAGATGATGCAAAATCGCCGCCTGGCGAAATCGATCGGGGACACCGGGTGGGGCGAGTTCGTCCGTCAATTGGAATATAAGGCGAGGTTCTATGGGCGGACGCTGATCAAGGCCGACCCGTGGTTCGCCTCGACCCAGGTCTGTTCGGCCTGCGGCGAGAACGGCGGCAAGAAGGAACTGCATATCCGCGAGTGGACATGTGCCGCGTGCGGCGCGCACCACGACCGCGACGTCAACGCGAGCCTCAACCTGTTGCGCCTCGCCGACCGAAACACCTCAGGGCAGGGACTGCCCGTCGAGCTTGGTCTATAACCGTGGCTAGTAAGAGCACGGTCTTCCCAAGAAGCTCCCACTTCAGATTGCGAAGCAAGCAAGTGGTGAGTAGTTCACTCGTCGGTTTCATAGAGATTCCTCCTTAGTTGAATCGCGTCATCTACTCTTTACCCTAGTTGGCATGAATTATACGGGAGGGCCAGTCAGTTGATGAACGAACCAGACAGGAGGAATACGATGTACGTCCCAAAACTTTACGCCGTGAACGATCCGAGAGAAGTGCATGATTTCTTGAAGGCGCATCCGTTCGGCACCATCGTCACGTATGATGGCCAAAAACCGATCGCGACGCACGTGCCACTCCGTTTCCATGAGGAAGAGGGCCGCGTCTGGTTCACGACACACATCGCCAAAAACAATCCACAGTGGCAAACGATTGAAGACCAGACCGTCCTCTTGATCGTCCAAGGCCCGGACGCCTATGTGTCGGCGTCGTGGTACGGACATGAGGATGTATCGACGTGGAACTATCAGGCCGTCCATGCATACGGACAGGCCACCATTTTAAATGCGGACCAACTCGAGGAAGATTTGGCCGGACTGCTTCAAGACCATGAAGGGGACCGGGAGCACGCCGTCGTCTGGGAGGAACTGTCCGAGCCGGTGCAGCGGCAGAAATATGGCGTCGTCGGGTTCCGCATCGACATTTCGGAGATGCAGGCGGCGTTCAAGCTGAGTCAGAATCGAAACGAAACGGATTATACGCGCATCGTCTCGGAGCTCGAGCGGGAAGGGTGTCCGATCGCGGATGTGATGCGTAGGCAACGATAATTTCGATTCATTGACCGGACGTTCGATTCTCGTCTACCCAAGGGAAGCAGTGAGGCGTATCATCAATCGTGGAATCAAATTCAATGATGAAGCGGGCGAAGACAGATGAACAAGAAACGGTTGATGAGGTTGCTAGGTTGGCTGATTGTCATTTTGGCATTGGTTGAACTGGCGACGGACTGGCCAGACCCACCGAACCCGTCGATTGAACACGCGTTTGAAGAACCGATTGCGTTTCCGTTTGAAATCACTCAGCGTTCCACAGAAGTCGACATTCAAGTGCCGCACTATCTTCATAGTTTCGTATTTCGTTATGTGAACGAGGAGACGGCACAAGAGCTGCGCTACATCGTCGATAAAGTCGTCGATGAACCTGAAGACATGGAGGACATCTCGTCATACGGAGACCAATACGTACTTGCTGACGGGACCTCTGCTTTCTATGATGAGGCAGAATCGACGTCCCAAGGGTTATGGTGGATCAACAAGGACGGCTTCACCGCCCGAATCATCTATTACATCGATGGCAACTCCGTCGAACTTGACGACGAGACCCGCTTACCGATCCAACAACTGATCAATTTGGCGAATCAAACGTTATGACGAAAGCCCGCATCGCTCAAAAGCAGAGAGATGCGGGCTCTTTTTATTTTCTAAAGAATATCTTGAAGTTCAGATTGACAGCGCTCCCGGATTCATCCTATACTCATAAATGATAATGATTATCAGTGTCGGCGTAAAACGTTGTCATAGAGAAAAAAGGGGATTCGAACATGAACAGCTACAAGAAAATGCTACATATGTTCATCATCATGTCTGCTTTCGTGCTCGTGCTCGCAGGATGCGGCGCGAACAATGAAGATGCAGCCACGACAGATGAATCTGCTGAGACGGCAGAAGGCTATCCAATCACAATCAAACACGCGTTAGGCGAGACGGTCATCGACAAGAAGCCAGAACGTGTCGCAACGGTCGGTTGGTCGAACCAAGACGTGGCGCTCGCGCTCGACGTCGTACCAGTCGGTTTCTCGGCTGCGAACTACGGTGTCCAAGACGGCAGCGGCATGTTGCCGTGGACGGCTGACAAGTTGAAAGACCTCGGTGAAGACAAGCCGAACATCTATCAAGATACGGACGGTCTCGACTTCGAAGCGATCGCCGACTCACAGCCGGACGTCATTCTTGCTGCCTACTCAGGCATCACGCAAGAAGATTACGACACGTTGACAGAGATCGCACCGGTCGTCGCATACCAAGAGACGCCTTGGGTGTCATCATGGCAGGACACGGTTCGTTACGACTCAATGGCCATGGGCATGGAAGAAGAAGGCAAACAGTTGATTGAAGACACAGAGAAACTCATCGCCGACAAGGCAGCTGAAGTACCGGAGATGAAAGGGAAGAAAGCGGCATTCGTCGCGCTCAGCCCAGACGACCTGTCGAAGTTCTACATCTACACGACGGGTGACCCACGCGGTGCCTTCATCGAAGAGCTCGGCATGGAGTACCCTGAGAACATCACGAGCCAAATCAAAGATGAAAACAGCTTCTACCTCGAGCTCAGCTCAGAGAACGCTGACATCTTGAACGACGTCGACATCTTCGTCGCCTACGGGAACGAAGAGACGTTGAAAGCACTTCAAGCTGACCCGCTCTACAGCAAAGTGCCGGCCATCAAACGCGGTTCGGTCGTCATGATCGAAGACAACACGCCGCTCGCGGCTGCTGGGACACCATCACCACTCTCGATCGAATATACGATTGACGACTATGTGAAACTCGTGTCTGAAGCACTCGCGAAAGTCGAGTAATCAAATGAATATGCCGAAGAAGTTACACACGCCGAGACGGTTCGGGCTCCTCATCGTAGGGTCGCTCGTCCTGCTCGTCGTCTGTATGCTCGCTTCGCTTGCTTTCGGCTCACGGACAGTCGGATGGGATGAACTGCTTGACGGTTTATTCCGTCCGGCTGTTCAGTCGTATGAAGCGGACATCGTCCGGCAGCGGGTCGTTCGAACGGTGTTCAGTTTCATGTGCGGGGCGGCACTCGGTGTCTCGGGCGCATTGATGCAGTCGGTGACGCGCAACCCGATCGCCGACCCGAGCATTCTCGGGGTCAATACGGGAGCGGCGCTGTTCGTCGTCGTCGGGATTGCCTTCTTCAACATCTCGACCGCGAGCGACTATATCTGGTTCGCACTTGTCGGGGCGCTCTTGACGGCGGCGTTCGTGTTCGGCATCGGGTCGCTCGGACGGGGCGGCTCGACGCCGCTCAAGCTCGTCTTGGCCGGCGCGGCGACGAGTGCGGCCTTGTCGTCACTCGTCATGGCCATCATGATTCCGCGCTCGAACGTCATGGACCAGTTCCGGTTCTGGCAAGTCGGTAGCGTCGGGGCCGGGACGATGGATTCGATTATGACGTTCCTGCCGTTCTTTATCGGCGGGATCGTCATCGCCATCTTGGCGGCACCGTCCCTCAACATCTTGGCGCTCGGGGAAGAGCTCGCCACAGGTCTCGGTGTCCGCATCGGCACGTTGAAAGGGATCGCCTCGTTCGCCGGTGTCATCTTGTGCGGGGCGGCGACGGCACTGGCTGGACCGATTGGTTTTATCGGTTTACTCGCGCCGCATCTCGTCCGCTTGGTCATCGGAGCGGATGAACGCTATATCATCCCGATGTCGGCACTGACGGGTGCGATTTTATTGACGTTCGCTGACGTGGCAGGACGGTTGCTCGGCAGTCCCGGTGAACTCGAAGTCGGGATCGTCACGGCGTTCGTCGGGGCCCCGATCTTGATCGCGTTGACGATGAAAGTGAAGGTGCGGGGCGTATGACGAACCAATCGATTCAACCCATCATCCATAACAGTCGTAAGCGCCGGCAACGGACCGTCTTCGTGACGCTCGTCTTGTTCGCGCTGGCCCTTACGTTGAGCGCGACGATGCTCATGCTCGGCAACACGATTTATCCGGTCGCGGACGTCGTCCGTGTCTTGTTCGGGGAACAAGTACCGGGCGCCTCGTTCGCCGTCGGCACGATCCGTCTGCCGCGCATGCTCGCCGGCGTCTTCGCCGGACTCGCGTTCGGGATCGCCGGGACGGTGTTCCAGACGATGCTTCGTAACCCGCTCGCCAATCCGAACGTCATCGGCATCACGACCGGTTCGAGTGCGGCAGCCGTGTTCGGCATCGTCGTCTTACAGGCGAGCGATACGTTCGTCTCCATCATCTCGATCATCGGCGGGCTGTTGACCGTCCTCACCATCTACTTCTTGTCGAAAGGCGCCGTCTTCTCGATCGGCCGGCTCGTCTTAGTCGGCATCGGGATTCAGGCGATGCTGACAGCGGTCATCAACTATCTGTTGCTCATCAGCCGCCAAAACGATGTCGGGACGGCGATGCGCTGGTTGAGCGGTAGCTTGAACGGGGTGAAGATGGAGACGCTCCCGCCGCTCATGATCGCGGTCGCGCTCTGCCTCCCGGTCATCCTCCGACTCAGCCGACAGCTCCAGATTTTAGAGCTCGGGGAGATGACGGCGACGTCGCTCGGTGTCAAGACGAACCAGACGCGCGTCCTGCTCATTGTCGCCTCGGTGCTCATGCTGGCGCTCGCGACGGCGACGACCGGACCGATCGCGTTCGTCGCGTTCCTGGCGGGACCGATTGCGAAGCGGCTCGTCGGGGACGGGCGTTCGACGATCATCCCGGCGGCACTCGTCGGGGTCATCTTGGTACTCGCAGCCGATCTCATCGGTCAGTTCGCCTTCACGGCCCGCTACCCGGTCGGTGTCATCACCGGCATGGTCGGAGCGCCGTATTTGATTTATCTCTTAATCCGGATGAACCGGAGAGGGGAGCTATAACGAGAAATGAGCCACATCCCGCGTTTGGATGTGGCTCATTTTTTGGTTTAGTACGCGGTCCAACCGCCGTCGATGGCGACGACTTGACCGTTGATGAAACTCGATTCGTCCGAGCCGAGGAAGAGGGCGAGCTGAGCAATCTCTTCTGGTTGTCCGATGCGTGGGTTGATGGCCATCCCAAGTTGCTGGCGACCGAACCCGGCCTGACTCATGTTCGTCATCGTCGAGCCGATGTTCGTCGCGACCGCGCCCGGTGCGATTCCGTTACAACGGATGTTTTGGTCGGCATACATGAACGCCGTGTTCTTCGTCAATCCGACGACGGCGTGTTTTGACGCCGTATAGGCCGCGCCGGCCCGAGCGCCGTACAAGCCGCCGGCCGAGATATTGTTGACGATGACGCCGTGACCTTGCTTCGTGAACAAGTCGACGGCGATGCGCATCGATTTCATGACCGACACCGTATTGACGGCAAAGATTTTCTCCCAGCGCTCGTTCGAGATCTCACCGACGGGCTCCATCCCGTCCATGATGCCGGCGTTGTTGACGAGGATGTCGACTTGACCGAATGTCTTCACCGTCTCGTCGAATAACTGCTGCAACGCTTCTTCAGACGTGACGTCCGTCTGGATGGCGAACGCTTCGCCCGAAATCCCCTCGACGACGGCCTGTGCCCCGTCGAGATTCATATCCGAGACGACGACGCGAGATCCTTCTTTCGCGTAAAGCTCCGCGATCGCTTTCCCCATTCCTGATGCTGCACCTGTGACAATCGCCACTTTCCCCGATAACCGCATGACTGTCTCCTCCTTTAATTGAACATGTGTTCAATAACTATTATAATGAATGTTAGAAAGCGCTTACAATCATCAAAAAATGAGGAACTGTTGAGTAATCAACATTTTAGGCCATAACTGTTGAGAGGAATGTGCGAATCATGAAGTCGGACTTGCGTGTCATCAAAACAAAACGAGCGCTTCATGAGGCGCTCGTCGAATTATTGAGGAATCGTTCACTCGAACAAGTGACAATTTCGGAACTTTGTCGTGTGGCAAATGTCAATCGGGGCACGTTTTATTTGCACTATGCCCGGGTCGAGGACGTATTCGAGGAGTACTTCCAAGAGATCACCGCCGACCTCGCCAAGTCGTATGAGGAGCCGTATCGTCATGTGAAGCTGCTCAATCCGCGTGAGCTTGAACCGTCGACAATCCGTATCTTTCATCACGTCCAGACGTACGTCGACTTCTATCGCATCGTCTTCTCGAAAAATGTGCCGCTCGCGTACTATTACATGTTGTTCGACGAGGTGCGCAAGTTGCTCCTCCGCGACACGGCGGCGCACAAGCAAGATGAGATTGACCATGAGTTGTTCTGTTCGTATCAAGCGAACGCCATCGTCGGGATGATCATCCATTGGGCCGAACGTGATTTTACAGTTGAATCGAATGAGATGAACGAACAGCTGGCAAAAATTTTGCGACTAAAGTGAAAGCGTCATCAAAAAGTCGTTGACGTGGTGATAGGTGGCGGTGTATGCTAAGAATCCTGCCCAAAAAAGAGAGGCCGGGAACTGGCATCAGTTCATTTCGAGTCAGAGAGGACAATGATCCCATGAACCAACAACAATTAGTCGAGCGTGCCCGCCAATTGAAAGAGAACGCCTACTCGCCGTATTCAAACTTCCGCGTCGGAGCGGCGCTTCTTATGAAGGACGGAACGGTCATCGACGGCGTCAACGTCGAGAACGTCTCGTTCGGTGCGACGAACTGTGCCGAGCGCACGGCCATCTTCACAGCGGTCGCGCAAGGTTATAAAAAAGGCGACTTCGAAGCCGTCGCGGTGTCAGGTGACACGGTCGACTTCTTGCCGCCATGTAGCATCTGTCGCCAAGTGCTCGTCGAGTTCGGCGACCCGGACTTCAAAGTGTTGCTCACGAACGGCAACGCCGACGTGAAAGAAGTGACGCTGGAAGAGCTCGTCCCGCTCGCGTTCACAGAATTAGAGATGTAATAGTAATGCCCCGCATCCATCGATGCGGGGCATTCTTTATTGATTCGGTTCCCACGGATTGAAAAAGTTGTATGGGGGATGAACCCCTTCTAATGTCCGGAACTCATAGTCGCGTTCTTTCGCGTAGCGGATGATTGTATCGAGCGCTTGCGGTGTCATCGAGTGATCGTGTGCCAAGATGATCGAGGCGATATTCATCTCGAAATTTGCCTCGAGCCGGTTGAACACACGCTGCTCGATTGGCGCGTTGTCTTTCTTATAGATGTGATCGAGACTGCCTACGTTCCAGTCCCAAATCTCAAAACCGGCCTCGTCCATCGCTTGCCAGTGCGCAGGCGTCATGCCTGCGTCACTACCGTAAATCGTACGAGCCATATTCGTATGGATGCCTGTCACTTCATAAATGAGACGTTGCACGTCCTTCATTTGACGAACAGCCGTCATCGGCGACGCGTAAAACTCCTCGCGCACGTGTGTCATCCCATGCAAGGCGATCAGATGGCCTTCAGCGACGATGCGTCGGATGAGATGCTCATTCCCCTCGATGTTCTTCCCAAGGATGAAAAAGGTCGCTTTGACCCGATGCTTCTTCAAGACGTCAAGCAGCGCTCCCGTCTTCCGGTTCGGCCCGTCATCGAGCGTCAAATAGATGAGGCTACGGTCGTTATAAGCTTTCGGTTTCGGAATCGCCGCCTGTGTGAGGGAGCTGATTAACAAAAAGATAGACATAAGCAAAATGACGCGTTTCTTCATTCTCATAAAACTCCCTCGAGGCAAAAAACGGGTGACATGGCATCGGTATGAAGCATAGAATACCACAAAAAGGATTCAAAGATGAAGCTAAAAATGCCCCTGACGTGGGAGGTCAGGGGCATCGTATCGTTAGCGTGAAATCATCTCGCCGTCTTCAGGAATGATCAGTCGCTCGGCGAATCCATGTTCAGCCGCATAGGCGCGTAAGTCAGGACGCGACAACTTCCAATGATTGACCGCTTCCATATGGACCGCGATAATCGTCGCGGCTGGAGCCGCCTCATGCACATGGCGTACGTCCTGTTCGTTCATGACGAGCGACCCGCCTTCGACGAATTGGTTGTCCCCGGCGTTGACGACGATGACTGCTGGTTGATGCGCCTGAATCGTCTTGGCGACTTCGTCATACCAGACCGTGTCCCCGGCGACATAGAGCGTCTGTTCCGCAGGATGGGTGAAGACGACACCGCACACGTAACCGGCCATTTCTAAAATCGGTCCGCGACCGTGCTCCCCTGCTGTCTTCGTGAGTCTGATTCCTTCGAATGCTGTCGTGTCGCTCAACATGGTCACGTTCGTGAAGCCGTCGCCTTCGATGACAGTTAAATCGTCCTCGTTTTGCACGAACAGCGGGATCGCTTTCGGCAGAACTTGTTTCGCGACCTCGTCGTAGTGGTCGAGATGCAGGTGGGTCAAAATGACGGCATCGACGCCTGTCAGAATGTCGTCGATCGCGATTGGCAGGTCGGCCAATGGATTAGCGTCTTGCCGTTCCGAGTTCGGGAACGGGGGATAGGCGCCTTTTTCCCCGAGGAACGGGTCGATGAGGAACGTCTTTCCGGCGTATTCGACGCGGAGTGTGGCATTACGGATTAGTTGCACGTGCATAGAAAAATCTCTCCTTTTAGCTATAATGTATGTACAGTCTAACAAGTAGCCGTCGTTTCATACATAACACGAATCAAGTGTTTGGACGGATTGGCTTGAATCGTGAAAGGAGTCACCTATGCTCGATCCAACAGACCGCCTCATCCTCGAGGCGTTACAGGCGAATAGCCGGATAACGATGAAAGAACTCGGGGCACACGTGCACTTGACCGGGCAGGCGACAGCGACGCGCGTCAAGAAGCTCGAAGATCTCGGCATCATCGAAGGGTATACGATTCGCGTGAACGAGGACAAGCTCGGGTTACCGGTCCACGCGATGATTACCATCTTCACATCGAGCACGTTTCACGACCCGTATCTCCTATTCCTCGAGGAGCACCGGCCGTACGTCCGCAATAACTACAAGGTGAGCGGGGACGGCTGCTACGTCTTAGAGTGCCGATTCCCGTCGAACCAAGAGCTGAACGCCTTTTTGGACGGGCTCAGCAAGTACGTCAATTATAAATTGTCGATCGTCATTAACTGACGAAGGACCTGTGAATCGCTGTGATTCACAGGTCCTTTTTAATGTCTTCGTCCGGCGCGGATGATGAAGCGGTATTCTTCACTCTTGAAATACGTTTCTGTGAACTCAAACCGACTGCCATCCATAAGAAACGAATAGAGTTCGACTTTGAGTACGGGCGTTCGTTCACTCACTCCGAGCATCTCGGCAATCTCTTTTGTCGGGAGCACCGGGATGAACTCTTGGACGCTGTCCGCAATCTTGAACTGTTTGACTTCTTCGATATAGGCGTACTTCGATTGCGACATCACTTCGTACGTCAAGTCGGGGAACAGCTTTAGCGGCAAGTATGTGTCCTCGACGATGAGCGGTTCGCCGTCTGCGAATCGTTGGCGCCTCACGTAGAAGACGAGCTCGTCATCTTCGAGTTCGAGTGCCTCTCGCACTTTCTCACTCGGTGGCTGCAACGTGAAGGTGAGTACTTTGTTCGTCACTTCTTTCCCTTCTCGTTTCATGTCTTCTGTGAAGCTTTTTAATTCGTACATGTTGTGTTCAATCTTTTCGGACTGGACGTATGTGCCGCTGCCCTGTCGTTTCCATAAGAGACCTTCCTCTTGGAGTAATTTGACCGCCTGCCGGACAGTCACTCGACTGACGCTAAACTCTTCGACCAGTTGAGCCTCGGTCGGGATCGCCTCACCGGGCGCCCACGTGCCGGACTCGATAAACGTGCGCATTTTGTGGGCGACTTGTTGGTAGAGCGGTGATTTTGCTTTCATGACTGACCCTCCGATTTCGACCTAAATTCATACTTCCAGTATACACAAAGTAAAACGTTTTCAAAAATATTGTTGACATTTAAAATAATATGTATTAAATTTGTATTGTAATCAATAAGATATGTATTTGAAAGGGGAACGCACACATGAAACAAGGACAACGCCTCGTCGTCGTCGGTGGCGGCAGCACGTACACAATCGGTATGATTATGAGCTTGATCGAAGAGAAGGGTCACTTCCCACTACGTTCAATCACGTTTTACGATACGGATGGTGAGCGCCAGGAGCGTGTCGCCAAAGCGACTGAAATCATCTTGCGTGAGCATTACCCAGAGCTCGAGCTGTTCGAGTATACGACGGACAAAGAATACGCCTTCCGCGACAAGGACTTCTTCTTCGTTCAAATTCGAACGGGCGGCCTGGAGATGCGCGAGAAAGATGAACAGATTCCGCTCCGTCACGGCGTGGTTGGACAAGAGACGTGTGGACCGGGCGGGATGTCGTACGGGATGCGGTCGATCGGGGACATGATTGATCTCGTCGCAGACATCCGCCAAGGCTCACCGGACGGTTGGATCTTAAATTATACGAACCCGGCCGCAATCGTCGCCGAGGCGTTGAAGCGTGCCTACCCGAATGACAAAAAGATTTTGAATATCTGTGATATGCCGGCCGCAATCATGGTAAGCTACGCGAAGATTCTCGGCAAAGAGATTTGGGATCTCGTGCCGGAATACTTCGGCCTCAACCACTTCGGTTGGTTCACAGGCATCTATGACAAAGAAGGCAATGAGTTGACGGAAGACATCAAGCGCGCCATCTTAGAGGACGGGTTCATCCCAGAAGACGCAGAGATCGCAAACGACCCATCTTGGATCAAGACGTTCAAGCAAGTCGAGAAGATGCTCACCGACTTCCCGGAATATTTGCCAAACACGTATCTTCAGTATTATTTGTATCCGTCCGACATGGTGGAGAAGGAAGACGTGGAGAACACGCGGGCCCGTCAAGTCATCAACGGCCGCCAGCAACGGGTCTTCTCGATGTGCGATCAAATCATCGCTGACGACTCACTTGAGAACGTGCATCTTGAAGTCGACATCCACGGTTGCTACATGATTCGCGTCGCAGCGTCACTCGCCTACAACAATGGCGACATCTTCATCGTCATGGTGAAGAACGACGGCATCATCGCTAACTTGCCGGATGATGCGATGGTCGAAGTGCCGGCGATGCTCACGAACCGTGGACCGAAGCCGTTCGCTCTCGGACACATTCCTCGCTTCTACAAAGGGATGATTGAAGGACAGCTCGCCTACGAACAGCTCGTCGTCGACGCCTATTTCGAGAACAGCTATGAAAAGGCACTCCAGGCACTCACGCTCAACCGGACCGTCGTCGATGCGCCGGTCGCCCGTCAAATCCTTGACGATTTGATTAACGAGAACGAAAACTATTGGCCGGCCCTCAAACAACGGGAGACGATCGCACGCTAAAGACGAAGGGGAGTTATTCCCCTTTGTTCGTTTTGTGAATTGATAACGCTTACATATGAAGAGTGAATCAAATGAGTCAATGGTTCGGGGTATTTCAAAAATTCGGGAAGGCGCTCATGGTACCAGTCGCGCTCTTGCCGGCGGCCGGTATTTTACTTGGTCTCGGCGCGGCGCTAACAGGTCCGCTTGCAGAAAGTTGGACGTTTTTACAGAACGGGACGGTCGAAACGATCAGTGCCGGGATGCTTCAAATCGGGTTGAGTATCTTCGCCAACTTGCTCGGTTTCTTTATGATGCTCATTTGGCCGCCGATTCAAACCGGCCTCACAGCGATGGCGAACGTCATCGCGAGTGATGCGACGAATCCGGCTTACGTCGGGTTATACGGAATGCTCGAACGCTTATTGATTCCGACCGGATTACAGATTTTACGAGCGGGAAAGCCCATACCGGGCATAGCCCGCCTTTAGGCATGGAATGAACGTGAGTTCGGATGTGAAAAACATCCGACATTCGGGTATATATATCCCATAGACAAGTACAAGTCTCTAAAACGCCCGTGTCCATCGCTCCTTGAGAATCGTATCCGGTTCGGTCACGAAACCATGTGACCGGTAAAACGATGCCTGTCGTCACGTAAAAGACGCTAAAACATCAGGTGGGCACACCTGCAACGACCTGTGATGGATGGTAACAGTCCATCAGCCTGAGAACCTATAGGGTCTGTCTCAGGAGGGGTGATGGCACACCCTCATCTGAAGGCTTGAGCAAAACAGAAATGGACTGCGCTCGCACAAGCACTTCAGAATCCCACGGTTTCAATCGTGGGAGTGTCAAATCACATCTGGTACGCACCGTTCTTATGGACGTCACTTGGCGGCACGGCGACGGTTGACGGTTCGATTGTGAGCGGGGATCAATATATTTTCCTCGCCCAAATCGCAGAAGGTGTCGACGTGACGGCCGGACGCTTTATGGCCGGCAAGTTCCCAATCGTCATGTTCGGTCTTCTTGGAGCGGCGTTCGCCATGTACCGTCAGGCCGACCCGGACAAGCGTCCCGTCGTGCGTGGCCTCTTGCTCGCAGCGGCAGGGACGGCGTTCTTGACCGGGATCACCGAACCGATCGAGTTCACGTTCTTATTCATTGCACCACTTCTTTACGTCGTGCATAGTGTGTTGACAGGGGTGTCGTTTGCGCTCATGTACGCTCTTGACGCCCATATCGGCTGGGCCGGTGGCTCGGGATTGATTGACTATGTCTTGGTGAATGTGTTGCCAGGGACGCCGCGCTGGTGGATGAACCTCGTCGTTGGGGCCGGATTCTTCTTCGTCTATTACGGCATCTTCACGTTCGCGATTAAAAAATGGAACTTGGCGACGCCAGGTCGAGGGGAGCAAGAGACGAAACTGTTTACCCGCAAAGACTACAATGAAAAGAAATCAGGAAAGACATCAATCCAAACGACGGCACTTGCCATTCAAGAGGCGCTCGGTGGCCGTGACAACATCATCGATATCGATGCCTGTTTCACACGTCTCCGTATCGAATTGAAAGATGTGTCCCAAATCGATGAGGACGAGTTGAAGGCACTCGGGCAGCCGGGGTCGTGAAAGTGAAAAATAACATCCAGGCCATCTTTGGAGGACGCTCGGATTTGTACAAGAATGAGTTGCTCAAACTGCATAAAGAGATGGACCAAGCGAATTGAAAAAAGAGCTCAACCGATTTACGGTTGGGCTCTTTGTCCGAGATGAGAAGGTTAGTTCATAACCGACGAGGCACGATAAAATTGAGCGCCTTTGATGAGTGTCGAAGCGACGAGACCGATAGCGAGCGGCAGCGTGATGACGCCAATCCCTTGCTCGGTGACAATCATGTTGCCTTCCTCATAATAGCCTTTCAAGTAGAACAGCCCAGAACCAATCGTCTCGTTCAGCTCGAGCGTCGAGACGTTAAGGTACACCATGATAGCGAACAATGAGATGACACTGATTGAGATGAATAGCGTGGAGAATGATAGTTTATAATTCATAACAAGACTCCTTTTTTATGATAGCCACATATCGATTTTACCATTAAATTACATTTGTAATATGAGTCCAAGGGGTTATCTTTTTATTTATTTTAAGAGTACATATTAGAAAACACCTTTCTTATTTGTTCAAATTTAACTAAATTTGGCGAGAATTCTCCCACCTCTAAGCGTCTCGGGCGAAGCCCAGCGTAGGTGGGAGATGAATCACCTGGTCCCACATCCACGGGCTACCCCTGTGACAGATATAAAGAACATAAGTTCGTTATTCTGTCAGATTTCCCTTCCCCCATCGCGGGTATCGGATGAGGAAGGCGTTCATCACAATCATCGGCCGAGAGGAGGGGAAACATGTTGAAGGGCTATAAATACCGGCTCCACCCGACCGTGGCACAGGCCGAGTTCCTGGTCCGGACGATCGGCTGCGCCCGCTTCATCTACAACAAATTGCTCGAGGACCGCATCGCCATTTACGAGGAGGCGAAGGCGGGCGACGGGCCGAAGCGCAAACTGCCGACACCCGCCTCGTACAAGCCGCTGTTCCCGTTCCTGTGCGAGGCGGACAGCCTCGCGCTCGCGAACGCGAAGCTGCACCTCGACGCGGCGTTCGCGAAGTTCTTCGCCGGGACGGCCGGCTTCCCGGTGTTCAAGTCGAGACGGAAATCGCGCGCGTCCTACACGACGAACAACCAGCACGGCACGATCCGCATCGAGGCGGGAAAAGTCCGTCTGCCGAAGGTCGGGTTCATCCGGTTCACACAGCATCGCGACTTCGACGGCGAGATCCGCTCGGCGACCGTGTCGATGACGAGGACGGGCAAATTCTTCGTGTCGCTCCTCGTCGAGCAGGACGACGAGCCGTGGGTCCCGGCCGGGCACACGGTCGGGATCGACCTCGGGTTGGAACACTTTGCCACCATGACGAACGACGCCCTCGTCACGGAGAAGATCGCGAACCCGCGCAACCTGCGACAGGCCGAAGCGCGGCTGAAACGAGCGCAACGCGCACTCTCCCGCAAGAAACCGGGCAGCAGGAACCGTGAGAAGGCCCGGCTCCTCCTCGCGAAGAAGCATGAGCAGGTCAAAAACCGGCGCAACGACTTCCTCCACAAGCTGTCGCGACGCATCGTCGACGAGAACCAAGTCGTCGTGGTCGAGACGCTGAGACCGAGGGAGATGATGCAAAACCGCCGCCTGGCGAAGTCGATCGGGGACGCCGGGTGGGGCGAGTTCGTCCGCCAGATGGAATATAAATGCAAATTCTACGGGCGGACGCTGATCAAGGCCGACCCGTGGTTCGCCTCGACCCAGGTCTGTTCGGCCTGCGGCGAGAACGGTGGCAGGAAGGGCCTGCATATCCGTGAGTGGACATGTGCCGCGTGCGGCGCGCACCACGACCGCGACGTCAATGCGAGCCTCAACCTGTTGCGCCTCGCCGAGGATATCATGTCTTCAGGGCAGGGACTGCCCGATGAGCTTGGTCAATAATCGTAGCTAGTAAAAGTACGATCTTCCCAAGAAGCTCCCACTTCAGGTTGCGAAGCAAGCAAGTGGTGAGTAGTTCACGTAGTATCGGTCAGTTGTTTTATTGTACAAAAAAAAGTACAATTGGAACATGGAAGGAGTGGTTATAATGTCTACAATTACCTATAGTGATGCACGTAAAAACTTCAAAAAAGTATTAGATCAAGTTCACGAAAATAGTGAAGCGATTGTCATCTCACGAAAGAATAGTGAAAATGCGGTCATTATGTCGGAACAAGAATACGAGAGCTTAATGGAAACCATTTATTTGTTAAGAAGCCCGAAGAATGCAGAGCGGCTATTAGAATCTATTAAACAGATTGAACATAATGAAGCTACAGAAAGAGAATTAATGAATGAGTAAATCTTTATTTTTCACTGACAATGGGTGGGAAGATTATTTGTATTGGCAAAAAGAAGATAAAAAGAAATTGAAGCGAATCAATTTGTTAATCGAGGATGTTAGAAGAAACGGAAATTTGAATGGGATTGGTAAACCAGAAGCATTAAAAGGGAACTTACAAGGTTTCTATAGTCGTAGAATTGATTCAGAGCACAGAATCGTCTATCGAGTTACAAATCAATATGTAGAGATTTTACAATGCCGTTATCACTACTCATAAATGGACTCAAACCTTTGTTGGTATGAGCCCATTTTTTATTCATACATATCCCATAACCTTTCGGCGTGCTCCCGCATCATCTCTCTCAGTTCAGTCGGCTCTAAGACCTCGACTTCCGCCCCGGCCGCTAGCAATTGTCGCGACAAGAACGGGAGCTCGGCTTCCGGTACGTCCCACTCATTCTTTTCGCCGATATCGGGTAATACGTCTTCAAGTAGACGACGGCCAAGCGGGGTGATGGTGAGCCGAACGGTCACACCGATTCGTTCATTACTCGCCTCGAGGAGCATCGCCAAGTCGTCCGCTTCGAACGTCTCATCAAGTAGGCGCATCGCTTCGATCCGGTCGATGCGATATTGGCGCAGTCCGTACTCCGAGAGGCCGTACACGTACCATTTCAGATCGAGAAGCGCCATCCCGACCGGAGTGACGGTGAACGTGCGTGATCCTTTCGTCGTCGCGTATGTCATCTCGATATTCCGCCGTTGCTCGACCGCTTGAAACACGTCTTTCGTGAATGGGGCCGGTGGAACGGTTTTGTTTCCGAGCCAAAGGATGTTCTTTTCGAGCCGGGCGATTTTCATCTCGAGGTCGTGGGGCAATTCGTTCACATACCAGTCCGACAGCGTGTCCCGCATGTCACCGAACGGCACGTCCGGAATTTGTTCCATCCATTTGAGGGTGAGGTAGAGCGCAACCGCTTCCTGTTCTCGGAGCTGGAGCGGGGGCAAGAGCCGATTCGGTAACATCTCATAGCCACCACCTGTTCCGGGGACGCTCCAAATCGGATAGCCGAGTTCCTCGAGCGTCAGCATGTCGCGTTGAATCGTCCGAACCGAGGCACCTGTCTCAAGAGCGAGCTCATCCGCTGTGAACCGTTGCCCGCGATTCAACAATCGAATCAAGTGCAGATGTCGTTTTTTCATTTTATCCATTCCCGTCATGTTTTGTCGTGTTTGTCGAGTAAGCTGAATGTATCACGAATCAAGGAGGAATTCATCATGGCAAACGTCGTCTTATATATCGCGACGAGTTTAGATGGAAAAATTGCCCGCCCGAACGACCAACTCGATTGGTTGTTCGCGGTCGAGGGAGAAGGGGACAACGGCTACGCGGACTTCTTCCAAACGGTCGGCGCGGTCATCATGGGGCGGAAGACGTATGAGGAAGTTCTCGTGCTTGAGCCGGACGGTTACCCATACGATAAGATTCCGAACTATATTTTGACGCGGAGTCCGGACCGGGAAGCCGAGCACGTCACATTCACTGACGAGCCGATCGAACAGCTCGTCAAACGGTTGAAGCAAGACATCGACGGAGACATTTGGATCGTCGGAGGAGGCGAGGTTATCAAGGCCGCAATGACGCACGACTTGATTGACAGCTATGAGGTTGCTATCGCCCCGGTCGTATTAGGCGAAGGGATTCCGCTCTTCCCGGAAGGCACGAAAGAGACGAAGTTGAAACTGACGAGCCAACGCGCGTCCGGACAGTTCGTCATGGTGACGTACGAGCGGTGAAGAAGTATTAAAATAGGCAGGACATCTAACCAGATGACCTGCCTATTTACTTAAGATATCGCGGGGAAATCTTCAAACTGGTATCCTTTATTACCCATGTAATGTCCTTTAAGTATAGAAATGGTCAAGAAATCATGAATTAGTTTTTCTGCTGTCGTATCTATAAATGAATTGTTCTTACAATCATACATACCTAAATATAGCTCATTCGACTTGTTGTCAACATCATATCCAATTGTCCGTAAATAATGATTAATACTTTCTTGTTTTTTTAATCGGATGCGTTTGGCTGTTTCTGCATCGCCTTTCATTCGGTCTGAGAATTTTATTTTTTGTTTGAATGTAATTACATCATTTTCGTAACTTGTAGTTAAGTTTATTGAAAATAATGGGCCCGATGCTGATCCATAATTGCTGAAGCAGTTTATTCGATAATGACTATTGATGTTTTCGTATATTTGAAGAGAAACTTCTAATTCTTTATTATGTAATTCAAAAGTATAAGAGAGGTAATCCGAGAGAAGTTGGAATGGCTCATTAATATATTGCAACTTTCTTTTGACTCCGTGTACTCCTGATATAGTGTTATCGCCGATGTTTAACACAATTTGGTTAGCGCTAGCATTAATTAGTTTTTGTGATAGACGTTTAATCGTTTTATACTCATCATCAACTTCCTGATAATATGTCATATACCTAAGACTCCTTTATTAGTTATGGATGAACAATTATAAAAGCAATACTAGTTTATTTTATATTACAGATTGCGCAATTACCCTGAAACGAAATTTATAAATCTACTAAAACATCCAAGATTCCTCAATCTAGAGGAATCTTGGATGTTTTCATACATGCTTTCGCTGAAACGCGGCAATCGCTTCATACTCTTCCGCGAGATGACGCGAGAGCCGGATATAAATCGGCAGCAACTCCCGGTAAATCGTTGTTGCTTCATGATTGGGCGCATGCTCATGAGTCACTTGCGGCACGGCCGTGAAGTCGTCGATGTCCCCAAACGCATACTCCCCGAGCATGACGGCACCTAAGCACGAGCTCTCATGGCTCTCCGGCACGACGACCGGCGTATCGAAAATGTCGGCCATCATCTGGCGCCACAAGCTTGACTGGGCGAACCCGCCCGTCGCGTGAATCCGATTCGGTGCGCCCGTCAACTCGTCGAGAGCCAGCATGACCGTATACAAGTTGAAGATGACGCCTTCTAACACGGAGCGGATGAAGTGCTCACGCTTATGGTGGATACTCAAGCCGAAGAACGAGCCGCGGGCGTTCGAATCCCAAAGCGGCGCCCGTTCACCCATCAAGTACGGGTGGAACAACAGACCGTCCGAGCCCGGCTTGACCGTCTCGGCGATGCGCGTCAACACATCATACG
Source organism: Exiguobacterium sp. s40 (assembly GCF_018617905.1). Classification (NCBI taxonomy): domain Bacteria; kingdom Bacillati; phylum Bacillota; class Bacilli; order Caryophanales; genus Exiguobacterium; species Exiguobacterium sp. s40. The sequence continues at coordinate 83,400 of NZ_JACSLC010000003.1, read as the reverse complement.
CGTCCATCCCGAGCCGTTTCGCCGTCTCGACCTCACTCGCCGCGAACTCGTCGCGGAGCCAGCGCAGGATGATGCCGCCGTTATTGACCGGCCCGCCGATGACCCAATGCTTGTCGGTCAAGGCGTAACAGAAGATGCGTCCTTTCGGGTCCTCGACCGGTTCCCGGACGACCGTGCGGATGGCACCGCTCGTCCCGATCGTGACGGCGACGACACCGGGTTCGAACGCCCCAACCCCGAGGTTTGACAACACCCCGTCGCTCGCCCCGATGACGAGCGGGAAGTCCCAGCCGAGCGTCTCAACAACATCCGATTTAAGCGTTAAAATCTCGGTCGTCGGCACGAGCTCGGACAGTTGCTCCGGTGTGACTCCGGCGACGTCAAGCGCCTCCGCATCCCAGTCGCATTCTTTCAAATTGAACAGGCCCGTCGCCGAGGCGATCGAGTGGTCGATGAAGAAGCGCCCGGTCAGGCGATAGAAGACGTACTCTTTGATGGAGACGAACTTGGCCGCCTGGCCAAACACGTCCGGATGCTCGGCTTTTAACCAACGCAGCTTCGATAGAGGCGCCATCGGATGGACCGGTGTGCCGGTACGCATATGGAGCGCACTCGCATCGAAGTCGAGTTTAATTTCTCGCGTATACGGGTTGGCCCGGCTGTCGGCCCAGGTGATACTGTGGGTGAGCGGACGACCTGACGCATCGAGCGCAATCAAGCTATGCATCGCCGAACTGAACGAAGCGAATCGGACCGGACCATCGGCTTTGGCGCGGACGGCAGAAATCGCCTCGAGCACGGCCCCGTAGATGACGACCGGGTCTTGCTCGGCCGTCTCCGTGTCCGGGGTGAGGAGCGGGTACAGCACGTTATGTACCGCGAGTTGTTGCTGGTTATGAAATAGGACGGCTTTCGTGCTCGTCGTCCCGATATCGACGCCAATCGTGTACACACACATCACTTCCTAACATGAATAGTGAAGGGCTGATTCAACAGACGACCTCGATTGAAATGAGTGTCGTACCCGACTACTACATTTCCCTCTTTCCCATAGGTGTAATCGTTAACAAAAACTGAGCAAGAAGTGGAGAACCGCGTGATGCCTGATTCTAAACACGTTTGTGTTCAAACAAAATCGTCCCTCCTATAAACAAAGGAGGAACGTTCGAAGAGGTTAAAGCGAATCAAACGTAGCAAAGATCTTGTCGACGACGTTGTCGGCAGTGACATCCATCAGAGGGGTTTGTTTGGTAATTATTTTTTCTACATCCCAGTAGTTCCGATGACTGTAATCTTGATTAAGTGGAGTAAGGATGGAAAAATCATTTTTGACTGTGATTTGCATCGTGTTTTTATTATGGAGAGGGTCGAAGAATCTCCAATGGTTTGCAGGCGAGCATCCCTTACTCCAACCCTGCATCGTTTCGGTGTCATATATAAATTTAGATAAGCGAATGCATGGAAGAGTCGTATTGCTCATCTCTGAATCTTCATCGTATAACTCGATTTCCATAACATACAGAGGTCCGTCCCGCCATTCATTTTCAAATTCGCTATGATCTCGATCTTGGAAGATGAGGATGAAGTCGCCGATAAACCAACCGGCGAAATCATTGTCCGATTTATAGCGTAGGAACTTATCGACAACACTTACATAATGACTCTTCTCGGGTGCAATGGTTTTCGTATAATCCATCAATTTATGTACATTCTCATAGGTTTTGTAGACGACGTGAAAGGCGTTTCTAACATTATCTGTTGAGTTCATAATAAAGCTCCTCGTGGATAGATTGGTCTGTCGTAAAATCAATTTCAACGTGATGGGATACAGCAAAATTAAAGTATGCATTTCCATGGACGATGGGCGCACGGTTTACATTCATATCGATGAAGTCTTCAAATCCTTTCCGAGTCAACAAATCGATTAAATCCTTGATGATGATTTGTTGAAAGGGGTCGAGACCATTCAATTGTTTCAATTCATGCAAGAAGTCTTGCCAAGACACATAGCCAAGCATGACGTCTTTCTCGATGATGTCGTGTTTAGAATCTTTAATGTCTTGATAAACAAATCTGCACATATGTCGATCTGCCACAAAAAGCAGTATTTTGTTTTTCTTACCACCTTTTCGTGAAATGATTCGAGATTCTCGCCCCAATTGATGTTTACTCTCTTCTGTCGGAATAGAGTCTGTCTCATCTACCGAGGAAAGGCCGCTCAAGAATTTTACTTCGATTCCGATAATCGTATCTTCAAAAGTTATTAGCGCGTCTAGTTCCCCATCTTGATCGTACGGCCAAAATTCAATTACATTTGCCCAGTACTGAATGTTGATTTGGTGAATGCACAATTTGATGTCCGATGAAGTAACCGCATTTGCTAATATTTTTCCGATACCTTCTGAAAATGGGATGTAGCGTAACGCGCCAAATACGTTACCCGTTAAATTGTCCTCCAACCGTTCTGATAAATTTGAACCGGTACGACTGACTTTGCCTTTGATTTCCGCTAACAACACATCACCTCCTATGTATTACATGTGCGAACATATTCAAAGAGTTCGTCGAAAGTAATTATTTTCCTTTTTGTAAAGCATTCATTTCGGTGAAGGAGTTGTGTCATTAATTGCGGATTTTTTTTCGAAACGGTATCGTAAAAAGAAAAAGGGTGAGACACATGGAATCGATGAACGGCCTGGCCCGCATCCGTGGCGCCTATACGACACTGAGCAAGAAAGAGCAACGCATCGCCGACTATATCTTGAAACAGCCCGAACGCATCATCCACCATACGATCAACCAAGTCGCCGACGACCTCGACGTCGCCGAGTCGACCGTGTTCCGTTTCTGTCAGCGCGTCGGCTTCAAAGGCTATCAGGCGCTGAAGATCGCGCTCGCCACCGACGTCGTCGCGCCGCTCCAAGACATCCATGAAGACATCTCAAACGAAGACACGCCACATGAGATCGCCGAGAAAATTTTCACCTCGAACGTGAAGACGCTCGAGGCGACACGGCAAATCTTGGACGCAGCCTCGCTCGACAAATCGGTCGCCCTGCTGCTGTCGGCGAAGCGCATCGAGTTCTTTGGCAGCGGGGGCTCGGCCGTCATCGCGCTCGACGCGTATCATAAGTTCGTCCGGAGCGGATTGTTCGTCACGGCGAACCTCGAGTCGCACATGCAGCTCATGTCGGCGTCCCAGCTGACGAAAGACGACGTCGCCGTCCTCATCTCGCACTCGGGCGCCTCGAAAGACACGCTCGACGTGGCGAAAGTGTTGAACGAGCGTGGCGTCCCGACGATCGCCATCACGAATTACGCGAAGTCACCGCTATCGAAACTGTGTGACGTCGCCCTCTATACGGTGTCGCAAGAGACGGAGTTCCGCTCCGAAGCGCTCGCCTCCCGAATCGCCGAGCTCAGTCTGATTGACGCCTTGTTCACCGTCGTCATGATGCGACGCGGGGAAGAGGGGAGGGAATCGCTCCAGAAGATGCGCGAAGCCATCTCGCTCCGGCGCATGTGAAAAGGCTGACCCTCGGGCCAGCCTTTTTCTTATTTCCGTTTGATTTGATCTGCGACTTTCTTGACGACTTTCTCGACACTGCCCGGGGCGTCCAAATCGTGATGGAGCGTCTTGTCCGGGATGTCCATGACCGGTTTCTGGCCTTGCGGGGCCGGGTCGCTCAAATAGACGAAGTCGCCGGCACCGTCCGGCGCGCTGCCGGTCGCCCATTTGCCTTGGCTCGACTCGTCGCCTTCCGACAAGTCCCAGAACTCGAGGCCGTGTTTCTCGGCTTCTTTCTCGTCTTTCGCCGGGAAACTTGCTGGCACGATGACGCCGTTCTTCTCTTCGAGCTCATCGATGGCCGCCATCCATTGATATTGGTGGTAGCGGTCACGGGCAAGCATCTTGCGGAACACTTTCCGGACGCCTTCGTCTTTCGTCATATGGTACAGACGGGCGACTTGGAGCCGGCCTTGCGTCTCGGCGTGTAAGTTCGAGCGCATGTCGGCGAGCAAATTACCGCTCGCGACAATATACGACCCGTTCCACGGTACCCCGTTCGAGTTCGTCGGCAGTCCGCCGAGCCCGCTGACAATCAAGTGTTGCGGGTTCATCCCGCCAAGGATGGCCGCCGTCGCCGGGTCTTTCGCCGCCTCGGCCTGGTCGTCCGGTGACGCCCCGTCGAGCAGTTGCGAGATGAGGGCGCACAACATCTCGACGTGCCCAATTTCCTCGGTCCCGATGTCCATGAGCATGTCCTTATACTTTTCTTCTCCGCGGCAATTGAAGCCTTGGAACAAGTACTGCATCATGACGGTCATTTCCCCGAACTGACCGCCGAGCACCTCTTGGATTTGACGGGCGAGCTGTGGGTCGGGACGATCGACTTTCACTTCGAACTGCAATTCCTTCTGATGACGAAACATGGAACTCCTCCTTTTTTGAACAACTGGTAAATGCACGACAAGGATATAGTTCCACTCTCAAAATAAATAAAAACCTAAAATTTTGAAAAGATTTGGCAGATACAGGTGGGGGTATAAGCATTGTCAGAGGGTTATAAAGTGCAAAAGGGTGGAATTAGTATAAACAGATTGATTTTCGCTTACACAGAGAGGAACGACAGACATGGATAACCTTAACTTCTTGACGACCGAGCACTACGACGTGTTCAAACAGTTGGCCCAGCGCCTCATTAATCCCGGAGACGTCAAGAAAGAGTATTTCTCCGCCCTATACGTGATTGCCGGGAATGAGCGGGTACGGAACCTCCTCTTGCCGTACATGGACCTTGAGCAAGGCAAGATCAGTACGGCCAATATCATCGACGACAACACGTTCGAGAAGCAGGATTTCATTCTCGTCAAACTCGTCATCCATCTGTACAACAACAAGGAGTGGGTGCTCCCGACCGAGCTGATCACATTGCCGGAAGTGGACTACCAGCTTGCGATGCAGGCCATCACCCTTTGCCGTGACCAACAGTTCGATGAGATTGTCATCCCGAGCGACCAAGAGACCTGAGCCAAGAGACCTGAGCCAGGTCTCTTTTTTTGTTTCTCGTTCTCGAATGAAGGGTAATTCATCCATGCATTCGAAACCGTTGAATTTTCTTGGAGGAGGGACACGTATGTTACAAGATTTTCCGAAATCGTTTTGGCGCGACGTCGAGGTAAAGACGCTGAAACCGCTCAACGAAGACGTCAAGACAGAGGTTGCCGTGGTCGGGGCTGGCATCGTCGGCGTACTCGCCGCACTGCAGTTGGTTGAGCAAGGCAAGCAGGTTGTTCTAGTCGAAGCGGCCCGTTTCGCGACTGGCACGACTGGTTACACGACGGCCAAAGTCTCGGCCCAGCACGGCGTCGTTTATACGGAGCTCGTCAAATCGCTCGGGGAAGACAACGCCCGACTGTATTACGAGGCCAACATGGACGCGCTCCGTTTCCTCGAGAAACAAGTCGACACACTGAACATCGACTGTGACCTCGAGCGCCAGCACGCCTATATGTATTCTCTCTCGTCTTCGAGCTCGGCGAAACTACTCGAGAAAGAAGAAGAGGCGTATGAACAACTCGGAATCGACGGTGGTGACGCCACGGACGAAGTGAACGGTCTGTTGCCGTACGACGTCAAGAAGGCGACCGTCATGCGCGACCAGATCCAGTTTCATCCGGTTAAATACTTACAAGGGCTGATGGACCGGTTCCTCGAGCTCGGAGGGACACTCTATGAGATGACCCGGGTGACCGGCATCGAATACGGGACGCCGAACCGACTTGATACGATCACGGGCCACACGATCGAGGCGCAAGACGTCGTCGTCGCGACCCACTTCCCGTTCAACGACTTCAAAGGCCTCTATTTTGCGAAGATGGAAGTCGAGCGTTCATACGTCGTCTCGGCCGAGGTCGACATGTTCCCGGAAGGCATGTTCATCAGCGTCGACAAGCCGAGCCGCTCGCTCCGGCACGTCAAACTCGACAATGGCAAGAAGATGGCCATGTTCGGGGGCGAGAACCATTTGACGGGCCATAAGGAAGAGACGTTGGCCTGTTACGAGAAGCTCGGCGAGTTCGGGACACGGCATTTCGGTACCGAGACGTTCACCCATCATTGGTCGGCGCAAGATTTGATCACGCTCGACAAAGTGCCATACATCGGGCGGATGACGAACGATACGCCGCACGTGTTTGTCGCGACCGGCTTCTCGAAATGGGGGATGAGCCAAGGGATCGTGGCGGCCCGACTCATTGCCGACCTGGTCACGAATCAACCGAACCGCTATGAGGAGCTGTATGATCCGACACGTTCGAAATGGAAGCTTGCGGACGCGGCCCGATTCATCAAGACGAATGCCGATGTGGCCAAAGAACTCGTCAAAGGAAAATTGAAGCCGGCGGACAAACGAGTGGATGAGCTCGGTCTCGATGAAGGTGCCATCGTCAAACATAATGGCGAACACGTCGCTGCCTACCGGGATCCCGACGGACACGTCTCGATGGTCGGGTCGGCCTGTACGCACATGGGCTGTACCGTCAACTGGAACCAGGCCGAGCGGTCGTGGGACTGTCCTTGCCACGGCTCGCGTTTCAAACCGAACGGGGAAGTCATTGAAGGACCGGCCGTCAAATCCCTTCCGGACAAGGCATGAAATCAATTTGTAAATATTTCTAGAAAATCATGAGATCAAGTCATTACCGAAGCCGACTTGAGGTCCAGCATTTAACAGTCCACCTTTCCATTGTGATGGTTTGACTCTCATCATGTTCGTCCGATAATGACCGTGAAACTTTTCGTTTGAATAGTTATGGGAACGGAAAGAGGGTCCATGTACAAACGCCATCACGGGGAAAGGGGGAACATCGATGCAAGTGAATCATGGAAAAGCGCTGAGTCTGAAACTAGGGACGTTACTCGTCGTGTTCATCGCGATTTTGACGCTCGGGTTCGATGTCCCTTGGTACCACGCCGCGTGGATCTCGATAGTGGTCGGACTGATCGCCTATGGGGTGGGCGACATGTTCGTATTACGGAAATTCGGTAACTTGATTGCGACAGCGGCCGATTTCGCCCTCGGCTTCTTCTTGACGTGGTTCTTCCTGTGGATTCTCGACTTCGATATCGGGACCGAGACGAGTTTCGTATTGCTTGCGCTGTACACGGCGTTAGTGACCGCGGTCGTCGAGTTCGTGTTCCACGGTTGGTTGCTCAAGCATAAGCGCGAAGAAGCGCACATTCATTCGACACGCTAAAAGGAGGAACGGACATGGCTAAAAACAAACTCGCCATCCATGAAGTGTTAGAGATTCATGAGATGTTGACGCTGAAGCAAGCGGGGCTCGTCAAAGGATACGTGAGCGAACCGCTCATCAAAGACGAGAAGTTGCAGAAGATCGCCCGCAAACATTTGAAGAACACCGAGCAAGCGATCAGTGAACTGAAACAACTGTTGCCGAAGAAGGCGTAAGGAGGAGAGACGGATGGGAATCACGGAAAACTTGAAACGGGCCAGCAAACAACGGGACGAATTGATTGCGACCGATCTGCTCATCACGGCTAAGTCGGCCGTCCGCGCTTATGCGGTGGCCGTGACCGAGACGGCGTCACCCGAGGTCCGGAAAGTGCTCATCAAGCAATTGAACCAAGCGATCGAAGACCATGCCGAGATCGCCGACTATATGATCAAGAACGATATGTACATGGCGTACGATATCGAGAAGCAATTGAAACACGACAAAGAGAAAGTCGACAAAGCGAACGAATTGATCAAGAAGTAAGGGCCGACGGAAACGTCGGTTTTTTTCGTTTCATTCGGAAGGACCCGTGGTATCGGATAAGGACTATACGTGAGGGAGGAACCACTCATGTCCGTGAATACGACGATGCTCGCCATCGTGCTCGTCCTGATGGTGTCGACGATTGCCGCCCCGTTCCTGTTCATCTTGTACCTCTGGCGGAAGGACCGCCACCAGCGTGAGCACTCCGTCCTCCGCAACTTCCCGATTCTCGGCAAGGTACGCTATATCTTGGAGAAGGTCGAGCCCGAGATGCGCCAATACTTGTTCTTGAACGACAACGAGGCGAAACCGTTCTCGCGAAACGACTATGAGGCGGCCGTTATTTCCGGGAAATATAAGTCGCGCATTATCGGGTTCGGCTCGGAGCGAGACTTCGAGCGGGGCGGGTTCTATCTGCAGAACGTGCTCTATCCGACGAACCGGAACAAGCTCCGCATCGATAACAGCGAGACCGTGACGACGCACCTCTATCAAGTCGAGGAGGACAACCTGTTCACGCGGAAAGAGCGAATCGTCGAACGCGAGGTCGGCCCGTCCTTATTGATGGAAGAAGACAGCATCGTCATCGGGAAACAGACGTGCCGGGAACCGTTCCGCGTCCGCGGCCTCGTCGGGCAATCCGCGATGAGTTTCGGCTCGCTCGGCGAGAACGCGATCACGGCGCTGTCGATTGGGCTCGGCCGGGCCAAAGGGACGTGGATGAACACCGGGGAAGGTGGTCTGTCAGACCATCACTTGAAAGGCGGGGTCGACCTCATCTGTCAAATCGGGCCGGCGCTGTTCGGCGTCCGGACCGAGGACGGAACATTCTCGGAAGCGGCGTTCCAAACGAAGAGTGAGATTCCGCAAGTGCGTGCCTTCGAGTTGAAGCTCGCCCAAGGTGCGAAGACGAGGGGTGGCCATATCGATGGCGCGAAAGTGACGGAAGAGATTGCCCGCATCCGGAACGTCAAAGTCGGTGTGACGATTGACAGCCCGAACCGATTCTCTGATTTCAAGACGGACCGCGAACTGCTCGCCTTTATCGAGCGGTTGCGCGACATCGGCGGCAAACCCGTCGGCATCAAGCTCGTCGTCGGACGCCTCGCGGACGTCGAGGCGCTCGTTTCAGAGATGGCGTCATCCGGGAAACACCCCGATTTCATCACGGTCGACGGCGGCGAAGGCGGGACCGGGGCGACGTACCAAGAGCTTGCCGATTCGGGCGGACTGCCGTTGAAGGCGGCACTCCCGTATGTGCATCAACTACTGATGCAATATGGGATTCGTGACCGTATCACCTTGTTCGCTTCCGGCAAGCTCGTCACGGCAGACAAAATCGCCGTCGCGCTCGCGCTCGGGGCCGACTGCGTCAATATCGCTCGGGGTCTCATGTTCAACGTCGGCTGCATCCAGGCGCAAGTGTGCCATACGAACCGATGCCCGGTCGGCGTCGCGACCACCGACCCGAAACTGCAGCACGCCCTCGTCGTCGACAAGAAAAGTTACCGCGTGACGAACTATATTATCTCGCTCCGCGAAGGGCTCTATAACATGACGGCCGCGGCCGGCCTCGATACGCCGACGAAGCTGTCGCTCGAGCATGTCGCTTACAAGTATCCCGACGGTCGGGTGAAGCGGGGCGAGGAATTATTCGATGGACAGGCGAAAGACGGATGACCGCGGTCATCCGTCTTGTTGTGTGAGCTGGTGGAACAGTTGGGCATACAGTGCCATCCCGATGAGCGCCGACAATAAAATGAGTGTGAAGACGGCAAGCGGGGAGACGAAGCCCGAGGCGAGCACCGTCACCGGCGCAAGGAACTTGCCAATCGTGTTTTGGAGCGTATCGGCCGCGAGATATTGTCCGCGTGACGCCTCTGGGGCATAGCGGCTGACGAAGCTTTGGCTGACCGGGGAGCGGATCAACTCGCCGAACGTGAACACGGTCGTGACGACGAGCAAATACCAGATGTTCGACGAGAAGGCGACGAGGAACGTCCCGAACCCGGCGAGGAACGTCGACAACAGGAAGACGCGGCGTTCGTCCCACGCCCGGAACACGCGCGTGACGGGAATGATGAAAACGACGAACAAGAGCCCGTTATAGGCGACGAGCCATCCGAACAGGACGGTGTTCGACACGTCGAACGTGGCCGGGGCCTGTTCAATCAAATAGACTGGTACATACACGTCGAGCTGCATGATGGGAATCAAGGCGAACACCCCGGCAATCAAATAGAGGCGGAACAACGGATCGCGCAAAATCGTCGCATACGACCGCCCCTGCGTGCGGAATGTTTTGGCGACCGTCTTCTCAGGTGAGCCCGGCCGCGTCTCACGGGTGAGCGCCGCGAGCAGCATGCCGTACCCGAACAGGACGAGAGCGCAACCGAACAGGAGCGCCTGGCGATGCTCGAAGAAGAGGACCGCCCCGAGAATCGGACCGAGCACGGCGCCGATATTGTTCGACGCCATGAACGTCGCGAACACGTCGCGTAAATGTTCGGTTGGCACGAGGTCAGCGACCATGGCCGAGCTCGCCGGTTTATAAATGGCGCCCATGAAACCGATGCCGATATAGGTGACATAGTCGACGTAGGCGTTCGTCGAGAAGGCGAAGGCGAGGAACAAGAACCCTTGCGCGAACGTCCCGACGAGCATGACGGGACGGCGTCCGATCTCGTCAGCCAGCGAACCGCCGATTAAGCTACCGATTAGAAGAAACAGCGGTGGTACGGCCATGAGCAGACCGGCCAGCTCGACGCCGAGCGTTTGGGCAAAATAGACGGTGATGAACGGGAAGTACATCCAAAACAACAGATTGAACAGGCCTTCGCCGAACAAGCGGACCTTCAGGTTGAGGTCCCAGCGGTATGATTCCATCGTTGTGCTCCTTTCAAGAGTCTATCTTTACTGTAGGGAGTTGGACCGAGAAAGAATAGACTTATGTTGCGGGATTTGCTAAGCTAAAAATAGAAAAAGCGAATATATAGGCGCTTGTTTGCGCTGTACCATAAAACGAACATATGTTTGTAAAACGACCCCCGATGGAACCATCGGGGGTCATTTTTATTGGGTCGTCTTCGTCGCCTTAAAACTGCGGGCGAAAAATTCCTCGAATCGTTCATCGTCTTCCAGCAATGTTCGTCCGGTCATCGACAGCCGGCGCGTCGGAAAACCTGTCGATTGGCTCGGTGTGACGAAATAATCATCAAGATAGTCGGCTAACGTGGAGCGGACGAGCTCGCGTAATACCGTTTCGTCTTCTTCAATCCATTGTTCCGACGGGCCCTCGAGATTGTCGCGCGTGAGCAAGAGGCATGACCCGTCCCGGCTGAACGGATTGAAACTGAGCCGTCGCGTCTCTGGACCTGTGAATGGTCGAAACTCGTGTGTGATCCCTGACGACGTGACTTCACCGATCACATAGCCGGTCGGCCATGCCTTGCCGCATCCGTCCCACACCGAGAAGACATGACCGGGATAGACGAGGTCGACACCGCCACGTCGAGTGACCTCATAGCGATGATGATGACCGAGGGCGTAATAGCTGAACCCGAGCCGGGCGACGACGGATGCGGGGAACCGTTGTCGGTCCCCGTGACCGAGGAAGATGTTCGGGTACGGGTCGTCTCGCATCGGTGTCCTTGCGACATCCTCTTTCAACCCGGTCTGGTTCGTCTCACAGCTGAGCACATAAATCGCGGCACCGAGCGCTTCATCGAAGACATACCCGGGTCGAAGGAAGCTATGCACGTGCTCAATCTGACGCCAACAGTCGTCGTAAGCGAGCCGATGGATATCATGGTCCCCGTATACCAAATAGACGGATGCACCGAGGGCGGTCCATGTCTTCAAATACGAGACGAAATCTTCGGGGTCGCTCACTTCGATGTCTCCAGCGATGAGCACCGCCTTGATGTTTTCATGTCGAATGACTTCCGCGATCTGGGCGAGCTTCTCAGCTTGGACGGTAAAACTCGTCCGTTCGCCGTGATGGCATTCCCGGTATGTCTCGCATGGTGTAAATCGGCAATATGAATGAAACGTGTCATTGGCAAGTCCTCCCGAATCTGGTCTATCCTAATTTTCCCATGTGAAGGCAAGCGTGTCGACGAGATTAATCTTTCTACGGGCCGGGAACATTAAACTGTTGATTACTTAAGGAGGGATTCGATGAAAGCCTTATTCTTGAACTGTTCATTAAAAGGCGGGGACACGACCTCGCATACGGAAGGATTGATGAAGGATATCATCCCGCACTTCGATAAGCTCGGGGTCGACTCGGAAATCGTCCGCGTCGTCGACTACAACGTCGCGTTCGGCGTGACCGAGGATGAAGGGGACGGGGATGCATGGCCCCAGATTTTTGAGAAAGTCAAAGCCGCCGACATCCTTATCATCGGGACACCGCTTTGGCTCGGCGAGAAGAGCAGCGTCGCGACGCAAGTCATCGAGCGGTTGTATGGGGGCAGCGCCTTGACGAACGAGTTGGGCCAGGCCATCTACTACAACAAGGTCGGCGGTGTCGTCGTGACGGGGAATGAGGACGGGGCGAAACATGCCTGTGCTTCGATCCTGTATGGCCTGTCACATATCGGCTTCACCGTCCCACCGAACGTCGATGCGTACTGGGTCGGCGAGGCCGGACCGGGTGACTCGTACATCGATGCCGGGCGCGACAACGCCTTCACGAAAAAGAATGGACGCGTCATGGCGTACAACTTGTACCATTTCGCGAACCTATTGAAGCAGACGCCAATCCCGGCCGAAGGCAATACAATGGAATGAGAAAGGCGGCCGAGGCTGCCTTTTTGATGCTTATTCACCGAAGAATGGACGAGTGTCGCTTGGATGCACAGGTTTTCCGTAGCGTTTGATGCGTTTCTCGATCAACGTTTTCTGCTTCATCATATAATCGATGATGTGTTCAATGAAATGCTCGTCGACTAAGCAAGGTTCGAACTGGAGGACGTGTTGATAAGTGTGCGGTCCGGCGCACAAAAAGCCAGGCGGCAACCAGGCTGTTTTCAAACGACTTATGTAATCCAATACGCGAATGACAAAATAAGCCTCGTCTACTTCCTGTTGATACATCATTTGGAACGAGATCTCCCCACCATCCGGGAACGTGCGTGTTAATTTGAGTATGGTCATCGGTCCATACAGCATCGTCTCTCCTTCGAATTGGAAACGAGAATCTTGTTCACTGATGCGAAGCGCTTGGTCGGCGATTCGATTGAAGGTGTAATCGACATCTCGCCAATCGTTCGTCTGTTGGCGATAAAGGATTTCCCTTGTGGCTTTGTGTAGATTTTTCGAGACGTTTAACGGATATTCATGAAGTTTCAACATGTTTTTCCACTCCTTGTTCAACACAAGATACGGTGCTCCTTTCATCATAAGCTAATTTTAAAGGTTAGAATTTTACAGATTATAGTATATTTAAGACGTTAATCGCTGTACTTTCCATTCGTAGTAACATTTTCCTTGAAAATTATAAAAGAGACATTTATCACAGTAGAAAATATTGCACAAAAAAACAGAAAGATTTCAGTCGAATCGTTGACTGAAATCTTTCTTTTACAATCAGAGCGAGTACTAGTTTGATCTCACTATTTTTTCTCAACCGCATGCCCGCCGAACTCGTTTCGAAGGGCGGCGACGACTTTCCCGGAGAACGTGTCCTCTTCGAGCGAACGTTGCCGCATCATGAGCGACATCGCGATGACCGGAGCCGGCACGCCGTACTCGAGCGCCGTCTCGACCGTCCACTTGCCTTCCCCTGAGGCATGCATGACCCCTTTGATTTCGTCGAGCTTCGCGTCCTTATGGAACGCGCTCTCGGTCAGCTCCATTAGCCACGAGCGGACGACCGAGCCGTGGTTCCAGACGCGGGCGACTTGCTCGTGGTCATACTCGAACGGGCTCTTCTCAAGAATCTCGAACCCTTCGGCAATTGCCTGCATCATGCCGTACTCGATGCCGTTATGGATCATCTTCAAAAAGTGACCACTGCCACTCGGTCCGGCGTACAAGTAACCGTTATCCGTCGACACGTCGTGGAACAACTCCTCGATTTTGCCGAACGCCTCCAAATCCCCACCGATCATCGTACAGGCGCCGTGTCGCGCCCCTTCCATGCCGCCACTCGTCCCGACGTCAAAGAAGTAGATGAGCTTGTCTTTGAACTGCTCGGCCCGCCGCATCGACTCTTTATAGTTCGAGTTGCCGCCGTCGATGACGATATCCCCTGGTGACAACAACGCATGTAGGTCGTTCAAGACGTGCTCCGTCACGTCGCCCGCCGGCACCATCACCCAGACGACACGCGGCGTCTTCAGCCCTTCGACGACTTCATCGAGCGACTGTTTCGTCTCGAATTGGCTCGTCGACACGTTGCCCGGGTCGTAACCGAGGACACGGTGTCCACCATCCGTCAGATTGAGCGCCAAGTTCAAGCCCATCTTTCCAAGTCCGATCATCCCTAATTCCATATCGGTTCACCCCGTTCGTTGATTTGGTTTCCTTATAAGGGTTACCCGAAATGGATGGACTTTAAAAGAGGGGCTGTACCTCATCGATGCGGTAGGCGAGGATCGATCCGACTTTCACTTTCTTGCCGTCACTTAACTCCACATAGTCGTTGAGCGGGCTCGCCTCGTTCAACGTTCTTTCAAACGTGAAAGCGGCATCCTGTTTGGACTCCCCATATACCGTAAACACACAAGGTTCTTCTTTCTCTAAAAAACAAGTGACGACGTAGCGCATCTGACAACCCCTCCAACCAATTAATGGATTTATATGTGTATTTTCATCATAGATAAGCCAATTATTACAAAAAATAATCCCTTTGTCTCATCACGGTGTTTGAATATAAGGAAACATACCTATAAAACAGCATATTCGACAAAAAGTTGACACGATTTCGGATGTTTGATGATTGAGAAGTGGGTCTTTATACGTACAAATCGGACAAGATTGCGACTAAATGCTTGGAGCGTGAAGGTGTCGAGAAAAATAATGCGGAGAAAACACTCAATGGTTCGTCAGAAAAGACCGATAAGTAACAACGAATGTATACGTTCCCAATTTGCTGTATCAATTTCCCTTTTTTATAAAAATAACGTTATGAAAGACGGTTACATGCTAAAATAAAAATTGGTATTTTTATAAAAATGGTTTATGAAAGGTGTTAAGTCATGGAAGAGCAAAAGAAGCGAGTGAAAAAACGTCGTAAAAAGAGTTCCCCAGCGAAACGGATCGCAAAAATTGCGGGACTCGTCGTAGGGTTGTTCCTGCTCATCGGAGCCGGTGCAGCTGCCTATCTATATAATCAAGTCGATTCGACTGTCGAGCGGTTGAACGACTCGACAGGCCTCAGCCCGGAGCGCATGCAACCGGAGACGATCAATGACAAAAAACCGATTTCGGTTCTTCTTCTCGGTGTCGACCGTCGTGCCGACGAGCAAGGTCGCAGCGACTCGATTATCGTCATGACGCTCAACCCGAACACGGATCAAAGCGCGATGCTCAGCATCCCGCGTGACACGAAGACGGAAATCGTCGGCAAAGAGACTTCTGACAAGATCAACCACGCTTACGCGTTCGGTGGGGCCGAGATGGCACTCGACACGGTCGAGAACTTGCTCGACATCCCGATCGATTACGTGGCCGAAGTTGATATGAAGGGCTTCCAAGACACGGTCGACCTTCTCGGCGGCGTCAACGTGACGAACAACTTGGCGTTCACGTCAGGTGAGCACACGTTCGAACCGGGCGCACTCACGCTCAACGGTTCAGAGGCGCTCGCGTACACGCGTATGCGCTATGACGACCCGAGCGGAGATTTCGGTCGCCAAGAGCGCCAACGTGATGTCATCACTGCGCTCGTCAATAAAGGCAAAGACGACTTCTCCATCTCGAAGTTCAACAACATGCTCGATGTGCTCGGCAACAACGCCAAGACGAACATGACGTTCAAAGACATCCGGACGCTCTCGAGCGACTATATGGCTGCTTTCAAAAACCAGGACGTCCTTCGCCTCGAAGGAACGGGCGGGAAAGAAAGCGACGGCATCTATTACTGGAACCCGGACGCCACTTCACTCGAAGACGTGAAGTCGTATCTCGGACAATTGATGGAACAGTGACGCATCGCCTCATCCAATCGGATGGGGCGGTTTGTTTTATGTCATAATAAATAGAAAAGGAGTGACCCGAGTGCTCGATCGCCTGACCCGTCTTGTCATCGACGTCCGCCATCGGTTCAAGGACCACCATATCAACGACTATAGCGCGACGCTCGCGTTCTTTTGGTTTCTTGCCATCTTCCCGACGTTCGTCCTCTTGTTCGCCGTCATGGCGTGGTTCGGCATCGACGACGCCTTGTTGATCGAACAGATTGAGATTCTCATCCCGGGTTCGAGCGTGCGCGACATGCTGTCGATCGTCTATGACGTCAGCGGCAACATCAACGCCGGCCTCGTCTCAATCGGGGCCATCATCGCCGTCTGGTCGGCATCGAACGGGACGGCCCGTCTCGTCAAACTGACCGTATTCGCCTACGGGGAGACGGAGGCCCGGAGCTACGTCGTTCGTCGCTTGATTGGTTTGCTTACGCTCATCGCCTTCAGCGTCGGTGCCGTCATCTTGATTGTGTTCCATATCTTCGGCCGTGAGTTCGTCGAGCTCATGTATACGTGGTTCCCACGGCTCGAGGACTTCGATCGGTTGGCGACTTTAGCGCGCTATACGTTGTCGACCGTCATCCTTATCTTTGCGTTCTCGATGTTTTATAAAATCGCCCCGCAACAACACGTCAAATTCACGGAGACGCTCCCAGGTGCCGTCTTTGCCGTCATCTCCTGGCAGATGCTGTCGACGGGCTATAGTATCTACGTCGACCGGTTCTCGATGTTCGGGGACACGTACGGGACGATTGGCATCGTTATCTTATTGCAAATTTGGCTCTACTTGACGGCTGCGACGATGCTGCTTGGGGCCGAAATCAACGCGGGCTGGCGCGAACACATGAGGCGTACCCGCTATAAGACACATTTCCCATGAAAATTGAAAAGATATGGTTAGCATTTTTTGACAATGTGCTATAATACAACACGTGAAGCGGGAATTATATCCATATCTAACGATTTTGAAAGCAGGTGCACGCATGGCGAGACATAAGAAGAAATCACGCTGGAAAAAGGCGTTGGCGATCACGCTCGGCGTCTTGACGGTTTTCCTCGTCGCTGGGGGCTTGTTCGTCTGGTCGATGTACCGGGACGTCAACGAGACGGTGACGAAAGTAAATGACAACTTGGAAATCAGCGAGGAACGGAAACAAGTCGAGACGATTGAACAGAAGGAGTCGGTATCGGTGTTACTGCTCGGGATTGACCGCCGTGACGGGGAGCAGGGACGGAGTGACTCGATCATCGTCATGACGCTCAATCCGACGACGGACGAAGGGGCAATGCTCAGCATCCCACGCGATACGAAGACGGAGATTGTCGGCAAAGGTATGAACGATAAGATCAACCACGCCTATGCGTTCGGTGGGGCCGAGATGGCGATGGATTCGGTGGAAGCGCTCTTAGATATCCCGATCGACTATGTCGTCGAGGCGGACATGGAGGCGTTCACCGAGGTCGTCGACGCGCTCGGCGGCATCACGGTGACGAACAACTTCGCGTTCTCGTCGGACGGCTACTCGTATCCAGTCGGACAGGTCGATTTGAACGGCGCCTCGGCATTGTCGTACGCCCGCATGCGTTACGACGACCCGAACGGTGACTTCGGCCGCCAAGAGCGGCAACGCGCCGTCGTCGCGGCCATCGTCGAGAAGGGACGTTCTGACTTCTCGGTCGACAAAGTGACGAAGCTGTTAGACGTCGCCGGCAACCGGGCCAAGACGAACATCGAGTTCAATGAGCTCGTGGCGTTGTCGACGGACTATATGAAGGCGTTCCGCAATGCCAGCACGCTCCGCATCGAAGGAGCGGGCGGTCTGGAGTCGGACGGCATCTATTACTGGCATCCGAATGAAACCTCACTCGCCGATGTCCAAGCGGAGTTACAGCGCTTGATGAACTGAGTCGTCCTTAGGGACGGCTTTTTTTGCGTTTGAAAATCGTGTATCGGTGGGACTGATAAAGAGACACTGAGGAGGGATCACATGCTTTGGGAAACTGTTGAACCGATCATCAACCGATTAGAGGATGACCATACATCAGAGGACTGGCAGGAGCTGTTCATGAAGTGGGATGGTCATCATTGGCACGACGGGGAAGGTGTGAGCGAGAAGACGAGCGTGCTCATGATGGACGCGAACGCCGTCACGACGGATGGAAGTCCCGACTTGGACGCACTCCATGACCTGTTGAAGGAACACGTCCAGGCGTCGATTAGCGATTTGTATCTCGTCTCGCTGTTCCCGTATCCTGCCAAACCGACCGATACGGCCATCAATCCGCGCATCCGATTATATGAGGACCTCGGACGCTTCAAGCATGAGTTCGAGCTCATGTACGATACGGAGCCTGACGTCTATAACGAGTTACAGTTCAATCTGCTCGAGGAGACGGACGCTTTCATCGAGCGGCTCGCCCAAGGCGCGACGAAACTGCGTGTCCACGTGCAGTCGTTCCGGGGGATGCCGGAAGAAAGCATCCAGCGCGTCATCGAATTGTGGCACGCGGTGCTCCATCACTATAAACCGAACGGCCAATTGATTCTCGCCTATGAAGGAGACGTTCAGGCACACGGCTCATACATCAGCGTTGCTGATGCGATTTGTCACTTCGACCTCGCCTCGCACACGATGCTCGCCTTCGCGCAAGGTGACGCCAAGAAGTTGTCCGACTGGGCGAATCGGATCGAGGCGCCGGAAGCAGGGAAGACATACTTTAACTTCTTGTCGATTCACGAGCGTGACCCGTTCGAGAAAAATTTGATTGAGCCGAGCGTCGACATGATTCTCGCAGCGCACAGTATCCTGTTCTCGCTCCAAGGCATCCCGACCGTCGATTACCGAACACTGCTCGGTGTCGAGACACCGGTCGACCACGATGCGCTCATCCAAGAGCTGAAGACGAATCCGTACCGCCTGCAAGTGTTCTCTGGCATCATCAGCCAGTTGAACGTCAAACGGACACATCCGGCATTCTCACCGTACGCGGAGCAGCGAATCGATACGTCTGATAAGCGCGTCTTCACGGTCGAGCGGAAAGGCGGAGGGGAGACGCTCATGTTGTATACGAACGTCGGAAATGAGCCAGTAAACGTGCGAGCGAGAGGGACGAATCTGTTCACAGGTGAACCCATCGAGACGATTGAACTCGATGTGTATGGGGTAGCTTGGATCAAACAATGAAAAAAACGAGTTCTCATCGACAAAGATGAGGACTCGTTTTGGTGTTAGCGATATCCGTTCGGGTTGTTCGATTGCCAGTTCCAGGCGTCGCGGCACATGGCGCGGACGTCATGTTTCGCTTCCCAGCCGAGCACACGTTTCGACTTCGCTGGATCAGCAAAACAGATGGCGATATCGCCTGGACGACGTGGCGTCACTTTGTACGGGACAGCTTTCCCACTCTCCGCCTCGAACGCTTGGACGAGGTCGAGGACGCTATAGCCGGTACCGGTCCCGAGGTTGAACGCCTCGGCACCCGTGTGGTCCATGACGTAGTCGAGCGCCTTCAAGTGACCCTCGGCCAAGTCGACAACGTGAATGTAGTCGCGGACGCCGGTCCCGTCCGGTGTGTCGTAATCGTCACCGAACACGCTCAATTCGCTCAAGCGACCGACGGCGACTTGGGTGATGTAGGGCATCAAGTTGTTCGGGATGTCAAACGGGTCTTCGCCAATCTGGCCCGATTCGTGGGCGCCAATCGGATTGAAGTAGCGGAGGAGGGCGATGCTCCATGACGGGTCGGCGACGGCGAGGTCGCGCATGATGTCTTCAATCATCAGTTTCGTGCGGCCATAGGGGTTCGTCGCGCTGAGCGGGAACGACTCGTCGATCGGGGTCCGTTCCGGCATGCCGTAGACGGTCGCCGATGAACTGAAGACGATCCGTTTCACATCGAACGCGTTCATCACTTCTAAGAGAACGGTCGTGCCGACGACGTTGTTCTCGTAATAACGGAGCGGCTCGGATACCGATTCACCGACAGCTTTCAGTCCGGCGAAATGGATGACGGCGTCAATCGTATGCGTCAAAAAGATTTGTTCGAGCAGTTCGCGGTCGAGGATGTCACCGAGATAAAACGTGACCGATTTCCCGGTCAATGCTTCGACGCGCTCGAGCGCCTCACGACGGCTGTTCGACAAGTTGTCAAGGACGATGACGTCGTGGCCGGTTTCAAGTAATTGTAAAACGGTATGGGTACCGATATAACCGGCACCTCCTGTAACAAGAATCGTGTTCATGGGGATTGCTCCTTCCGTGAAACTCTCTTATTTTTCAGTCAGTCGTACCCGTGTCTGTCCGTTCGTACCTTCGAATAAGCGGAGTGAGTACGTCTCACTCTCATATACCATCGCATCGTCCGTTTCAAGAATCGGTTCACCGAGCGGGCTGAACGCCTCACGCGTCGTTTGCGTGTTCGTCCAGTCAATGGCGTGTACCTTGTCCTGTTGAATGACGAAGAAACCGTCGTTATAGAAGGCGTAAGCATTCAACGCATCCGTCTCCCGACCATAAGGAACGCCGATTGTCTCCGTGAGTGCCGTTTCGTTCATGGCAAAAAAGTTAGGCGCCGACTCGCTGAGCCACTCGTTGTTCAAATTCGTGTTCACCCAGTCGAGCAAAGCACTGTCCGTCAAATCGCGCGTCGGCCAGTCAGTTGTGACAGCATCGAGCGGGGCCCAAGCTGTCGTCCCATCCAAATCTACTTCGACATGATTGTCTTGTTCGTTCAACACTTCGTAGCGGTCACCGATGTCACCAATATACGTGACGGTCGTGCCGTTCGGTTCCGAGACAAGGTTGACGTTCTTTGAGGCCAGCCAGACGTAATTTGTTTCTGGTTCTTGGACGACCGGTTCAGGATCCGGTTTCGGTGCTTCTTTCACGATTTCGGCTTCTTGTTTTGGTTCCAACAGGTCCACTACATATGGATACCCGATATATCCGCCTCCTATGAGTAAAGCGAAGAAGAAGAGAGTTACAATCCATTTTCTGGATTTCCGACGTGGACGGGCTGGTTCGATTGTTCGATTGTACTTTGCTCGCTCGGTGCGTGATGGAACTGGAATTTCAGGTGTGTATCGTGGTTTAGAGACAGTTGATTTTTCTTTCAGTTTTGAATCTTGAACTACGGTTGGTTCGGGAATCAGTGCCGGTGCCTGTTTCTCAATAGGTGTTTCCTTGGCTACTGTCTCATCAATTGATTTTGATTGAGGAATCGTCGCTTCTTTGTTTAATACATTCTCATGCATTTCAAGTAAAGAAATATAGTATTGAAGGAACATGGCATCTTTTTTGCCATCGTTAATCCAAGCAGCGAAGTCTTTCGCTGATTTTTCTTCTGTGGGTAGCGTCGCATCCGATAACCCCGTCAATTCTTCGTAGGACACACTTAACGGTTTACCGTCCCCTAAATTTTGTTTAATCGTATTCTGCAATTTTGTACGTGTTGATGCATCCGTGTCTGCGTACAACTGGAGTAGGCGCTCACTAACGTGCACTATTGTCTCCTCCTTTTGTTAAGTTCTTCCTAACAAAGTTTATCAGATTTACATACCAAAAAAACCAAAATTTAAAAAATGGGTCATCATCTATGAGGAAATTTGCTATAATGTTTTGGTATTGGGATTGTTAAATATTATCTGCGGATTTTTTCCAGCAGTGACTTTTAAAACAGAGGAGAGAAAACAAGAGCATGAAAGAAGAAACGATTTCTATTGGAGAGTTGTTCTCCATCTTAAAGCGGAGCAAAGGGCTCATCATCAGTTTAGCAATCATCGCGGCGCTTATTGCCTTTTTAGTGAGTTCATTCGTCATTAGTCCAACATATGAGGCATCGACGCAAGTATTGGTTGCTCCTAAAGAATCGCAAAACAACATGATCGATAGTGGCCAAATTCAGTCATCAGTAACGTTAGTAAACACATACCGGGTCATCATTCAAAGTCCAGCCATTTTAGAGCAGGTTCAAGAAAATGTAATGGGTGCCCCTGACAATATTGCAAACTTAATTACGGTCAATAGTGAACAAAACTCACAAGTCATCAACATTAAAGTTCAACATACAAATCCTGTGCTAGCAACGGACATTGCTAACGAAATCAGCGATGTCTTTTCGAAAGAAGTGCCAGAATTGATGAGCGTGGATAACGTGAAAGTTCTGTCAAATGCCTCAGTCCCAATGTTACCTGTTAAACCAAATGTCCTGATGAATACAGCGGTCGCAACTATTCTTGGCTTAATGATTGGTGTTGCCATCGCGTTCCTTAAAGTTGTATTAGATCGTCGTATTAAGACGGAACAAGACGTTGAAAACATTTTAGAACTCCCGGTTCTTGGATCAATCCCTGTAATCGATAAAGTCGAAATGCGTCAACAACGTCAAGCTAACGTGAAAGGTGAACGAGCCCATGTTTAAGTTCGGAAAGAAGAAAAATAAACATACACAATATGACAAGTCAGGCCGAGAGTTAATCACGATTCTGAAGCCAAAGTCACCGATTTCAGAGCAGTATCGGACCATCCGAACAAATTTGGAGTTTACGGCAATTGATGACGAGTTACAAACGATGGTTATCACGTCAGCCTCGTCAGGAGAAGGAAAGTCGACGACGTCATCAAACCTTGCTGTCGTCTATGCACAGCAAGGGAAACGTGTGTTACTCGTCGACTGCGATATGCGTCGTCCTACTGCCCACTTTACATTCCGTTTGTCAAATGGAATTGGTCTCTCAACTGTGCTTGCTAAAAAGACGACTGTCGATAAAGCGACGCATACGACTCAAATCGAGAATTTAGATTTGATTGCGGCTGGACCGATTCCGCCTAACCCATCGGAGTTATTATCTTCGAAGATGATGGATCGTGTATTAGAAGAACTGAAAGCAAACTATGATGTCATCATTTTAGATGCCCCTCCAATGATGCAAGTAGCGGATACGCGCCTCTTAGCTCGAAAGGTTGACGGTGTCGTTCTTGTCGTCGGTTGTGATAAATCGGATCGCCAGATGGTTGTCAAAGCGAAAGAACAATTGACACTCGCAGAGGCACATATCCTCGGTGTCGTCTTGAACAAACGCGAGCCACAAGGTAGCGACGATTATTATTACTACTACGCATATGAATAAAAGGAGAGCGTGCCATGATTGATATCCATTGTCACTTATTGCCGGCCGTCGATGATGGTCCGGAAACAGTCGAACAAGCGGTCGAGATGGCGAAGCGCGCCGTAAGTGAAGGGGTGACCGCAATCGTGGTCACCCCCCACGCGTTTCATCCACAGTTTGACACAAGCCAGCTCGATGTATCGAATGCTGTCACGAGATTACAGAATGTTTTGCGACAAGAAGGAATCGACCTCGATCTGTACGCTGGACAAGAGATTCGAATCTTTGGTGATCTTGTTGAATCATTAGAGCAAGGTAAGGCTTTATCACTTGCCGAATCTCGTTACGTTTTAGTGGAGTTTCCGAGTGACTCAGTACCAGCCTATGCAGAACAATTATTCTTCGGGCTTCAAACGGAAGGGTACACGCCAGTTATCGCCCACCCCGAGCGTAATAAAGAGTTCGCAACCAACCCAAAACGGTTAATGGATTTTGTCTCGTCTGGTGCGCTTTCGCAGATTACGACGAGTAGTTTGACCGGAGAGTTCGGTCAGAACGTGAAAGAGCTCGCATTTGCTTTCCTTCGTAACGGACTCAGCCATTTAATCGCATCAGATGCCCATAGCACAGGCCGCCGAACATTTTATTGGAAGGAAGTCGAGAAAGTTGTTCGTGAAGAACTTGGTCAAGACAAGTGGGAAAATTACGTAGTCAATGCGGAAGCAATTATGAAGGATGACTTCGTATTTATCGATCCGCCGACGCTACCGGTTAAAAACTGGCGAGGAAAATGGAAAAAATAATTCACTTGTTGTTAAAGACTAATTATTGACAATTCATCTAAAAATATGATTCTTTTGTCGACAACTGTCGAACGATTTTAGGTTTATTTTACTCCTCGTATGTTTTTATATTAGGTCTAAAGTGATAATCTGAAAATATAATTTTGAAAGGATGTAAGTTACATCCTTTTTTCTATGAATCAGACAGAGAATGTATATTTATCCATAGAGGAGGAGCATCATGGCAAGCAAAGTAGTTAAAAAAGCTGTGATTCCGGCTGCAGGATTAGGAACACGTTTTTTACCAGCAACAAAAGCAATGCCAAAAGAAATGTTACCAATTGTAGATAAGCCAACCATTCAATATATTATTGAAGAGGCCGTTGAATCTGGAATTGAAGACATTTTGATTGTGACCGGTAAAGGCAAACGCGCTATTGAAGATCACTTCGATTCAGTTCCAGAACTCGAACAAATTCTAATTGAAAAAGGGAAGTCTGAATTTTTAAAGTTGGTTGAAGAAACGACCAATATTAATATTCATTTCATTCGTCAGTCAAAACCGATGGGACTTGGCCACGCGGTTTTGCAGGCAAAGGCGTTTGTCGGAAATGAACCATTTGTCGTTATGCTTGGAGATGATATTGTTCAGGCGGAAATCCCTTGTACAAAACAATTGATTAAACAGTACGAAAAAACGGAGAGTTCGATTATCGGAGTTCAACCAGTTTCACGCGACGTAACTCATCGTTATGGGATTGTTGATCCACAGGCGTCACTTGAAGGCGGTTTACATAAAGTTGAATCTTTTGTTGAAAAGCCGGCATCAGGTACAGAACCATCGAATTTGGCCATTTTAGGCCGATATTTGTTTACTCCTCAAATATTTAACTTCTTAGAAACACAAGTCCCGGGAGCGGGTGGTGAAATCCAATTGACAGATGCAATCACGCGCTTGAATGAAGTTGAGCGTGTATATGCTTACGAATTCAATGGCAAACGCTATGATGTTGGAGAAAAATTAGGGTTTATTCAAACAATTCTTGAATTTGCATTAAAGAGAGACGATCTCCGAGACGATGTATTAAAAATGATGACCGAACTGATGGAAGAACAATCTTCTTTGAATCCAGTGAAGTAAGGAGGAAAACAGATGTTGATTCCTGAGTTAAGTCGAAAATCATTTCGAACAAGCGTACTAGTGTTTCTTGATATTATGGCTATTTTATCTTCAATGTTCGTCACATACTTCTTTTTATATCCAATTGAATTTATTGAAAATGTGGATCGTAATCATTTTGTAGAATCTGCTTTATTATACAGCGCGCTATTTATCGTGATGGCCGGTATCAGTCGTCTTTATCGAGTCGCATGGCGTTTTGCGAGCATGTCAGAAGCCATCCGTCTTGCCGTGACGCTTATGATGAGTACGTTGACTTTGTATCTCCTTCAATTTGCTGTTTACGGAGAAGCAATGGAAAGAATGTTATTCCTTAGTTTCTGTTTATCTCTTCTAATGTTAGGAGGCATTCGTTTGGGGTCACGAATTTATGTGACTTGGAAGCAAGATCGCCGACTTGTTCTAGGCGGGAGAAAAATGAAGCGGCGTAAAACTGAAAAAAGGACGTTGATTATCGGTGCTGGTCAAGCGGGTCGTATGTTAGTCCGTCAAATCAATCAGTCAGATAATCATCGTATGAATCCAGTTGGGTTTATTGATGATAACAGTCATCTTCAAAATCTGACAGTTAACGGTGTAAGAGTGTTGGGAACGCTCGAACAATTAGAAGGTGTGGTCGAGAATCATGCAATTGATAAAATTGTATTCGCAATCCCTTCTATGAATTACCAAGATCGACTCGCCGTTATTAAACGTGCAAAATCACTTTGTACAAATGTGCATACGCTACCCATGATTGAAGAAGTGGCAGCGGGTAAAGTTGCTGTCAATCAAATGCGCCAAGTCTCCATTGACGATTTATTGGGGCGTGAACCGGTTGAACTAGATATTTCGGGAATCCAGTCAGAAGTCGAAGGGAGAACGATTCTTGTAACGGGTGCAGGTGGTTCGATTGGATCAGAGATTTGTCGTCAAATTTTAAAGTTCAAGCCAGAACGCTTGTTACTACTCGGACATGGTGAAAACAGCATTTATTTGATTGAACGTGAATTACGTGAATTGAATTTAGATGTAGAAATTATTCCGCTTATCGCTGACGTTCAGGACGTTGAACGGTTGCGTAACGTCTTTATGACACATTCACCACATATAGTTTTCCATGCGGCAGCACACAAACATGTTCCGTTGATGGAAGCAAATCCACATGAAGCTGTGAAGAACAACATTTATGGCACTAGAAATGTCGCTGAGATGGCAGATGAGTTTGGCGCAGATAGATTTGTCATGATTTCGACGGATAAAGCCGTCAATCCGACGAACGTTATGGGTTCAACAAAACGTATTGCTGAAATGGTTGTTCAAAATTTAGCAAAGACTAGTCAAACAAAGTACGCTATTGTCCGTTTCGGGAATGTATTAGGCAGTCGTGGTTCTGTGATTCCGTTATTTAAAGCTCAAATTGAGAAGGGCGGACCGGTCACCGTAACACATCCTGATATGACGCGTTACTTCATGACAATTCCTGAGGCGAGTCGTCTGGTCATTCAAGCGGGAACGCTTGCGGATGGTGGAGAAGTGTTTGTCCTTGATATGGGTGAACCAGTGAAAATTGTTGATCTTGCACGCAATATGATTAAATTGAGCGGATTCACTGAAAATCAAATTGCGATTGAGTTTAGTGGGATTCGTCCAGGCGAAAAAATGTTTGAAGAGCTGTTGAAAGAAGGGGAAGTTCATCCTGAAGCAGTTTATCCGAAAATCTTTACAGGTATCGTCACCGAGGAAGCAGATTTGGAAGGAAAACTTATTCGAATGCATGAGTTAAAGACGAGTGAAGCGCTCGGTCTATATCTCGTCAACTGGGCAAATGATTGTCTCGATTCGGTTAAGCGTGATCAACTAAAAGAAACAGTCTAACTAATGGAGTGTGAATGATGAAGTATATTGAACAAAAACGAAAAATTGACTTTATATTGTCGTTGATTGGACTAATTGTACTTGCTCCTTTATTTATTGGAATTATGATTGCAATTAAACTTGAGTCGAAAGGCCCGGTATTTTTTAAACAAAAGCGTGTCGGGCTTCAGCAATCTCACTTTAACATTTTGAAATTTAGAACAATGTTTATTGATGCTCCCAAAGATACACCGACTCACTTACTAACAAATCCAAATCAATACATTACTAAAACAGGTAAGTTTTTGCGTAAAACAAGTTTAGATGAACTTCCTCAACTTATAAATATTTTGAAAGGGGAGATGGCTGTAATCGGTCCTCGCCCAGCATTATGGAATCAATATGATTTGATTAAAGAAAGAGAAAAACATGGTGCTAATGGAGTTTTGCCGGGGCTTACTGGCTGGGCACAAGTTAATGGTCGTGATGAATTGCCAATCAAAATTAAAGCTCAATTGGATGGAGAATACGTATCAAAGTTATCACTATGGATGGATATCAAATGCTTTTTTAAAACTCTAATCAGTGTAATTAATAGTGACGGGGTTGTAGAAGGTGATTCCATTAGAATGGTCAATGAAGTAGCTAGTGCAAAGGAGATTGATAAATGAAAAGAATTTTAATTACAGGTTTAAAAGGTTATATAGGATTATCGTTTAAAAGATGGGTAGAAGAAAATAAAATATCTGATTATAAAATTGATAGCATTAGTGTAAGAGGAAATTCATGGCAAGAACTTGATTTCACAAAATACGATTCAATAATTCATTTATCAGGAATAGTACATTCAAAAAAATCTTCTAGCGAATCATATTACACGGTAAATAGAGATTTGACTATAAGATTAGCTGAAAAAGCAAAAAAACAAGGTGTAAAGCATTTTGTATTTTTTAGTACTCTTAGTGTTTACGGGTTAATAAACGGTACTATAGACAATGCTACAATAGAAGCGCCGAAGAGTGACTACGGCAAATCAAAATTTATGGCAGAGAAAGAATTGCAAAAACTATCTAATGAAAATTTCAAATTATGTATTGTTAGACCACCTTTAGTTTATGGCCCAGATTCTCCAGGTAATTTCTCTAGATTGTTACATTTGTTTTCTATTCTACCTTTTTTTATAACAACCTTTAGCGAAAGAAGCATGATATTCGTAGACAACTTATCCAATTTTTTATACAAAATTATAGAGAATGAAGCTACAGGAACTTGGATTCCTCAAAACAAAGAGTATGTTAACATTTCTTCTGTTTATAAAGTCACTTGCGAAATGAAAAACAAGAATCCAATATTAATTCCATTTAAAATTCCGAATCTTCTTAGTAAAAGAATTAGTTTCTTTAAAAAAATATTTGGGAGTTTAAAAGTCGACGAAAATCTTTCGGGAACTAAATTTAACTATCAAAAAATTGAATTTGACGAATCAATTATTATTACTAACTCTAAAAAAGTACACAATTCTAGAAAATAAGGTGATTATATAGTGAAGAAAGTCGTTATTTTATCTAACCATGATGTTTACACTTATAATTTTCGTAAAGAAATTATTCAAAAATTACTTGAAGAAAAATTTGAAGTACATTTAGTTTTGCCATATGGGGAAAAATTGGAGCGCTTAATAGAGATGGGATGTATTCATCATAATGTTTCATTAGATCGTAGAGGTATGAATCCATTTAAAGATTTAAAATTATTGTATCAGTACTACAAAGTTATAAATAAAATATTACCGGATGCAATTATTTCTTATACAGTTAAACCTAATGTCTACGGAGGACTGATTGCAAGGCTTAAAAAAGTTCCTTTTTTCCCAAATGTTACAGGATTAGGATCTGGGTTCGAGAAAAAGGGAATCACAAAGAAAATTTTGTTGAATCTTTATAAAGCATCCTATAAAAAAGCCACTTGTGTATTTTTTCAAAATAAAGAAGATAAAAGGATTATTATGGAAAATGGTGTCAACATAAACAAATATAAAATTATTCCTGGATCTGGTGTAAACATTAGTGAGTTTCCACTACTACCTTATCCTGATTTACCTACTGTGAATTTTGTATATATCTCAAGAATTATGAAAGAGAAAGGGATAGATCAGTTTTTAGAAGCAGCTCAATATATTAAAAGAAAGCATCCATATACTATGTTTCACGTTCTTGGATTTTGTGAACAGGATTACGAATCTAAATTACATAATCTGCAGGAGTTAGGCATATTAAAGTACCACGGAATGCAAGATAACGTGAGGGAATTCCATAAAATTTCTAGTTGCACAATTCATCCTACGTATTATCCGGAAGGAATGTCAAATGTTCTTCTAGAAACCGCCGCGTCAGGAAGACCAATAATTACAACGAATAGAAGTGGAACAAAAGAAATTGTGGATAACGAAATTAATGGATATTTTATAGAGCAAGAAAATTCGGAAGATTTAATTGACAAGATCGAAATATTTTTATCTCTAAATTTTAAACAGAAAGAAAAAATGGGGCTTATGGGAAGGCAAAAAATCATGAAGGAGTTTCGCAGAGAATTAGTAGTAGATGCATACTTAGATGAACTAAGAAAAATTAATTGAGATTTATAAATTCTACACTTAATTAATTTTTTAATGGTACGGAGGATACAAAATATGAGAGATATCGTTATTTATATAGGTGGAATGGAGTTTCCAGACAAAAATGCGGCTGCTCAGAGAGTGATAGCAAATAGTAAGATTCTTAAAGAACATGGATATAAAGTGATTTTAGCTGGATTGAACAAATCAGATAAGAATTCTGGAGAGCTAAAACCGGTTTACAGTTCTCAACTTGACAACTTTGAAATATTTTCAAAATCTTATCCAAGTGGTCTATTAGATTGGTTTAAATATTCAACTCAAATTGATTGGGTCAAGAAACTTATAGGGAAGTATGATCCAAATAGGATTTACGCAATAATCGCATATAACTATCCATCAATAGCTTTGTTAAAATTACAAAAATATGCATTGAAAAACAATATAAAAATTGTATCAGATTGTACGGAATGGTACGGTACAAATAATCTCGTGAAAATAATTGATAGCAATTTAAGGATGAGATTTGTCCAAAAGAAAGTGAAAAATGTCATTTGCATTAGTGATTATCTGCAAAATTATTATAAGAATAGTATTACGGTAAATATACCTTCATTAATCGATAAACAAGATAAAAAATGGTTACAAACTAAAGAATATTATCCAAGTACAGAAAGAATTTTCTCATACGTAGGAAGTCCAGGAATTTCAAAAGAAAAAGATCGGTTAGATATGATAATAGACAGTTTTCTAATTTTAAAAAATAAGGGTTATGCATTTTTATTTAATATTGCAGGTATATCGGAGGAATCATTTTTAGAAATGTTTCCGACGTATAAGCAGAAATTAAATATTTTAAGAGAACATGTTATTTTCTTAGGTCGCATTCCACACGGAAATGCTATTGAAATAGTAAAGCAATCAGACTACACAATCTTTGCAAGACTAGAAAACAGAGTGACAATGGCTGGTTTTCCTACTAAACTAGCAGAAAGTTTCTCTTGCGGTACGCCTGTCATTACAACACCAACTAGCAATGTGTCAAGATTTATTGAATTCAGAAAAAACGGTTTTATAGCAAAGAGTTGTTCCGTTGATGCATTAGTTAAAGTGATGGAAGAAGCAATTAATGTGGACGACAACATACTAAAGGATATGCATAGTCATTGTCGTAATCACAATCCTCTTGATTATAGAATCTTTAAAAGTGACTTTAAAGCATTTATGGAAAATATTGAATAACATTTTGTGGGAGAATAGGTAAATTTGATGAGTGATTCAAAGCAAGTATTTATTTATAATTCAATAATAACCGTAATCACATATTACTTAGCTGTAGTTAGTATTTTCCCCCCTTTTCAGAGTCTTAATTTTGTAACTCCACTTGGTTTTATTTTAATGACTTTGTGGGTATTTGTAGCGTTTCTTCTTAATAGGAATTTTTTTGTACAAACTAATGTTCACACCCTCTTTGTATTTTTATTTATTTTAATAACTTTTATTATGCCGTATTTATTTGGGAATCCAGTTATAGGGAATAGATATTTAAATTTTGGACAAGTACTGTTTTTTTATATAATGTATGAATTTAATAAAGCGAATGGACATAACGATATAAACGAAAAAATTATTAAATGGACGTTACCATTTATCGCAATTACAACAATAATTACTTTGTATAACCTTTTTGAAAATCCTTGGATTTCTAGAAGCCTGAAAAGTAATGGGGACTATTCTGCTGATTTAAGAATTCAAGGAATTGGTGGTTATGAGCTTGTATACTTTCTAGTTTTTCTTAACATCATTGCATTTTTTCTTTTATATAATAGAGTAAATCTTAATCTGAAATTTAATAAGTTATTAGTTCCATGGGTCTTTTATTTACTGTCCTTAATTACAATACTATATGCTAATTATTTCACTGCTTTAATAATGATGACAGTCGGAACTCTTTTAATAATAATTACAAAAGAAAGAAACTTAGCATCTATGATGTTATTTAACATGTTTGTTCTAATATTTTTATTTAAAAGCAAAGAGATATTCATCTACGTGACTAATATAATTATTAGTTATTTAGAATCTGGAAGAACAGTAGAGAGAATGATGATCTTACAAGCAGATATTATTGGAAATGGTTCCAATGCAGGATTACTGGAGGGGAGATACGATACTCTTAATTCCAGCTGGTACGCCTTTCTTGAGAATCCACTTTACGGGACAATCACAAACGAAATTATGATATCTAACGGTTTTTTGACTGGATTTGGACAACACTCACAAATTTTAGACACATTAGCTCTTTATGGAATAGTTGTAGGTGGAACCTTGATTTATATTGTTTCATATCCTTTTTTTAAAAGGTATGCCCCCTCTTCAGTTCTAAATAGTCTCAATTTCGCTATGTTAGTTGTAACTTCTATAATTTTTATTATGAACAACATTACACCATCAATCGGATTTGCAATATTTTTTGTTTATCCTACCTTATATGATAAATTTAGTAGCAAAGTTAAGCATGATTTATAGTTTCAATATATGAAATTTAGGAGAAATCAAAATGACTCAGAAGCCTAAAATAATGTTGCATTACGTTCTTCCAGGTGCTACAGGTGGACCAAACGTATATTACGATAGAATTAGAAAACATGAATTTTTATCTAATAAGTATGATTTTGTTCAACTTAATCAAAATAGAACTGCAGGAAAGAAAATTAGTTTTGGATTGATTAATGAGTTAAGGAAACAAATCATAAAAGAAAAACCAGATATAATTCATATTTCAGGTATGCAAAGTTCTGGTTTTCATTGTATGGTAGCTGCACTATTGGCAAGATGTAAAGTAAGGTTAATTACTACACATGGATTTCAGGGATCCTCCCTTCAGATTTCATCATATAAAAAAATTATATTTAATTCAGTTATAGAGCCTTTTACTTTAATTTTAGCAACCAAAGTTCTTGGGATTAGTAAATTCACCTCTAATCATAAAATGGTTGATCGTTATGCAAGGAATAAAAGCACTTACATTTATAATTTTCCGCCTTTGCCACATGAACTGGAAGAAGACAAGTCAATTAGAAGGGATTTAGGCCTTAGGGAAGATGACATAATTTTTACTACTGTATCTCGTATTGTTTTTGATAAAGGATATGAGGATTTAGGGAATGCAATTCGAAAAGTATCTAATTTAAAACATATAAAGTTTTTGATTGTTGGAGACGGAGAATTTGAAGCGCAATTTAAGAACTTAGTTTCTACAGAAATTGAAAGTGGAAAAGTAATTATTTTAGGTAAAAGAGATGACGTACCAAGTATTTTGAGTGAAAGTGATGTGTTTGTATTGCCAACACTTCACGAAAATTTAGGTAATGTTTTTTTAGAAGCTTCACAGGCTAAAATTCCAAGCATAGCTACTAATGTAGGGGGCGTGCCTGAAGTTATCATAGATGGTGTAACTGGAATTTTGGTGCCGATCCATGACTCCGCTTTATTAGCCAGCGCTATAACTGAACTTTATAATAATGCAGATTTGAGAAAAAAAATGGCGGAAAATGCTTTTAAGAGAATAAAAACTCAATTTGATTCAAATAGGATTGCTTGGGAATTTGATAATCTTTACAATTCTCTCTTACATATTGATATACAACATAAAAAGTGAGAGAGGTGCATAATGTGAAAATAAAATATGTTGCGTTTTATCATTATCATAGTGTAGAAAACAGAGACTATAGTCCTGCTGCCACTAATAAAATTGATTATATCAGTAATTCAATTGTTGAACTCGGTCATGAAGTCGAAATAATTTCTCCGAGTTGGACAATGAATAGTCAAGGTTTCTATTGTGGAGAAACTAAAGAAATTGCAAACCGTATTACTTTAAAAACTTTTTCTACCTTTGGTGGAAGCAGTAAACTCACTAGAGGTTTGAAATACTTATTCTCGATGTTGCAGTTGTTTATCCATTTATTGGTAAAAACTAAAAAAGGAGAGTTAGTAATTGTTTATCATTCAGTAATGTTGTCTCTCCCAATTAGAGTTGCGAAAATAATAAAAAGGTTTCGATTAGTTTTAGAAATTGAAGAAATTTATCAAGATGCACAAACATTATCAAATTATATGAAAAAAAATGAGTTGTTTTTGTTTAAAGCAGCTGACAAGTTTATATTATCTACAGATTCTCTAAAAACTAAATTGAAA
Organism: Exiguobacterium sp. s40; assembly: GCF_018617905.1. NCBI lineage: Bacteria > Bacillati > Bacillota > Bacilli > Caryophanales > Exiguobacterium > Exiguobacterium sp. s40. The sequence continues at coordinate 49,703 of NZ_JACSLC010000003.1, read as the reverse complement.
ATAAAAAATATTCCGTCTGTAACTATTAACGGTATCTATAAAGCAGAGCTTCCATTAAATGAAAGATTTGATGATAATAAAATTCATTTGGTTTATGCAGGTACTTTTGATCCGAAAAAAGGTGGTGTATATACGGCGATAGAAGCAGCTGGTCACTTACCTGAAAAATACCATCTACATGTAGTGGGGTTTGGGAGTGAGTCCCAGTTACATGAGGTTAATCAATTAATAAAAAAAGTGGATAGTATATCTGACTCAACGATTACTTACGACGGGTTATTAAAAGGAAAAGATTTCACTATTTTTTTGCAAAAATGTCATATTGGATTGAGTACTCAAAACCCTGAATCCAAGTACAATGATACTTCATTCCCTTCAAAAATATTATCTTATTTAGCAAATGGTATCAGGGTAGTCACTGTTAGAATTAGAGTGGTCGAAAAATCAACGGTTGGAAATATAGTTATTTATTTTGATGAACCATTACCTGAAAAAATTGCTGAAGCAATTAAATCTGTTAATCTAAATGAAAAATATGATAGTAGAGAACTATTAAATAACTTAGATGAGAAATTTAAAACGGAGATTAATGAACTCTTGGAGATGAATTATGCTAAAAAAAGTGTCTAACAAAATATACAATTTCATTTCAATAGTCAATATTAATAAACGAAACAATTGTAGAATTTCTTATAATACAAAGATTGAAAATTCGACATTTGAAGGAAGGAATGTAGTTAACTCTAAGACACATATTATAAATTCACAAATTGGAAAAGCAACCTATATATCAAGTAATTGCACATTCTCAAAAACAAAAATTGGGAAATATTGTTCGATAGCTCCTGGGGTTAAAGTAATTACTGGGAATCATCCTACATCTAAATATGTAGCAACACATCCTATATTCTTTACACAAAAAGAATTCTCGGGTTTGAAATATATTCATGATAATTTTTTTGAAGAATATAGTTTCGCGGATAATAACAATTGTTTTTACTGCGATATTGGAAATGATGTTTGGCTTGGCAATGAAGTAAAAATTATTAATGGTATAACCATAGGAGATGGAGCTATTGTAGCTTCGGGAGCGGTGGTAACTAAAGATGTTCCTCCTTATGCAATAGTAGGCGGTGTGCCTGCAAAACTTATAAAGTATAGATTCAATGAAGAAGAAATAAATTATTTACTTAACTTACAGTGGTGGGAAAAAAGTGAGGATTGGATACAAGATCACGTGGATTTTTTTTCTGATATAAATGATTTGAAAAAGAAATGGTGTAATAATGGTGGACTATAAGTTTTTATCATCTAAGTTAAAACGTTTGGATTTTAAGAGTGCTCAATTAATAAGAAATATTACATTATCATTTCTTATTAAAGGAGCAGCGATAATAGTATCTCTATTAACTTTACCGGTATATATTTCGTACTTCTCTGATAATTTGGTTTTAGGAATGTGGTTTACTGCAATCTCATTATTATCTTGGATACTAACTTTTGACTTAGGAATAGGAAATGGTTTAAGAAATCATCTTGTAAGCCCTTTAATAAATAAAGACAATCAAGAAATAAGAAAAAATATTTCATCTGCTTATATCTCTGTTGGAATTATTGTATTATTTTTGTCAGTTCTATCGTTTTTTATAATCCCTCTAATTAACTGGAATGTTGTATTTAATGTTCCTTCATATCTTATTGATGGAGAAACACTGAGCTTTATGGCAACCATGTTAATCACAGGAATACTAATACAATTTTTCTTGAAACTAGTTTCTTCAATTTTCTACTCGCTACAAAAATCTGCAATTCCTGGACTATTGATACTTGTATCATCAATTTCTATGTTGTTATTTGCTTTTTTTATTAAGAATGATGATTTAGATATGAAAATCAAATTAATATCGATTGCTTACGTATTTGCAACTAATATTCCTTACCTAATTGCTACATTAGTTTTATTTTCAACAAAATTGAAAACTGCCAAACCTAGTTTTAAATACTTTGAAAGTAAATATGCTTTGAGAATTATTAAGCTAGGCGGAATATTCTTCTACTTGCAAATCTTAACTATGATAATGTTTAACACTAATGAACTATTGATCTCATGGTTGATAAATCCAGCTGAAGTTGTACAATTTCAAGTCTATAACAAGTTATTTTCTGTTGTTAGTACTTTCTTTAATTTAGCTCTTACACCCGTCTGGTCTGCTGTTACTGAGGCACGTGTAAAAAACGATTATATATGGATAAAACTATTATACAAAAAGTTAAACCTTTCTTTACTTTTGTTAATTCCATTGCAAGCTATTCTAATATTATTATTTCCTTATATAATTGATTTCTGGCTAAGAGATAGTTCGATTGACGTAAGTTACACTCATGGTATTATATTTGCTGTTTACAATATACTTTTTATGAAAGTGAGCATTGATACCAGTATAATTGCAGGTTTTGGTAAATTAAAGATTCAAAGTGTATCTTTAACGTTCACTACAATCTTAAAAATTTTGTTATCAATCATTATCATTCAATATACTGAATCTTGGATTTTTATTGTAACAGCAAATATATTTGCACTGTTACCGTATATCATTATTGAATATTTTGATATCAAGTATCGTTTTGCAGAAGTAAGAGAATAAACCATAAATGTAGCATTCTATCATGTGATAAAGTTTATAAACATGATTTTAAGAGAGGTGAAAATTAATGATTTGTAAAATTTTCAATAAAATCAAAAATGAATTGGCTGTAAAAAATGTCCAAAATAAGTATAAGACGAAAAGCGCAATAAAAATTTATGGAGAAGTTAGGCTTGATAATCCTAATATTATATTTGGAAATAACGTTTCTTTATATCCTGGTGTACAGATTTGGGGAAATGGAATGATTACTTTAGGAGATAATGTTGCAATAGGAAAAGATACAATAATTTTTGCACAAGAGTCTATGACTATAGGTAACGACACTTCGATAGCTGCCCAATGCTACATAATTGATAGTGATCATGAAACATCTAGGTCTCAATTAATTAGAGAGCAACCAATGCAGTCAGAGAGTATTTTTATAGGACAAGACGTATGGTTAGGTGCAGGATGTAAAGTGTTAAAGGGCTCCTATATCAGTGATGGTTCTGTAATAGGCGCAATGAGTTTGATAAAAGGGTACACTTCCCCTTATTCAATTAGTGTAGGAATTCCCGCAAAAAAAATAAGCGATAGAAAGTGATGATGAGAATGTTTGAAAACAAAACACTATTAATTACAGGTGGTACAGGTTCTTTTGGTAATGCAGTTATGGAGCGATTTCTTGACACGAATATTAAAGAAATTCGAATTTTTTCACGTGATGAGAAAAAACAAGACGATATGCGAAAGCGTTATAAGAATGAAAAATTAAAATTTCATATTGGAGATGTTAGAGATTTATCTAGTGTTAAAAACGCAATGTATGGTGTAGATTATATCTTTCATGCTGCAGCATTAAAACAAGTTCCTTCATGTGAATTTTTCCCTTTAGAAGCTGTTAAAACAAATATATTAGGCACTGATAATGTCTTAACTGCAGCAATTGAATGTGGGATTGAGAAAGTTATTTGTCTCTCTACTGACAAAGCAGCTTATCCCATAAATGCAATGGGTATTTCAAAAGCTATGATGGAAAAGGTTTTTGTTGCTAAGTCTAGAACTGTAGATCCTAACAAAACTTTGATTTGTGGAACAAGGTACGGAAATGTTATGGCTTCGCGTGGGTCGGTCATTCCTCTGTTTGTTGATCAAATAAAGAGTGGTCAACCCTTAACAATTACAGACCCTAACATGACTCGATTTCTTATGAGTTTGGAAGAAGCCGTAGAACTAGTGATTTTTGCCTTTGAAAATGCTAAAGCTGGCGATATTATGGTTCAAAAATCTCCAGCAAGTACTATCGGAGATTTAGCTCGAGCAATAAAAGAACTTTTTAATGCTGATAATGAAATCAAAGTTATTGGAACACGTCATGGCGAAAAACGTTATGAAACACTTTTAACTAAAGAAGAGTTTTTGAACTCAGAAGACTTACCTGGTTTCTATAGGGTTTCTGCTGATCAAAGAGATTTAAATTATGACAAATATTTTGACGAAGGAAATCAAAAACTTACCACTGAAAATGAATATAACTCTGATAATACTGAAATTCTTACGATTGAACAAATAAAAGATAAACTCTTGGAATTAGATTTTATAAAAAACGAACTAAAAGAGTGGAAAAAAACGTACAATTAATTGTAATTGGGGTGGTAAAGTATATGAATATTTTAGTTACGGGTGCGAACGGCTTTATTGGTAAAAATCTTGTCGCTGAATTAAATAATAGAGGTTACAAAAATGTTTTTAAAGTTACTAGAGAAACTGATTGGGCAACTTTAAATGAGTATACAAAAAAATGTGATTTTGTTTTTCATTTAGCTGGTGTTAACAGGTCTGAGAATGAAAATGATTTCATGGAAGGAAATCATGATTTCACATCAGAATTATTAAATTTACTCAAAAATAATAATAATATGGTGCCTGTTCTATCGTGTTCGTCTATACAAGCTGAAAGAGATAACTTATATGGCATAAGCAAACGAGCAGGAGAGAGGTTGCTTTCCAATTATTCTAGTGAATATGGAGTAAATGTATATATTTATCGACTTCCGAATTTATATGGCAAATGGAGTAGACCAGACTATAATTCAGTTATTGCTACTTTTTGTTATCGTATTTCAAGAGATTTAGAAATTAGCGTAGATAATCCTGAAGCTGAATTGAATATTGCATATATAGATGATGTTTTAAGTGAATTTATAAATGCTTTAGAGGGGAAGCCGACTAAGGTTAAAGAATTTTGTATCATTCCTAATACACATAAAATTAAAGTTGGAGATTTAGCGCACATCATAAACGGATTTAAAGAGAGTAGAGAGACACTCGTCGTGCCTAATACGAATAATGACTTAATTAAAACATTATATAGTACTTATTTAAGTTTTCTACCTCAAGAATGTTTTTCATATGATTTAAAAATGAATATCGACTTCCGAGGTTCATTTACAGAATTTCTGAAGCTTGATGAGAGAGGTCAAGTTTCCGTAAATGTTTCTAAACCAGGTATTACTAAAGGGAACCATTGGCATCATACGAAAAACGAGAAATTTCTAGTCGTAAGTGGGAAAGGGATTGTCCGTCTACGTAATATAAACTCAAATGAAATAATTGAGTACGAAGTCTGTGGAGAAAAATTACAAGTTATAGATATCCCTACAGGATATACACATTCTATCGAAAACGTAAGCGAAATAGATTTAGTTACAATTATGTGGGCGAATGAATATTTTGATCAAAATAGACCAGACACATATTATTTGGAGGTATAAATGAATAAGTTGAAGGTAATGACCGTGGTTGGTACCAGACCAGAGATAATTAGATTATCTGCGGTGATAAATAAATTAGAAGAATCAAATGCTGTTAATCATATTCTTGTACACACGGGTCAAAATTACGATTATGAGTTAAATGAAGTTTTTTTCAAAAATTTCAAATTAAAGAAACCCGATTACTTTCTAGAATCAGCTAATGGAACAGCCATTGAAACAATTAGCAATATATTGAAAAAAATTGACCCTATACTAGAAATCGAAAAGCCTGATGCATTTCTTATATTAGGTGATACAAATAGTTGTTTATCTTCAATTGCAGCAAAGCGAAGAAAGATTCCAATTTTTCATATGGAAGCGGGGAACAGATGTTTTGATGAAAGAGTACCAGAAGAAACAAACAGAAAAATTGTTGATCACATCGCGGACATTAATTTAACTTACAGTGATATCGCGAGAGAATATTTATTAAGAGAAGGTATTCTTTCAGACAGAATTATAAAAACGGGTAGTCCTATGTTTGAAGTATTAAATACTAAAAAAAATGACATTGACAAATCTAATATTCTTAAAGAAATGAATCTTCAGGAAAATGGGTATTTTTTAGTTTCGGCTCATAGAGAAGAAAATATTAATTCGGAAACCAACTTTATGGAGTTGGTCGAAAGTCTAGATACAATTGCTGAGAAGTACAATGTTCCTGTAATTGTTAGTGCCCACCCAAGAACAAGACAAATGATTGAAATTAAAAATGTGAAATTTAATTCGTTAGTAAGGATTATTAAACCATTAGGTTTTGATGACTATGTAAAACTACAGTTGAAAGCAAAAGTGGTATTGAGTGACAGCGGAACAATAAGTGAAGAGTCTTCGATATTAGGTTTTAAAGCACTCAATATCAGACAAGCTCATGAGAGGCCAGAGGCCATGGAAGAGGCAGCAGTGATGATGGTAGGTTTAAATAAGGAGCGCATTCTTCAATCTTTAGAGGTACTTGAAAAGCAAGTGCCATCTACGCTGAGAATTGTACAAGATTATAATATGCCAAATGTATCGGACAAAGTTCTAAGAATTATACTATCCTATACAGATTATATTAATAGAGTAGTATGGCACAAAAGTAACTGAAGTAAAACTATAAATTATGTGATGAGGGATTATATTGTATAGAGTAGCGGTGGCAGGAACAGGTTATGTAGGCTTAGTTGCTGGTGTATGCTTTTCAGAAATAGGTCATCATGTAACTTGTGTTGATATTGATAGTAAGAAAGTGGAGTTATTGAAATCTGGAGTATCTCCAATTTTTGAAAATGGATTAGAAGAACTGATGCATAAAAATTACTCTAACGGTTCCTTAGATTATACAACAGATTATGTAGCGGCTTACAAAGATGCTGATGTAATTTTTATAGGTGTAGGAACGCCTGAACAACCTGACGGATCTGCAAACCTATCCCATATTGCGACGGTTGCTCGTCAAATCGCTGAGTCTGTTGAGAAGGACTGTCTGGTAGTTGTTAAGTCGACAGTTCCTGTTGGCACAAACGACAAAGTTGAACAATTCATTCAAGATTTTCTGGTGCATGACGTTAAGATCGAAGTTGCTTCAAATCCTGAGTTTTTAGCTCAAGGATCTGCAGTTCGAGATACACTTTATGCGGATCGAATTGTTATCGGTACTGAAAGTGAATGGGCTGAAAGTTTACTCAAAAAAATCTATGAGCCGTTTAATTTACCTATTGTTTCAGTCAATCGTCGTTCTGCTGAAATGATTAAGTATGCATCGAATGATTTCTTAGCACTTAAGATTTCTTATATGAATGATATTGCGAATTTATGCGAGTTGGTTGGTGCTGACGTTCAAGACGTAGCTAAAGGTATGAGCTTTGATAATCGCATTGGTAGTAAGTTTTTAAATGCAGGTATTGGGTATGGAGGCTCTTGTTTCCCAAAAGACACGAAAGCTCTTGAGTATATCGCTAAGCAGAATAACTATGAACTCAAAACTGTTAAAGCGGCAATTGAGGTGAACACAGATCAGAAAACGTTACTTTACAAAAAAGCAAGCAAGCGCCTAATCACTTTTAATGGTCTCAAAGTTGCAGTTCTAGGCTTAACATTCAAACCGGGTACTGATGATTTGCGCGAAGCAGCCTCTTTAGAAAATGTACCGTTACTACTTGAACAAGGTGCTCAGATTTTTGCCTTCGATCCTGTTGGTGCAGATAACTTTGCTCAGGTTCATCCCGAAGGTAACCATAGTAGAGGCAGCATCACGTATGTAGATAAAGTTGAAGACGCTTTAGAAAATGCTAATGTCTGCTTCATTTTCACTGAATGGGGAGAAATAAAAGCAATCGAACCTGCTGCCTATAAATCTTTGATGAGAACGCCTTTAGTGTACGACGGTCGAAACATTTATGCTACTGAAGAGATGGAGTCGGCAGATGTCGAGTATCATTCAGTCGGAAGACGTCCGGTCCTACGACAAACTACTAAGGAGTTGAAGAATGTTGAACTACACAACTCTTGATACAACTAAAACGTATTTAGTGACTGGGGCAGCCGGATTCGTCGGGTATTTTTTATCCAAACACTTACTTGATAATGGTTGTAATGTTATTGGATTAGATAACCTCAATGACTATTACGATGTCAATTTGAAGCATGAGCGCTTGAAACAACTGAAACCTTACTCGAAGTTCACATTTATTAAAGGTGATATCTCGGATAAAGATTTCATCCTCGAATTGTTTAAAGAATATCGTCCCGCGTTTGTAGCCAACTTAGCGGCTCAAGCTGGAGTACGTTATTCGATTGAAAATCCGGACGCGTACATGCAGAGTAATGTCATTGGCTTTTATAACGTATTAGAAGCATGTCGTCAGTATCCGGTGGAGCATTTAGTTTATGCTTCTTCGAGTTCTGTTTATGGTTCAAATAAGAAGGTGCCGTTCGAAGAGACTGATTTTGTGGATCACCCAGTATCTCTATACGCCGCCACTAAAAAGTCAAACGAGCTAATGGCACATACGTATAGCCACCTCTACAAAATTCCGGCAACCGGTTTACGTTTCTTCACCGTCTACGGTCCACTAGGACGCCCAGATATGGCTTACTTTGGTTTTGCGGATCGGTACTTCAACAATCAGGCAATAAAAATCTTTAATAACGGTGATTTCGAGAATGACTTGTATCGCGATTTTACTTATATCGACGACATCGTAGAGGGAATCAAGCGTTTACTTCAAACCCCTCCATCTGGAAGCGTTCAGCACGAAGTATTCAACATCGGGAACAATAATCCTGAAAAGTTGATGACGTTCATTACTTCACTAGAGTGCGCACTAGGAAATGCTCTTGGACGTCCGGTCGAGTTCAATAAAGAATATGAACCAATTAAGCCAGGAGATGTCCCGGCTACTTACGCTTCAACAGATGCACTTCAAAAGGCTGTAGGATTTAAGCCTAAAACGACAATCCAAGATGGTTTACAACAGTTTGCTGATTGGTATGTAAGATACTATGGAAAAATAGTATAAATAAAGTTAGTTAGTAAATCAGCATATATTTAAAATTTTTTGCCGTTTTATAAAAATGATTTGTACAAGTTTAAGTTGTATTATTTTCATAGAAAAAATTGTTTTTTTTTTTTTAAACGTTAAATATACTTAATAGTGTAAATTAGTGATAAATCGTAATAACCTTAGAACATTATTTTACTTCACAATAGAGAAAGAAGGTGTGTTGTCATAATAAAAAAAATTATTATAAAAATATTTTTTAAAATAAAAAAAACAATCCAATTTAGAATAAATCCTATTAAATATGCAAAAAGTATAGGTGTAAATGTGGGAGAGGACGTTCAGATATACGGTGGGGACCCAAATATGTTTAGTACTGAACCATGGTTAATCACACTAGGTAATAATACACATATAACTGACGAAGTTAAATTTATTACTCATGATGGAGGGACATTAATTTTTCCCGAGTTTAAAAATGACTATATTTTAACAGGGAAAATTACAATAGGTTCTAATACTTATATTGGTACCAGAACCATAATCCTGCCGGGAGTAACAATTGGTGAAAATTGTATTATTGGTGCTGGTTCCGTTGTTGCAAGTGATATTCCTAATAATTCAGTTGCTGTTGGAGTACCTGCAAAAGTGAAAAGGACTACTAATGAGTATGCAGGGAAAATAAGGAAAGTAAGAAATGGCGAATACCCACAGTATTTTGAAAGTATTGAAGCAGCAAGAAAATTAGATCCTTTAAAAAGGTATGAATAATATATATTCTTCGATTCATCTACAATCTAAAGTATCATTTTTTTCTTCAACATTCTAATTTGAAACAAGTATATATTGATGAAAAAATGTTTATAATGACGAGGGCGGGACATAACTAGCCAGTTATAAAGTTTTTCAATCAAAAGAGGGGTCCGGCCACCGATTTTCGTTGGCTGGACCCTCTCTTTGCACTTCGGGCGACGCCGGTGGCGATGAACTTCCGCAGATTCACCGCCATGAGTGTATTTTGCAATATGAATGTGGTTCTTAAGCAATGTTAATTAGGTAGTGTGTGAATGCTAGAATAAAATTGACAGTTTTTGCTCGATACGATTTTACACTATTGCCGAAAAATCAGAACAGAACTCCGATAGATTAGTTGAGGGTATTTTATCTGGAGGGAATAGAATTGGAAGAAAAGTTAGTGCTACACATCAAGATTCATCAAATGTATCAGCAAAACATGAAAGTGGCTCAAATCGCAACAGCACTGAAGATATCGAGACCGACGGTATGTAAGTACCTGAAGTTGACATATAAAGATGTCCTACATGAATTTGACGGGAAATCCTGATCACGAAAGAAGAAATTCGATGCATACCGAGACTGGATCATTGCATGTTTGGGGGAGTATCCGTATTTGAGCAGTGCACAAGTCCATGACTGGTTACTTGAAAGATATCCCGACCTCTCGGTCGGATTGAGAACGGTCAGGACATACGTGAAGAAAATCCGAGAAATCTATCAGATTGAAAAGAAAAGGGTCGTCCGCCATTACGAGGCTATTCCAGAACAACCGATAGGTAAGCAAATACAGGTGGACTGAGGTGAGGCCAGACAACGGATATAATCAATGCTGTTAAAATGGTTCTTCCTCACTTTTGATGAAATGCTTCATCCCTGTGGTTATGTAGACATCGATTTATATCTCAGTAGAACAAAGAGCCTCAAGTGACATTCAATGTTTTGATGCGCAACAGTTCCAATTTTGGCGACCATACATTTGACAGTTGATTGTCTTGAGTCGGTTGACATGTCCCTCGATCATGCCATTTGACCAGGGCAGCGTCATCCCGAGCCGGATAGCGTCGATGTCCCCTCCTATATAGGTTGCGAAAGAAGATAGCTTCGTTTTATTCATCTGCTCTGCCTGTCCACACCACCTTAAGATATCTTGTTCAGACGTCGCAGCCTCGAAACGTTCTTTGAATGAGCGGAGCAACTCGTTCAATTCCTTCAAGAAGGGATGGATTTCCAGTATTTTTAGGAGAAGTGGTTTGTTGGAAGGCTCGTCCTCCCAGAGAACTTTCTGGATGAATCGTCGGTTGATGATTACGGCCACGAGTTTTTACCGCCTCTGCCATTTTATTTACCACCAAATGCCATGTTTGGTACCACTCAGTGACATATGTCGACCATCATGTGACTCAAAGTCCGTTGGACAAGGGATTGCGGCATTGTGAGCCATCGATTGCGGACGACTGAGCCACCTAGTGCGAAGAAAAGAGCCATCACTTGGATGGCTCGGACGGTCAGCGTGCTGATATGCCATGGCGTTCCCTCATCGATATTTCACCGTCGATCATGATTTGATAAGAGTCATGGATGATCCGGTCGAGGATCGCCTCTGCGATGGTCTCGTTTCCTAATCGAAGATGCCATCCGCTCGGGTCGATCTGAGAACAGTAGATGGTGGAGACGGTCTTATGGCGCGACTCGGAAATCTCGAGGAGAATCGTCGCCTCGTCAGTCGTCAAGTCGGTCAATAGCCATTTATCGAGGATGAGTAGGTCGACTTTTGTATACTTTTTGAGGAGTCGTCGGTAGCTCCCATCGGCTGCGAGCTTCGCCAGTGTCAGTTAATCCAACAATTCAGGCAGACGAATGTATCTCACCTTGAACGACTGGCGACAGGCCGAGACCCCGAAGGCGGTCGCGAGATAGGTCTTCCCGAATCCTGTCGGTCCCTTCAGAATCAAATTGTGGCTGTCCAAGATGTAAGTTCCGCTTGCCAACTTGAGGATCTGCTCTTTGTTCAATCGACGGTCGGCATGGTACTCGATGTCCTCGATGCAAGCATTCGAGTTGATGAACGAGGCAGCCTGGATCAGCCGGTGCAGCTTGCCGTTCTTTCGTCTGGAATGCTCAAAATCGACGAGTAGTGCCAGTCGTTCATCAAAGTCCATGCGTTGAAAATCGCGATTGGATGACTGTTCCTCATAGGCTTCGGCCATCCCGTTCATCTTCATCTCGATCAGTTTGGCAATCGTCTGTTCATTCATCTTTATCAGCTCCCCCATAGTATGCCGCACCACGCATGAAGCCATAGTGATTGTTGGCAGTTTCCGTCTTGCGTTTCAACTCCTGCTCGGCGTCGCTCTTCTTGTTGTTCGACAGGATGCTCTGGATGCCCTTGACCGTCGGTCTGTTGGTCATGGAGACGACCATCTTACAGGCGCGCTCGATCTCATACTTGGAATAACGTCGCTCCAGCTTCTTCAGCGTGAAGATGGATTGGAGTGCCAATCGCTCGGTCTGAGCAGTGCCAAGAAGGAAATCGATCACTTTCAAGGTGTTCGGACCGATCTCGTCTGCCCAGTCTTTTGCGTTCTCCGGGGTCTGGTCGATGTAGAGCTTATGGTTGTCGGGCATGTGATCGCGGTTGGTCGATAATTGTCCGAAGCGCCCGATCAGTCGCTTGTGGGAGGCAATCCGCATCTCGTTGAAATACACCTCGACCAATTGCTCGGTCAGTCGCACCGCGACCTGACAGTTGATGTATTCATAGGGCACCGAATAAAACATGCTCTCGACGGATATGTGGTAGTCCGGCCGGACCTTCGCGTCCCGCCAACTCGATTGTTTGTACGAATGCTTCGGGAGTGGTGCTAACGCGAACTTTTCCTCTTCCTCGAATGCGGAGAGACGGCTACCGGGCTTCCGGGTGAACGGACGATGGTTGAACTCTTCCAGCTTTTCATGAACCTCACGGTTCAGCTCCTCTAGGCTGAAGCAGTGGGAGTTCCTCAAGGCGGCGATGATCCAAGTGGAGATGACACCGACGGAACCCTCGACACTCGGTTTGTCCTTGGGTGCGCTCACACGCGCGGGCATGACGACCGTCCCATAATGTTCAGCCATCTCTCGGTATGTCGGGTTGAGGATGAGTTCACGTGACGTGTTTCTCGTGACACCGATCTTCAGATTGTCAGGGATGAGAATCTGGGTACTCCCACCGAAATAGCTGTAGGCATGGTTATGGCACGTGATCCATGCCGACAAGTCCATCGAGAGGCTCGCCTCGGCATAAGACAATTGGCTACAGGGCAATGTCGCTACGAATATGTATACTTTTACTTTTTCTCCTGTGTCCCGGTCGATGATGAACGTGGTTGAACCGGCCCAGTCGACTTCCATCACCTCTCCTGGCTTTCGACGAATCCGGAGTGTGGCCTTGTGCTTATTCGCATAGGCGCTATAATGTCGCACGAAACTCCGATAGGAGTAAGGGATTCGTTTGTTCGTACGGCACTCAAGCTCGTACTCATGATGTAGGAGAGACAAGGTGACGTTCGGCTTTGCCAATTCCCTGTGTACATAGTCAAAGTCGATTGGGTGTCTACCGGACGACTCAAGCGTTCTCTCAGGGAACAAGAACTCTTCAATCCACTTATCGGTCATGTCATCATCGAACGGCCCCATCAAGCCTTTTTCTGTCGCCCGGTCGATCACCTCCGTCACTTTTTGACGCGAGTTGACGGTGCTAGCTGCGATGCTTCTCAGGCTGAGTCCTTGCTCTTTAAGTTTTAGGATGGCCGAATAGCGAAGCATAAAAAAACCTCCCATGTAACGATGTCACACCATTGGGTGTGCACCTTAATAATAGGGAGGCGATATGAAGGATGGTCGGGACTTTGGCATCACCCGGTAAATTGTTTGTCACTCTTTGGTAAATAAGATTGCAAGACTGGTACATTTCAATGGCCGTAATCAGTTGATATTGATTTCGTGTGGGACTGTTTTTTCAACCTTGCGACATACGGTCGAAACGTACTGATTCCGCCGGCATATCCTTTTCATTTCACTGTCCGGTGCATCCATTCTGTCGTCTTACCTTGGCGAATCCATCTGACGATGTCTTGTTTGTAGATGTCTGCGCTGTGTCGTCGATGTGACCGACCGATTCTTGGTGGATCTGTCATCTTCAGATATCTACGACATGTCTTCGGGTCGATTTGATGCCGTCTGACCAATTCGGAGATCGGGACACCTTGTTCTGCATTCTGTTGTACGTCCAGAATAAGTGTCCACTTCCTTCTCTCTGCGTCTGTCAGTTCGCGTTCGATGTTTACACCATCCGGTTCGAACAGTATCTTTTTGCCAGATGGAAGACGCTGTTTCAATATGTCATCAATTTTCTTTCCTAAGTTGTGAAACAAGTGCCATCGGTCACTCACCTGTTGAATCGTCTCATCGGCCAAACGGATGGCCTCTCGGCCTCTCGGAACTCGACGGATCAGTCCCGTGCCACGACCTGAATGGTAGGATGTGAACGGATCCAGGCAGAGACAGTGTTGATATACCAAGAGGGAAGCAAGGCGATTGGGAGTCTGATCTCAAGGTTGCAGATGATCGTCCCATACTTTTGTCGTTTTCTCCAGGAGCAGTCATCGATGCCGTTCCGAGCGTTTCAGCATTCGAAGTAGCAGTACTATCGCTGATATTGTTCAAGATTCGTTCTAGCCCAATCGAACTCAATAGCCTCGACAGGCCGTGTTCCAAATGGATTGTTCTGCAGGTGTGTGGGTCGACATAGGGAGGTAAACCGTTCCGTGAAGATACCCGTGGGACAGGTGCGATTGTCGCAGAAGAAACGTCTCGCCTGAGCCCGTAGTTGCCATCCATCCCGAACACTCGCTCATCCCTTAATGTTCTGATGTATCTACTGTGAACACGGTAAGAGCACTTTGCACAACTAGGACATAAGGTACACGACTTTTTCCCATGACAAATGAACTGATATGCTTCATCACAACGATTCACATCTACCACTTCTAGTTCTGGAAGAAAGTCGTCTAACATGATTGATCCGTTCAATACTTTTAGTGAACTAATTCCTGAAGACGGACTTCATCAAAAGTGAGAAAAAACCATTTTAACTGCGTTGATTACACTTGGTACGGTACGCAAGTGTCCGTACACATAGTTCGGGCAGAATTGGTATTCAAAACGATTGCGAAACCTGTTCGTCATCGGTACTTCTTCGAAAAAGGAGACATGAATAATCGCTCATCCATGTCTCGATCAGTTCTCTACTTATTCATTCAACCCCTCGATCAACTTCCGACTCCGCTCTCTTGACACATGAAGATAGCGTTCGGTCGTATTGATTGACTTGTGTCCTAGGAGGTTGGCTACACCGAGGAGATCTTGGCTCTGGTCGTACAGTGTCGTCGCAAAACTGTGACGTAACATATGGCTCGTCAGCTTCACGCCGAACTGTTCTTGCGCGATTGCCTTCAAGTCATGGTTCACAAAGCCGGGTTGGACGACACGTCCGGTCGGCATCAAGAAAATACGATTCGATTTCCCTGTTTTCGGTCGGTGTGTGGCTATATACTTCTTCAATTCGTCGGTGAGTCGGGGTGTCATCGGGACATGGCGGGTTTTATCCCCTTTTCCTTTTTGAACCGTCAACAAGCGCTCCTCAAAATTGATATGATTGATCTCTAAATTCAGAATCTCACTGATTCGTAATCCAGCATCCCCTCCGACGAGATAAATCGTATAGAGCGTGTAATTGCGGGCATGGTACAGCACCGTGTTCAATTGGTCGCGGGTGATGATTGTCGGCGGTTCGCTGACGCCCTCCCGTGTGACGATGCGGGCAAACGGATTATGTTGCATCCAATGCTGCTCGATGGCGAACGTGAACAGCCCACGGATGCGCATGATATAGGATTTGACCGTATTGTCGGCCATCGCGCTGATATGTTTCTTGTACGGGATCGCATGGCTCGTCTCAGTGATGTCTTGGATGTACATCGCACCGTGCTCGGCTGCATAGCGGGCGAAGCGCAGCAACGAGTTACGCGTACTTTTCAGCGTCGTCTCGGGAGCTTCCTTTCGTTCTCTCATGTCTGTCAAGTACATCTCAATCGCGTCACTCAGTAATACGTGTTTCATATCATTCACTCCTTCAAGTTGATTGCCTCTTTCAGTTCTCGTTGGACGTCGGCCTTATATGCCCGCAAACGACTCGGCGAATAAGACAACGTCTGTTCGGTCCCATCGATCAAGTGGCATAGGAGTTCGAAATGGCGGGGGGACAGCAACAACCGCTGTTCGTCGAGCCAGTCGAAGAGATTACGTTCGGACGTCATGCATTGTTCGGGGATCCGTTCGGCAGTAACCTCGTGTTTCAAATGTCTGGCATTCTTCTGTTGGTGATTTAGGATGGCGCCCCGGATGCGTTGGAAGCAATACGTCTTGGACAGCGTGCAGCCGCGATTCAACGCTTCCCATAAGGCGACCCGTGCGATTTGGGCGCAGTCTTCCTGTTCGTTCGGATGAATCGATAGGTGGCGGATGACATAGTGAATCATCGGTTCCCATTCGTGGATTTGATCATCGATTTGATTCATGTGGCAATTCATTTCCGAGCGCTCTGTTGATTTTCCTAGGTTAATTCGAGTATAGTCATCGATATTCGACGATTGGTTGTTGCTGTACGTTCGCCTTCCGACTCCATTCGTTATTGTAAGCCGATATTTCAATCAAGCCCTAGGCTTACGTGTGATAAGGGCGCTAGTCCATCTCGGATATCGATGAATATCCGGTGAATGTGAAACGATACGGACGAGGATAAGGGGGTTCACGAGTTTTACCGCATTCATGAACGCGTTTTTGAGTCACGTCGATAAAGTGGAGTACGGGGCGACGACTACGGGAATGAACAGGTAAACGAATCGAAGTAGGTGAGCCAGTTGAGAGAAGCAACGATTGAAAACAAGAACGGCATGCGCTTGTCGGCTATTTCGTACGGGTGTGCCATGACCGAGTTGACGGCGCCGGACCGTGACGGGAATATGGACTCTGTCATTTTGAAATATGGCAGTCCCGAGCAATACCTAGAGAACCCGGTGTATATCGGTTCTGTCGTCGGACGAATCGCCGGACGGATCCGCAACGCGGAGATTGATGGCGTGACCTTGACCCCAAGCGAGGCCCCGCATCATATCCACGGCGGAGACGACGGCATCACGGCCAGGCATTGGGACATGGACGTCGAGGGGCAGGCGATTACCTTTACGTATCTAAGTCCGGACGGGGAAGAAGGGTATCCCGGCAACGTCACGTTCAAAGTCGTCTATGAGTTGACGGACGACAACGAGCTCGTCGTCACGATGACGGCCCAGACGGACAAACGGACTTGGGTCAACTTGAACCATCACAACTATTTCAATCTCGGTGGACGACCGACGATTCATGACCATGTGTTGACGTTGCCGGCCAATCACGTCGCGAAACTTGATGAGGAGTCGCTGCCGACGGGCGAATTGCTTGAAGTGGAGGCGACACCGTTCGACTTCCGTGACGGGAAGCCAGTCGGTGAGGCGATTACGGCGGAGGACGAGGCTATCGTGAAGGCTGGAGGACTTGATCACCCGTTCATCTTGAAGTACGGGGTGACCCGGCTACACGACCCGGTGAGCGGACGCGTCATGGACGTCGAGACGAATCAGCCGGTCATGGTCGTCTATACGGCGAACTTCCTCAGTGAAGAGACACCGGTTACGCTCGAAGGACGGCAGAAGCATAGTGCTATCTGTCTCGAAGCTCAAGCGTTCCCGGACGCACCGAACCATCCAGACATCGCCACATCGATTGAACTGAAACCCGAGGAGTTGTATCACTCGAGGACAGTTTATCGGTTTGGGGTGGAATAAAATCAAGGCCATCGAACTTGTCTGAACTGCTCCCCGTCAAGTAGACAGGGCAAATAATGAAAACTAGCCTAAACGGCTTGAGACCTGTATTCGACAGGGCTCAAGCCGTTTAGTCGTTTCTGGAAACGCTCGTGGTTGTAGAACAATAATGTAGGTCTCGATGGTCGATGTGAGTTCGCTATAGGCCTGGAACTCACGCAAGTAGTACATCTCCACTTTCAGGGTACCCCAAAAGCCCTCGATCGGCGCATTGTCGAGACAACGTCCGACACGGGACATGCTGCAGATCAGTCCCGCGTCTTCTATCATGTTCTCGGCCAGCAGGCGCTCGTTCTTACGCTCGATCTGTTGGATGAGACGTTCCAGTTTTTCCTAGTTAGTCAGGTCCTTTTACGTTCGAAGCTTGAGGTGGAGAGTCCGTACATGAGAAGAAGTGGAGCGACTGAAAATGGTCACTTCACTTTTTTGTGTTGTCCATCCACCTGTTTTTACAAAACAGGTAATTGTGTGTTGAAAAACATGCTATATTTTTATATGGGATTTATAGGTTTCATATTCAAAACATAAACATTCAATAAAGAGAAGAGGAAAAATATGAAAAGATGATCAGGTTGATTTTAGAATAAACTATACGGCGGTTATCTAGCTGTTTCTTTACAATATACAAAGATTGAAAGAAGTAATATAAGGAGGATGTTCAGGTGAAGAAATTTATGAGTTTACTCATTTGTACTATGCTACTTTTTGGCTTCCACATCGATTCTTTTTCTCTAATCGTGAATGCGCAAGTGGATACAATCAAGCCGGAACTAAAAAGTATTAGTCTCGATAAGAAATCCGTCATCCCAGGAGAGAGCGTCGGCATCACGGTTGACGCCTCTGATGAGGGCAGCGGAATTCGTACGGTCGATGTTTACTACAGTAGCCCGGTCACATCCAAAACGAAGAGCGTACGTCTGACGTTAGGCGAGGACGGCAAGTATCGGGGACAGCTCGCGATGACGTCAAACGACGAGTCGGGTACCTGGATTATCTATCATGTGTCGATATACGACAACATGGGGAACTATTTAGAAATTTACAATTTGAATCATAGCAATGTGCTTTCATCTTGGAACAAGAGAGATTTCAGCGAGTATAACTTCGAATTGAATGGAACGCAGGTGGACACGGTCAAGCCAGTGCTAAAGAACATCAGCCTCGATAAAAAATCCGTCATCCCAGGAGAGAGCGTCGGCATCACAATTGACACCTCTGATGAGGGCAGCGGAATTCGTACGGTCGATGTCTACTACAGTAGCCCGGTCACATCCAAAACGAAAAGCGTACATCTGACGTTAGGCGAGGACGGCAAGTATCGGGGACAGCTCGCGATGACCTCAAACGACGAGTCGGGTACCTGGATCATCTATTACGTGTCGATTTATGACAACATGGGGAACTACTTGACGACGTACAATTCGAATCATGACAAAGTTCTTTATTCATGGAACAAGAGAGATTTCAGCGAGTATAACTTCGAATTGAATGGAACGCAGGTGGACACGGTCAAGCCAGTGCTAAAGAACATCAGCCTCGATAAAAAATCCGTCATCCCAGGAGAGAGCGTCGGCATCACAATTGACACCTCTGATGAGGGCAGCGGAATTCGTACGGTCGATGTCTACTACAGTAGCCCGGTCACATCCAAAACGAAAAGCGTACATCTGACGTTAGGCGAGGACGGCAAGTATCGGGGACAGCTCGCGATGACCTCAAACGACGAGTCGGGTACCTGGATCATCTATTACGTGTCGATTTATGACAACATGGGTAACTACTTGACGACATACAATTCGAATCATGACAAAGTTCTTTATTCATGGAACAAAAAAGATTTTAGTGATTATAATTTTGACTTAATTGAGGACGACAGAGTTCCTATTTTTGAAAAAATCGAATCAACTTCATTTGAATTGGACGACGATAGCTTCCAATCGTTTACCGTGTTCACTTCTGACAATTCAAAATTGATGTCAGTTGATGCCACGTTTGCAAACGAATCCGATGAAACAATGACGTTATCGAGTACGAATGTCACGACAGACGGGTTTAACATGGAGTTGCCTCGTAGTGCGTTCCCTAAAGAAGCAGCGACTTGGAAACTTCAATCTTTGCGTATAAAAGATATGAACGGGAATGAGACAACGGTGACGGAAGGCTTATCTTTCACGATTAAAACGCTCGCTCTCATCACGCCTATCGATGCACGCATCGTTACATCCAATGAAAAATGGACTAACACAATAGTGAACCAAGATGTGTACATCATGCCAGGTGTCACATTGACGCTCGGACAAGGTACGGTCCTCAACGGAAAGGTGTATGTCGGTGGGCGATTGTGGATCACTGGAGGTGTGAAAGCGTATGAGCAAATTCGTGCAAGTTATTTTATTACCGGCTACTATACACCTTCCCAAGATGGGATGGTCGTCATATCAGGATCGAATCTTGTATATTCAAAAGCTGCGACGAATCAATTGTATGACACATTGCCATTTGAACTTGAAGCCACACCTGTATTCGAAAAAGACGGTATGGTGTCAATATCGGGATCCTTCATTCCGCTTTCGACTCTCTATTTGAACGGAGAACCGCTCCAAACAAAAGCAAACGGAACGTTCCGTGTCGATATGAAGGCACCGAAAGACCGAACTTTACGTTTCTCGATGACCGATGTATACGGTAAGATTCATCGATGGTCGTATCGAGTGTATAATACGGATGCTCCGATTGTAACTGCCACACTCGACAGTGGCATCTATTTGAAAGGTCAGACGGTTGAATTGACGACGACCGATGGAACGATTCATGTCACACGCAACGACGAATCATCTGTATACGAAGGACCTTTCACTCTCGACAAGACGGTGAGCCTCTCTATTTATGCCAAAGATGAGATTGACCGTACGTCTGAGACAATACCACGTCGATATGAAGTCATGACAATTGATCCTGTGACGAATCGAGATATGTCGATTCAAGGAACGGCGGAACCAGGTACACATGTGACATTGTCACTCGGCGCAAACATCTCTACAGTCACGACCGATGAAACGGGCCGTTTCGTCTTCCACGCACTACGGCTAACGAATGAATCTATGTTCTCCGTCCAAGCCACTCACGGTATGCTGACGAGTGACGTTTGGACGAGGCCGATCCAAGACGTCATTGCGCCAATCGTGACGGGTGTATCGCATGATCAGTTCTATGCTCAACCTGTTTCGTTCACGTTCAACGAAGGGACAGCGATGTTGAATGGCAATGTCGTCACGTCACCTGTCCGTGTAGAAACGGACGGCACTTACGAGCTAGTGGTCAAAGATGAAGCGAACAATCAGACAACAATGCGCTTCGTGTTAGATCAAAAAGCGCCTGTTTTGACGGGAGTACCGAACGGTGTGACAAATCAAGTCGTAACACCGACCTTCAATGAAGGTGTAGCGCTTTTGAATGGGGAGACGTTTACGTCAGGCCAATCAATCACGACAGACGGTGTGTATACGTTAGTCGTTCGAGACAAGGCGGGAAATGAAACGAGGCAATCATTTAAGATTGACCGTACCCCACCTGTTGTCAGTGAAGTTAAAAATGGATTCTTCAACCGAGACATTACTCCTGTCTTTTTAGAAGGAACGGCGCTTTTGAATGACAAACCATTCGAAAGTGGGACGATTTTGACGAAAGAAGGTGTCTATGACCTAGTAGTTAAGGACGAGGCGGGGAACGTCACGAAAATAACCTTCACTATCGATAAGACGGCGGTTAAGGTTCTCGGTGTGACAGAAGGTGACACGTATCCGTCTGCTCACCCGACGTTTAGTGAGGGAGAGGCGACCTTGAACGGGAAACCGTTCTCGTCGAGTCAAGCCATCACGAGTGATGGGGACTACACATTGATGGTCACCGATCGAGCTGGAAATCAGACTGTCGTTCATTTCACGATTGATACGAGACCTCCTGTCTTGAGCGGATTAACGAAAGGGAAGACACATTACCGTGAAGTCGTGCCTCTCTTTACGGAAGGGGCTGCGACACTGAACGGACAACCTTTTGTCTCAGGCACACGTATTTCCCGGGAAGGGGTGTACACACTCCGTCTTGTCGACGCGATTGGAAACGAGACGGTCGCGACGTTTACGATTGACCGGACGCGACCTATCGTGACAGGTGTCACTGCGAACCAGTTGACGAACCAGACCGTGACAATCCGGTTCAACGAAGGGACGGCAACGTTGAACGGCAAGGCGTTCCGTATGAACACACAAGTGGGCGCATCTGGTAAATATGCGCTTCGCGTGACGGATGCGGCCGGCAACTATAGCTCGATTTCCTTCGCGATTGACAAGGTCGGACCAACAAAACCGACTGTTCTCACGCTGACGAACAAGTCGACACGGGTGACCGGGAAGACAGAAGCGGGTGCGACCGTTCTAATCACGTATAATGGACGGACATACACGACGAAAGCATCGACTGCCGGCACATACAGTTACAACTTGAAAACGACGAAAGCAGGGGCGACGGTGACGGTCCGAGCGAAAGATGCGGCAGGAAACCTATCGACGGCTGTTTCGTCCAAAGTATTGAACACGTTCGCGACGTTCACTGTGAATACGGTGAAATCGAGCGCTACCTCGGTAACGGGTAAAGGCAATAAAACTGCGACGGTTCAAGCGTTTGTCGGAACGAAAGCTATCAGTAAGACCGCAAAAGTGGATTCGAAAGGCTACTACAAGCTGACGATTCCACGTCAAAAAGCTGGGGTTACGGTGACTGTGAAGATGAAGCAAACCGGATATCTGGAATTAAAGAAAGTAACTAAAGTAGTGAAGTGATGCAGTTACAATAAAACACCTGAAGGCTTGGCTATTCGTTTAGCCAAAGCTTGAGGTGTTTTTTTACGGCGTGACTGTTGTATAGAGCGAACTCAATACATTCAACACTTTGGTCTCAAGTTCTTTATAACCAGAAGATGTCACGAGTGATGCCATCGCACGCTCTACGCAGGCTGTATCCGTCCAATCCGAGACTGGAGTGGTTGCGACATAGATTTTTGTGTATTTTTTACCTTCGAGCATACCCGATGGGCGGAATGAGATTCCTTGGTCTCGTAACACCTCCAACAATTTCAACCGGTCAGTATAATTGATCGGACCGACCTCGACGTGGATTTTTAAATCCTGGTTCCATTCTCGTGAGAACCAGATAATCATTCCATAACCGATCCAGTAGCTACTACCAAGTTTCTCCATGTTCTCTAAGTATGGTTCCCATTGTGGAGAAATAAAATTCGGGACTTTGGCATGCGGTCGATAGAGGTGATTCGGTAGCTTTTGCTTCTCTGCAAACGACAAGAATGATTGATAAAGAATATTGCTACCCATTTTAAAGATGTAATCAATTGTTTTGCTTTTCTTTGCATAGAATTTCGTCAAATGTTCTCGCTCGGTCGAGGATAACTCTTGTAGCACAGCTACAGCCTCACGAAGCTCGATTTGTTTTTGGCGATTGGTATTTTGATAGGCATTGGCATAAATCAAATGAATGGCCGAGGTATAGTTTTGGTACAGCCTCATCGCCATCTGCATCGTGTTTTCATCCTCAACTAATTGTTCTTCTAGTAATGCTACATAGTAATTCAAAAAGTCATAAATGCTGTCGGCAATCGTTTCTTTATTCAAATCGAGTTCTTGCAGGATGATTTGCAGCACATCTTCATAGGCCAACATCCAATAAGCGTCGTGAGATGGTGGTTCGCCTGATAGGGTTAAAAAGACAGGTAGTACTTTCCACTCTGAATAACGAGTTGTCACACTTGTCAAATAGCGATCCAACTGTCCTTCGGATTCAGCTGAATGAAATTTGTTTTCAATGAGCATGATTGTTTTTAACGAGGGGATTTCGATCAATAAATCAATCGAACCATGCCCATTTGTCGACCACTCTCGATGAACGACGACGTCAGAGAGCGACGTGTGAAGGAATGACAAGTAATCAAAGCTGTTGATCTTATCTTCATTATCCGCTTTCGTCACGAGGTTCATCAGTACTTTACGTAAGAAGAAACTTCCCAGTCGGTGATTCTCGTTCGGGTCGAGCAGCCAAGCGAGGACGTTCGAGTGGCGGATCTCATATTGGTCATCACGTAGTACTTTGAGAGGGTTAAATTGATGGAACTGTTGATGAAGGCGGTTGAAATCCGTCGAATTTTCGAGTTGTAAGATGGTGTCGAGTGAGTAGGGCATAGGGACCTCCTAAGGATAGTTGATAAGATTAGTAAACTACAATTATTTGTAGCTGGGGGTGCATATATTATACGTGGTCCAAAAAATATGTAGGTATTTATAGAAGTGAATTTAATGAAATTATGAATATAAATAAGTTTAGTGAGCAATTAAAAGTTTTTAAGAATTCATAGATTAAAATTGTCGAATAAATGTCGAACGATTCAAGGTCAAAATTGGCAATATCATCTACCTTTTTTACAGAAAGCGAGAGTAATTTTTCTATTTCTTTTGTAATATCAACATCGAAGGTATGATACTGAGTAATTATATCTAATATGGTCTATATTTAGTTCCTCATGCCTATAAAACCCTAATAAAGTTAATAACAAATATACTCAAATAATCTAAGTACAACGTATTATAAAGTTTAGAAATAGTAATCGATAGAAAATATGTATAGAAGGTGATTAAATTTGGAAAAATTAACTCAATATAAAAATTCGATTAATAACCTTGTAAGTACAGCTAATGCTCTACAAAAAATAGCAAGTGCGATAGAACAAGATGATCTTTTTGAACAATTAAAATTAGTGAAGCTATGGACAGAAGAACAAGATTTGCTATTAGCTACTGTCGGAGAGGTATCCGTTGGGAAGTCCTCTTTTTTAAATGCACTATTAAAGCACCCTGTTTTACCTGTTTCCAGAAAAGAATCTACAGCACTTGTAACTCACGTGCGTAGAGGAGAGAACTTAAAAGCGTCGCTGTACATTGAAGGGGAGCAAATTTTTTCTTCAAAAGATTTAGAGTCATTCAATGACTCATACACTGTTCATTCTAAGCGGTGGAAGGAAGAAAGCACCGGACGGTTAGCCCGATTTAAAAAAATCATGACAACGAAAAACGAAGTGAACGAAGATACATATATTGAAATTCAACTTAATCATCCATTGTTACAAAACCGAGTTCGCATCATCGATACTCCTGGACTCAATGATTCAGGTGGCATCCGTTCTGTGATTACAAAACGGTTTGTCAGAAAAGCGGACGCTGCAATCGTATTGATGCGAGCGGATAAATTGTTATCAAATTCAGAGATGGCTTTTTTCGAGGAATATATTCTTAAAAAGCATGTGGATCACATCTTTATCTTAGTCAACCGATTCGACAAGTTAGTAGCAGATGACCAAGTCACGGTAAAAGAAGCGACGTACAAAAAATTCAAAGAGTTAAACATTCCTGAGAAAAATATCTTTTTCATTTCCGCTAAGCAGGCAGTTCTTGCGAACAGCTTAGAAAAAATTGTTGTCAGCGGAGAGGGTGACTTCCCAACGCAATCTCTTCAACGTAAAGCAGAGTCGTTAACTCCTAGTGAACGGGTGTCGCTTGCAAAAGATGAAATGCTCCGTCTGAGAGAGTCGAGTGCATTAAATCACTTCTTTGACGTGTTACAAGAATTTCTTGTTTCGAATAAAGGAGAAGGCAGAAAAAAGAAAATCGAAAATCAGTTACAAGAGATTGGAAAGCGTCTAAATGATGAATTGGATGAAGCGAATAAAGACTTGCGTCGGACAGATGATGAAGTGAAAACTGAACTGAAGCGCAATCGAGATGAACATAAGCAATCTATCAAGGCCATGGAAACGACTCGTCAGAAGTTTAGTGAAAAGACGAGGCTAGAGAAACATGAGTTTCTAAAACGTTTTGAAAAGGTTTTTGAGGAAATAAAAGCAGAAGTTGAAGCGGAAACGACAATAACACACATAAACTCCAGTGAAGCAGCAAATGCGTTATTAAAAGCTCGAGCTGATGAATTGATGGATCGCATCCAATCGTGGGTTCTTGAGGAACTTCCGAAAATTGAACAAAGCATTAGACAAATATATCTCAATGAATACTCTAGTCAGTTACCGACGGTCCAAAATGTTTTCGTAATGCCTACTATACGTAGTGCATTTATTCCAGCAGAGATTAAATCGTCATCAAGTAACACAGATTCAGCGGCATTAACTGGAGCTGCGGTAGGTTTTGGAGCGGCTGCATTATTAGGTGTTGGGATATTTGGTGCTCTTTTATTGATTCCTGCAGCAGCAATGGGGGCAGCTTTCCTTGCCGAAGAAAGTTCATCAAGTTCAGACGGTCGTAAACTGAAACAAAGACTCAGCAAAGAAATTGAAAAACTGTATGTTCGTGTAGAAAAAGAGTCTAAAAAAACTATTCAAACCGGATTCGATCAATCCGTTGAAACATGGATGAATGATATGGAAGAAAGTATACAGAAATCTTTCGAGCGAACTGAAAAGCGTCTAAAGAAAATAGAGCAATCGTTTAAAGATGAAGAAACAAACGTCTCAAAAGAAATTGAGTATATTCATTCATTAAAAATAGAAGTCCAAGCTCAACTTGCTAGAATCTAACATCCTTTATATTTTTCAATGAGGTGAGAACATGTACTTAGATACAGTGGAAAAAATTAAACGAGTGAAGGATGTCATTGCACAAGAAGAAATTTTTATTGTGGTTGTAGGTGAATTTAATCACGGGAAAAGCACCTTTGTGAACAGTTTACTTCGTCAAGATTTACTGCCTACAGGTATATTGCCAACTACGGCAACGATAAATATTATCGGCCAAGGTGATGAAAAGATACAAATTCATAAACAGGAGCAAATCGTTACAGTAAAAAGTGAAGACTTACGGAGCTACATTGGGGATTCTGATGTAAGTGAAATCGAGTGGATTGGCATTAGACACCCGAATATTCCGTTCGCTCCTCCTGTATATGTGGTAGATACGCCAGGTTTGAATGACGTAAACAAGAAGCGAAGTGACGTGTCTTACAAGTTTATCCCTAAGGCGGACATTGTGTTCTTTTTATTAAAGGCAGAGCAGCCGATAACAGAGACCGAACTATCTTTTTTACGCGATACACTTTTAAAAGAAGGGCTACATCGCATAATTTTTGTTATGAATTTTGCTGATGCTTTTGAAGATGAAGAAGAAGAGTTGGAAGAAATGATTGAGTCTTTAAAAGAGACTTTATGTACCATCGAAGGACTCGATGATCCGATTATTATTCCATTTGATGCAAAGAGAGCGCTGAATAACTCGATACTTGGCCAAACTTCAGAAGTCGACGAATTGATTTCTCAAATTGAAAAATTCCAAAAAAATGGACTTGAGTCGTTAAGGTTACCTCGTTATAAGGCGATGTTTAATGAGGTAACACGTACTTTTAATCAGGAACAAGAGACTTATAATCAATTAGATGTGATGAAGGTCGAAGAACTTGAAATTATTCGGACATGGATTGATTCAGCCAACGAAGCGAATCAAGTACATTTTAGTGAAATAAAAAATTATTTGGAAGTTAGACAGAATGATCTTTTGCTAATGATTGATAAATCGATTGAACGTCTGTCCGAAGAATGGATTCGAGAATGTAATCGGGTTGTCAAACGTTATCAAGGGCCTTCTGCTCAATTTTTAGAAGTCATTCAACAAGATATTGAACATATATTATCAACGGAAAGAAAACGTTGGGTTGAACGTTATACACCACAAGTTGATTTATATATTCGAAAAGTCCAACAGGAGGTTCTACAGTCCGTAACCAACATGACGAAACAGCAAGCCGTCGTGCTATGGAAACAGATCGAACAAGACAATTTATCAGAAGTATTATTCCAACCGCCTTTCTCGGATGGAAAACCGGATCCGACTATTACTGCTGGATTGGTGGCAGGGGGAGCGGCAGCCATCATGTTAGGCCTAGGGGGCGGTTTACTATTGCCTTTCGTCGGTTTAGCAGCCTATCCAATCATTAGAAAGAAGTTAGAAACTCAAGCCCTGACAGAAGCCAAAAATCTAATGCTAATGGACTTGGATAAAATAGTTCATGTTGTTCTAAAAGATATGAAGCAAACGCTTGAGACTTATGTGGAAAAATCTTTTGCTACCATTTCAGAAACAACATTAAGTCAAATTGCAAATCATTACCGAAGCCAAGAAGAGAAAATTCAAAAACAATTACATAATCAAAAAAATGATAAAAACGTTTGGTATGAGCAAAAAAATACGATTGAAAAAGAACTAGAACATGAAATCGAAAAAATTAAAGAGGCATTATTTAAATGAAAGCGAGAAAAAATATGATTCAGTACAAAAAAATGCTTCCTCTCCTTGAAGCTTTTGAAATGGATGCATGGAACGATTACCTTCATTTTTTGGAATACTATTCTCTAGCAACAACAAGGCCCACCATGGCGTTACTGGGTGAATTCAGTGCAGGGAAAACTAGTTTGATTGAAGCTTTGTTAGAGACAAAGGCAGGCGTAATCGATATTCTCGAATCAACCAAATGTCCCGTATACTTCGTATACGGAGATAAAGCTCGTATTTATCCATTTAGTAAACAAGTGCCTTCCATTCAAAGTTTTGATATAGAGTCTATTTCTTTGCTAACAGCTTCAGCAAAAGAGGCGGATTGGTTGTTAGTAACGTTACCAAACAAAAACCTGAAGAAAATAAGTCTTCTCGATACTCCTGGGTCAAATGCCAGTACAACTTTCGACTTAGATTTTATCCCATGTATTACGTACGCGTGGTGTATGCCATACGGGGATGTACTCAGCGAGACACAAATGACGACTTTGAATCAAATTGGGGCTACACATCTCATTGCGACAAAAGCAGATCTCATCGATGAAGATGAGGAAGAAGAAGTAGAAGAATTATTTTCTGAAATTCAAGATACTGGCCTTTTTAAATGGGTCACCCAACAGTCTAGCCTTTGGTTAAATGACGAGCCTTCATTACGCAAGTCTCTATGGGAGCAACTGATAAAGCAGTCTAGATATCCTGCGAGGAATATACAGATTCCCATCCTTGACCAAGTGACACATGAATTGTCGTCTGCAATTAGTCGAACTGCAAATATGAAATTCAAATCAATCGAGCGAAAGACAGATGTTATTTGCGCGCGGTATAACTCTTGGGACAAAGCCTATCAAACTAGTTTGAACAATTTTGATTTAAAACTTAAGGAACTTCAACAGGAATGGTACTTATCATTTTTTAATATGATTTGGAAGAATGAAGAGCCTCATACTGCGAATTTAATCGGTAAAACTGTGAATATATTTAAACAAACATGGAATCAATATAATGATTTTTCTTTATCTCATGATAATCAACAGTTGATTATGCATCAAAAGGAACAGATGCTTTCGTTGTTATACGCAATGGAAAAAAGACTATTCAGTAATCTATCTTGGACTAAAACTGAACAGTGTGCATTTCATGACGTGATTGAGGATGCACAGAAATTAGATCAACGCTTAAATCTAATACTTGATAAAGATAAAGAGAAGTTAGAGGAAGCAAGACTTCAAGAAGGTTATAAAGAGTTTAGTGAATTTGGTACTCGGCACTTAGCCATTGTAAAGAAGACCATTAAGAAAAATGTAGAAAAAGATTATTTGAATGATTTTGGGAAAGTTATTTTTATAAAACGAAATGGAAGTAGTGGAGAAATAAAAATTTCTCCCGATTTGAAGGACCAAATAGAAAGAGATAATATGTTGACTTTCATCCATGAAATGGAATTAGCACTCACATCGATAAAACGAGAGAACATGTATTTGGTAGAAGAAGTCTTAAAAAATTCACCTAGAAAAGAATGGGGATTACCGAAGGAGGAACAAGTATTAGAAAATCCGTGGAAAGCGATTAAAGACTCTTTGTTAAAACTTGAGGAAAAACGAAATAGAATTCTAAAGTATTCCGATGACTGGCAAAGTAAGATGGATCAAGCAGAACATTCTTTGAATGAGTTAGGTCAAAAGGTTGAGATAATTGATAAAAAATTAATCAAGTATCCTATCCCACAAGAAAATGAATGGAGCTTTGTTAATGCTGTTGTCGAACGGGTGATTTCAGATTCGAAAATACTATTAAATGGGGTTTCTAAAACTCATGCGTTCTCTTATCAACCAGTGTACAAGAAATATGTAAAGCCAGAAAAATCTTCTGCAAAATACAATAAGTTTAATCAACGGCAATGGAATTACTCACTTTTTAAATTCGATACATTGTCTATGACGGTCTTACTGACATTCTTACTTTTGGTTGGTCCTTTGATTTCTTTTTCAACTATAGAAATGGATTATGGGAAAGGGTTTCTATTATTCCTACTTACCAGCCCAAGATTTTGGGGAATCGTCGCCTTCAGTTTTATCAGCTCATTAACCTGGACTTACTTTGCACATCGATACGTAGAGAGAACGTTGATGAAGTCAAAAGTAGTCGGAGTGCGATTTACAACAGATGTACAGAAAACAGCAAAATTAGATTTTCCTTGGAATCTTATGTTGATAGGCATGGCACTACTTTTAGTTGAGATTGGTAATCTCCTATTTGGAGCTGACCGTGCAGTCGTTAGTTATTTAGTCGGTGCAATTTTACCGTTTATGTTGTTTCGAAACTATTAATCAATTGTTCATAACCTACCAATAATAAAAGGATGATAGTTATTATTTAACTATCATCCCTTATTATCTAGCATTAGCTTCTTCTGTAGTATCCATCACCATCAAATACATTAGTGTTTCCATCTCCGTCACGGAAATATCCTTGTACATATGTGCCATCTGAGCGGAGATACCCATCTACCCAGTGAGGTTCTACATAAGTTAACTTTACAGGTTCCAGGTTCAAATGTTGGATGTGTGCTAAAGGATCGTGTTTTAACAAACAATCATCAACAGACATTGCGTGTGAAGAATGTACCATAGCATTAGACAGGACAAATGGATCATTTGCGATGTCAGTAGGTGATATCTCACTTAGTGATTGATAGTCGTATGAATCAAAATCGTTATCCATATTAAATCCTCCTTAAGATATAATTTGTAAGATACTTATAGCTTATTACAAAAACTATAAATTTTCATTCTTTCATTTATGTAATTAAAAATGTACTTATCCACTGCGGGGAGAAAATCTAATGAATCCTTACAAAGTTTTAAAAGTAACTCCTTTACATACAAGAGAGGAAGTTGAAAAAGAATACCTGAATCTTCGTAAAGACGATTCAGCAAACCTTGATGAAATTGAAGAAGCTTATCAAATCATCGTCAGGTCATTAAATAAGACTGTCCATGAAAGAAGTTATATTTCCAATGTTGAACATGAACTAAGTAATCAATCAGTGCCTAAATTAGCAGGGAAACCCAAAAAGAATTCAAATCATCGTGATATACAGCAAAAAATCTTTTTAGGGGATCAAAATTACAACCAGCAGTTTACGTACCCTTCAATTTCTTCTAAAATTGCACATTATCGCTCGGATATGAGTAAAGGATCTGCAAACAACAAGAAATATTATGTTTTGCCAATGGCTTTTTTACTTGTAGCGAGTGGCGCGCTCTTATCAAATGCTACGCATCAATACTATATGAATAATGAAATGGATTTTAGTTTATTACCTTCGGATGAAGAAGACTGGGATGGAGAGTATGACGAAGGTTATTATTCTGAAGATGAGTCTTATTCTGATGAAGTCTTAGAAGACGAAGTGCAAAATGAAGACGATGAACAAGCTTACTTAAATGAAATGGCAATCGGATTAGTGAACGATATGTCACCAGTATTTTTTACAGATTTACAGAACTCACTAAAAGGAAGGACAGATAATTTTTCGGGAATTGTCACAGATAAATTTCGAAGCGATTTTCGTCCTATTGTTGAAAGAATGGGAGAAAATCACGTGGTTTTTGAAGGCGAAATTCAATCATACCCAATCAGTTCATCCAATATCATTGAAGTGACTGACAGTCGAGTGATTGCGATTGTTGGGACGGACTATTCTTCTCTATCTTATGTCCCTTATTTGAGAGGGGAACCAGAAGGTAGTGAAATGGAATGGCAACTGACAATACTGAAAGAAGATGGGTATTGGAAAGTAGATGAGCGAAAACTGATTTCAGATTCATCGAGTGATCGAATTGATCCAGTTCGCCCAGAAGTGAAACAGGATATTGTGGATACAATTTATACGAATGCACGGGATTGGGAAAAAGCTTATCGAAATAAAGATTCTAGTTACTTTACTCGCATTCGTTCGTCAGACTATATCGATCGACAAGAATCATATTACCGAGCACTGGATCGAAATGATTGGTATTGGCAAGGTGAATATGTCGGATTGGAGTTCAGTAGTGATTCAATCAGCATTGAAGAATCTAATCCAATCAAAGCCACGATTGAAGCTAGAATTCAATACGAGGGTGAATACTTAGATGAAGATACGATGGAGTTTGCTGAGGAAGACGATTCTAAACCAAGTACTTTCCGATACAATTTAGAATTCGACTACGATGCACAGACGTGGTACATCGTAGATACTACACTTTTGAAACAGTTCTCAGAAGGTGGCATACAGTCATATTCAAGTTATTAAATTCTTAGACTGTTTTTCAGTTGGATGAGAAAAAGAAGTTAGAGACCGATATGTATACATGAAGACCATTTAACTCATCTCTAACAAGTTAGATGGTCTTTTGCGTTACGCTTTGACGGCATACAATTCACCTAATACATCAGTCACTGTCTGACTGAACGAGCGGAACGACGAGTCGTCGATGAGTGATGTCATAGCCTTTTTCACGACAGCTGCGTTCGTCCAATCGGAGACATCGGTCGTCTCCGTATAAATGCGCGTGAACTTCTTGCCTTCTTGTTCCCCAGACTTCCAAAAAGAGATGTTCTTCGCTTCGAGTGCTTCTAGCAGCGGGAGACGTTCGGTATAGTCGATCGGTCCAACTTCCACATAAAGCTTGAGACGTTTGCTGCCTTTTTGTTCGAACCAGATGATTAGTCCATAATTGAGCCAATAGCGATTCAACCGGTCCATCTGTTCTAAGTATGGTAACCAGTCGTCCATGACGAAGTTAGGCACCCGAGTATGTGCAGAGTAGGTCGTAATCGCCTGCTCGTTCACGAACTCGAGAAACGCTTGGTGAACGATGTTACCACCGGTTTTGAAAATGTAGTCGATGGTTTGTCGCTTCCGGTTATAGATGAGCAGTAGATGTCGTTTCGTCTCCGCGTCGAACGTCTCAAGCGTTTTGACAGCTTGCCGTAGCTCGATTTGTTTATGCTTTGCCGGATTGGCATTCGCATACAGCAAATGAATCGCAGAGGCGTAGTCTTGATAGAGCTCGAGCGCCGTATTCATCGTGTCCTCGTCATCAACGAGGCGCTCCTCGAGTAGCGCGATATAATACGTCAGGAAATCGTAAATATTGTCGGCAATCGTCGCGCGGTTCAACTCGAGTTCTTGGGTGATCATCAGACGGACGTCCTCATAGTCGAGGAACCAATAGTCGTCGTGGGACGGGGCATCACTCGAGAGTGTCAAATAGACCGGCAAGATGTTCCGATTCGGAAATGTCTCGTGGACGTGGTCAAAGTAGTGACTGAGTTGCCCGGCCGACTCGCTCGAATGAAACTTGTTTTCGATGAGTAGCATCAAATTCAGGGATGGAATATCAATCAACAAGTCGATGGCACCATTTCCGGTCCACCATTCGCGATGGACCATGACGTCCGAGAGTGGGGCGTGCAGGAATGGGAGATAGTCTATGCCGACAATCTTCTCTTCGTTCTCCGGCTTTGTGATTAAGTTCATCAATACTTTCCGTAAAAAGAAGCTACCGAGCCGATGGTTCTCGTTCGGATCGAACAGCCAGGCCAGGACGTTCGAGTGACGGATCTCGTACTGATCGACGCGGAGCACTTTGAGCGGATTGAATTGGTGGAACTGCTGATGGAGACGGTTGAATTCGGTCGAGTTTTCGAGTTGTAAGATGGTGTCGAGTGAGTAGGTCATATAGGCCTCCTAAGAAAAGTAGATAAGATAAGTAAACTACAAATAAATGAAGAAGGCTGTATGAAAAATAAACGTGGTCAAAAAACGTATCGGGATAGCAACGGTGAAAACGGTAATATCGAATTGGGAGGTGGTTTTGATTGACGAATAAGTATTTGTCGAACAAATGTCGAACGATTAAAAGGTGAGAGCACAGACATCCTCTACCTCTTTTGTAGAAAATGACAGTATTTAAGCTATTTCTTATGTAAAATCGACCACGAGGCATAAAAAAGAAGTGAACATCAATTCAAACAAACATAGAATATGGAGGGGTTAGAATGGATACAACATTTGACTTTAATGGAATGGATAAAGAGGAATTCGAACAAGAATTTAATCGAAATTATGAAGCGCAATTTAAGCAGGCAAATGATCAATTAGAAGGCAATATCTTAATTGCACTCGTTGGGGATGTGAACTGTGGAAAGTCGTCTACAATCAACAAGTTGATGAACGGGGAAATCGTGTCTACAGGTGCAAAGCCAGGTGAGACGGTCGAAATCAAAGAAATTCAATACACCGATAAAATTGTCTTCGTGGATACACCGGGGCTCGACGATATCAATAAAGAAAATTCACAAGTGACACTAGATTACTATAAAAAGTCAGATGTCATCTTATTTTTTACGAATGCGGCGGGTACTGTGTTATCTGAGAATGAGCTGAAGAACTTGAAAGAAATTGAAAAAACGAATAAAAACATCATTATCGTCTTAAATAAAATTGATGCAGCCGAAGATATTGGTGGGCTTGTTCAATATATTCAACAAGCGACAAACTACAGTTACCCAGTTACTCCAATTTCATCGCGAACAGGTGAAAATATCGAGATGTTACAGAAAGAGCTCTTAAAAATTTTAGAGGAGAAGCAAAAAGACATTTTGATGGCTCGTGAATTAAAGGATAAATCAACAACAGCAAACCGTTGGATTAACAGCGCAGGAGTTGCTTCGGCGGCTATCGGTGCCTCTCCAATTCCTGGGTCTGATATCATTCCTTTAACCGGCATTCAAGTTGGCCTAATCATTAAACTCTCTATGCTTTACAATAAGCCGGTCTCAAAAGAGAGTGCTAAAGAGCTGCTACTTGCTACAATCGTTGGAAATGCAGGAAAAACAGCATTTCGTCAGTTGGTTAAATTAATTCCTGGAGCTGGTTGGGCTGTTGGAGCTGGTGTGGCGAGTGCGGCCACTATCGCTTTAGGATATGCTGTCAAATACCTACACGAACATGACATTGAACTGTCGGCCGAACAATTGAAATTTGTATATAACACATTTTTGGAAAAAGAAAAAAGTAAGTAATGTCTAAATGAATCACATTGAATAAAAATATGAGTAATAAATCATGCAATCATCGATAAAGAAGTTTGATTGTAGAATCAAATCATAACGCAAACAAAGCAGCTCCAGCCAATTCGGCCGAAGCTGCTTTTCTCATTTTTCTACAGAAGCCTTAAGTGTCACTTCTTCACCATTCGTCGCGATGACTTGCTTGTACCAATCAAAGCTCTTCTTCTTCGAGCGGGTGAGGGTACCATTACCTTCATTGTCTTTGTCGACGTAGATGAAGCCATAACGTTTCTTCATCTCACCGGTCGAGGCACTGACCAAGTCAATCGGGCCCCAGCTCGTGTAGCCGAGAATCTCAACACCGTCCTTGATCGCCTCATGCATCTGTTCGATATGTTTCGCCATATAGTCGATGCGGTAATCGTCCTCAACGTAGCCATTCGCGTCTGGCGCGTCGACGGCACCGAGTCCATTCTCGACGACGAACAACGGTTTCTGATAGCGGTCGTACAGCTGGTTCGCCGTGATGCGGAAGCCGGTCGGATCGATTGTCCAGCCCCACTCTGACTTCTCGAGGAACGGGTTCTCGAGCGAACTGAAGATGTTGCCTTCGGTCGATGCGTTGATTTCCGGGTCCGTGCTCGTCGTCCGGCTCGCATAATAGCTGAAACCGATATAGTCGACCGTGTGCTGTTTCAACAGCTCGAGGTCGCCGTCTTCCATTTGGAGCGTGATGCCGTTTTCGTCGAGGAAACGTTTGGCATAGCCCGGGTACTCGCCGCGCGACTGGACATCGATGAAGAAGAACGATTCACGGTCCTTGTCCATCGCGTCCAAGACGTCGTCCGGGTTGCACGAGTAGGCGTACGTCTGACCGGCCGCGAGCATGCAGCCGACTTGCATGTCGGGGTTGATGGCGTGCGCCGCCTTGACCGCTTTCGCGCTCGCGACGAGCTGATGGTGGGCCGCCTGGTATTTCACTTGCTGCTTGTCCTCACCGTCCTCGAAGACGAGACCGGCGCCGATGAACGGCAAGTGCAACAGCATATTGATCTCGTTGAACGTCATCCAATACTTCACTTTGCCGTTATAGCGGGTGAACAGCGTCGTCGCGTACGTCTCGAAGAAGTCGACGACGCGGCGGTCGCGCCAACTGCCGTAGTTTTGGATCAGGCTGACCGGCACGTCGAAGTGGGCGATCGTGACGACTGGCTCGATGCCGTGCTTCAACAGCTCGTCGAAGACGTCGTCATAAAACTGAAGACCGGCCTCGTTCGGCTCGGCGTCGTCACCGTTCGGGAAGATGCGGGCCCATGAGATCGACAGGCGGAGTGCCTTGAAGCCCATCTCGGCGAACAGCGCGATATCTTCTTTGTAGCGGTGATAGAAGTCGATCGCTTCGTGTGACGGATAAAACTCGCCCGGCACCGGCTCGAGTGACGGCAAGTCGCCGAACATGACGTCGAACCGCTTCTTCCCGGTCGGCAACAAGTCGACTGTCGTCAAGCCTTTGCCACCTTCTAAGTACGCACCTTCTGCTTGGTTCGCGGCGATGGCGCCGCCCCATAAAAATCCGTTTGGAAAACTCATTAAATCCATCCTTTCTAAAGTAGGGGAGGGACGAGCCCTCCCACATTTATTCGTTAATGACAAACAACGCTTCGCCTGAGCGAACGTTTGTGGCGCGGCTCGGTGAAATCACTTTCCGATTCGTGACGATGACCGGCGTCGTGAGGGCCCGGCCTGAGCGTTTGATCGCGTCGAGGTCAAACTCGATCAACAGCTGTCCTTTCTCGACGAACTCGCCTTGCGTGACGTGTGCTTTAAAGTATTTGCCTTCGAGTTGAACCGTGTCCATACCGATATGGATGAGCACCTCAGCTCCCGTCTCGGTCGTGATGCCGATGGCGTGATGCGTCGGGAAGAGAGCGGACACTGTCCCAGCGACCGGGGCGACAAGCTTGCCTTCTGTCGGTTCGATGGCGACGCCTTGGCCGAGCGAGCCAGATGAGAAGGCGACGTCTGAGATGTCTTTCAAGTTGACGACGTTGCCGGCGAGTGGGCTGAGGATCTGTTCTTGGCCGACTTTTGTCGCTGAAACTTCTTCTGCGACCGGTGTGACTTCTGGTTGTGGCGTTGCGGCGACCGCTTTATTGACGCCACCGAACAAGTACGTCAAGACGAAACCGACGACGAAGGCGACGGCCGTCCCGATGAGTGAACCGTAGAAGCCGGTCGTGATGCCTTCTGGTGAGATGTTCGACGGGTAACCGAAGACCCCGAGACCTCCGATGATATACACTTGCGTACCCATGACACCCATGATGGCCCCACCGACGGCACCACCGATACAGCTCATGATGAACGGTTTTTTGAGCGGAAGCGTGACCCCGTAAATGGCTGGCTCAGTGACCCCGAAGATCCCTGAGATGAAGGCCGGGATAGAGAGCGTTTTGATCTTTTGATTTTTGATACGAAGGAAGACCGCGAGTACGGCACCGATTTGCGCGAATGAGGCCGCGAAGACGAGTGCGAGCACCGGGTCTGCCCCGAGTGACGTCAAGTTGTTGATGGCGACCGGGACGAGTCCCCAGTGCAAACCGAAGATGACGAACACCTGCCAGAGACCGCCAAGGAAGATCCCGGCGACGAGCGGGCTCAAGTTGTAGACGGCGACCGTGGCGCTACCGAGCAACATACCAGCCCATGTCGCGATTGGTCCGATCAAGATGAACGTGAGCGGGACGATGATGAGCAACGTCAATAATGGAACGATGAACATTTTGACGACGTCTGGAATGACCGTCTTCAAGAAGTTCTCAAGCTTCGCTGCGAAGAACGCCGCGATGATGATTGGGATGACCGATGTCGAGTACGTCATCAAGATGACCGGCACACCGAGGAACGTGATGTGGATCGGTGACTCGAACATGGTTCCGGCGAAGACGGTGTAGAGCGGGTCACCGGCCGTGAGCGTCGACAGCGTCGGATAGACGAGCGCCGCCCCGATGGCCATCCCGATAAACGGACTGCCGCCGAACTTCTTAATGGCCGTATAGCCGAGGAAGATTGGGAAGAAGTAGAACAACGAGTCGCCGATGGCGTTCAACAGCTGATACGTGCCGGATGTGGCGTCGAGCCAACCGAGGGCGACGAAGAGGGCGTTGAAACCCTTTGATCATCCCGGTCGCGGCCAAAACGCCGAGGATAGGGGTGAAGATGCTAGAGATGATGTCGATGAACCGGCTGAATAATGATCCTTTCGGGCCGTCCTCTTCTTCAATCGGTGACTGGTTCTGGAAACCGCCGACTTCGACGACAGCTTTATAGACGTCCGGGACGTGATTACCGATGACGACTTGGTATTGACCGCCACTCTTCATGACGGTGACGACACCATCCATGTTTTTGAGGGCTTCCGTGTTGGCCTTGCTCTCGTCTTTTAATTTGAAACGCAAACGGGTGATACAGTGGACGACGCTGTTGACGTTCTCTTTGCCGCCGACGTGCTGGATAATGTCGCGTGCGAGCTGTTCATACTTCATGTCCATACCTTCCTTTTTCATTGGATTTTTGGTTTGCGTCAAATAAAAAACCTGACCCGTGTCAGATGAGATACGTGAAATCACGTCTACCATCTGACTCGAGTCAGGTTATGCCCACTAAAGGTAACATTCCTGCGCAGGAGACCGTTCAGTTGTTATTTGATACTTGAAATGTAGCACGCGCCAAAACAAAATGTCAACGCTTACATTTACAAATATTCAGATTTCTTTAATCTGTCACAAGTGAGATTTTTTTACTTCTATAGATGGGGATTATTTCGATTTGAAACCAAAGGTGAAAAGAATTCGTACATAGATTAACAATCACAAAAGGAGACCAAATCATGAGACGTGAACAACATATCCGGCGCCTCGTCGACTATGCGAAACGAAGTCAGCGCTGGGCCATCATTTTAGCAGTCGCATCGTTCATCATCACCGGGATACTGATTGATAAGGTCGACCAATCTGAATATCTCTTGCTTGGTTTCGGTTTTCTTGGCGTCATTCCGCTCCTCGTTCGCGAGTGGCGGTTCGGCACGATCCGAGCCTCGTTCAACGACAATGTGACGTATCAACGGCTCGTCCGGTTGCCGTTCTGGATGACGTTATTCGGTTTAGCGATTCTTTATTCGATTTTGGGATGGTACGATCTTGGTTCACCGGGACCGTCCGTCTTCCTCACGCTCGCCGTTCTCGTCGGCGGGATGTATCTGCTCCAACGCTATTTCGAGCGGATCATCTTGAAACTCGAGCCGGATTATATCACCGACCGTGAGCTGCATCGCGAGTTGAAATGAAAAACGAGGTCACCCGGCGCGGGGAGACCTCGTTTTTGTGTTCACAAGTATCGTTCGTTCATGACTCGACCCCTGATTGGTTTAGCCGGTGAGCCATAAGCGACCACGTGGTTCGGGATGTCTTTCACGACCGTGGCCCCGGCACCGATGACCGTGTCGTGGCCGATATGGACGTTGTGGATGACCGTCGCACTCATGCCGATGAACGTGCGGGCGCCGACATGGACGTTGCCCCCGAGATGGGCACCTGGGGCAATTGAAGCGAACGATTCGAGCACACAGTCGTGATCGACCGATGCCATCGTGTTGATGATGCTGTGCGGACCGATGACGGCGTTCGGATTGATGACGCTGCCGGCCATGACGGCCGTCCCTTCACCGAGCGTGACGTTCTTGCCGATGACGGCGCTCGGGTGAATGGCGTTGACGAATTCAAAGTTTGGTGTCCGTTCGCGGATGGCACGCGCGAGTGACTCGCGTTGGACGTTGTCACCGATTCCGATAATGCCTTTCTGGGCGACGACGTTGGAATGGACGAGACCGAGCACGGGGTACCCGGCGATGAACTTCCCGATTAATGCTGGGTTGTCGTCATAAATTCCTGCGATCCGGTAGAGCCCCATCAATTCAAGAATATCGATGATGACTTGTGCGTGACCGCCTGCACCAAATATCACAATCCATTCCATGATTGGTCACCCCTTTTTTGCCGAAAACTGTCGAAAATATGGTTCTGTACGTTAGTTATTTCCGATTCCCCGCATTTGAAACAAAACAAAAAGGAAGTTGCGAACATGATTTGATGTCAAAGCATATTCGAAGGGGAGAGGTGTGACTTCCTATAAAGGGATTTGTTCAAAAATCTGTAAACTTCCCATTTACAATCCAAAAGCATTATCCGCATTTCCGTTTTGTTGTTTTTCGGACGGGCTATTTTCCTAAGGTAATCTATCGATGGGAGGAGTGCTCGCCATGCCTTTGAAACTGATGTATATCACAAACCAGCCGGATATCGCGCTGCTCGCGGAACAAAACGGGGTCGACTGGGTGTTCGTCGATTTGGAATTGAACGGGAAAGAGGAACGGCAAGGCCATCTCGATACGGTCATCTCACGCCATGCGATTCGCGACGTGAGCCGGTTGCGCGCGGTCTTGAAGCATGCGGAGCTGCTCGTCCGCGTCAATCCGATTTTCCAAGGCTCGCGCTATGAGATCAATGAGGTCATCAATCGTGGGGCCGACGTCGTCATGTTGCCATACTATAAGACGGTCGACGAAGTCGCGACGTTCATCGAGCTCGTCGACAAGCGGGCCGACGTCTGTCTGTTGTGTGAGACGAAAGAGGCCGTCGCCTGTATGCCGGACGTGCTCAAATTACCGGGTATCGACTACATCCATATCGGTCTGAACGATCTGCATCTGAGTTACGGGCAGAGTTTCCTGTTCGAGCCGCTCGCCGACGGGACGGTCGAGGCGGTCACGCGTCAAATGCAAGCGGTCGGCATCCCGTATGGGTTCGGTGGCATCGCCCGAATCGGGGAAGGGAGACTCCCGGCCGAGAAGGTGCTCGGGGAGCACGTCCGACTCGGCTCGTCGCTCGCTATCTTGTCGCGCAGCTTTTGCAATATCGGGTCGACCGGAAAATTTGACGCCAGACAGGCACAAATGTTCCAAGAAGGGGTATGGAAAATTAGAGCGTACGAGCAACAGCTCGAACACGCGACACCGGAGTGGTTGGAATTGAACCGGTTGAGCCTCGTCTCGACCGTCGATGCCATCGCGACGGAAATCCAGAACCGGAAGGGGATCTTATCTTGAATTTGCTGTCGACAGGAGTGCGGTTGACTCCTGAACAACTCGCAAAACTCGAACAACTTGGCTATACAGTGACGACGCTCCGTGAAGAGGCGGATGTCACAGACATCGACGTCTCAGAAGTCGAGGGCATGATTTGTAACAACGTGTTCCAATATTGTCATGTCGACGATTTTAAACAACTACGGTTCGTCCAAGCCGTCAGTGCCGGCCTCGACCGTCTCCCGCTCGACGAGCTCGAAGATCGAGGCATCCGTGTCTACAATGCCGGTGACACATATGCCGTTCCGATGGCCGAATGGGTCGTCTGGCAGCTGCTCGACTTTATGAAACAGGGGGCGGCGTTCCGAGAGAAACAGGCGAACCGGCATTGGGAGAAGGAACGTCGTTTACGTGAACTGACTGGGAAGACCGTCGCTTTGCTCGGCCTCGGTCACGTCGGGGAGGCAATCGCGACTCGGCTCCGTGCGTTCGATATGACGATTATCGGTGTCGGTCATCGTGAGAAACAGGTGCCGTTCGTCGACCGTTACGTGTTGATGGATGAGTTGCACGACGTGTTGGCGGAGAGCGACGTCGTCGTCATCGCCTTGCCGCTCACTGACGACACGTATCATGTGATCGATGCTAAGGCGATTGCGGCGATGAAAGAAGATGCCGTCCTATTGAATGTGGCGCGCGGGTCGATCATCGATGAAGAGGCGCTCATCGCGGCGCTCGAGGACGGCAAGTTCTTCGGGGTCGCCTTGGATGTCTTTGAGACCGAACCGCTCCCGTCGGATCACGCGCTCTATAACTTCGAGTGGGTGACGCTCACCCCGCACAATTCGTACGTGTCGGACCGAGTGAAGGAGCGTTTGTTCGAGAACATCTTCCGCAACTTGCGGCAAGAACAACTTCAGTGACATGCGAAGCTGACCGAAGGGTCGGCTTTTTTCGTTTTTTATAATTCACGAAAAGATTATCCACGGCTCATTCCGTTTGTGAGTTACCAGAAAGAGCTTACGGGAACAACGAGGATAGAATCATCCCCATTTCTCACTCACACCATGAAACGACAACCTAGAAGGAGTGACCCACATGCCAAGCCTCACCCCGCTCGTCAGTCTCGTCGTCCCGGTCTACAACGCGAGCGCCTACGTCCGTCAATGTCTCGACAGCTTGACGCAACAGACGTATCCGCACGTCGAGATCATCTGTATCAACGACGGCAGTACCGACGACAGCCACGACATCTTGATGGAATATATTCATGACCCGCGTGTCCAAGTGCTCGACCAAACGAACCGGGGCTGCGCCTTTAGCCGCACCCGGGGGCTTGGCATGGCCACGGGGGAGTACATCATGTTCATCGACAGCGATGATTGGCTTGACCTCGATGCGGTTCGTGTCCTCGTCGAGCATGCCGAACGGGAACGTGCCGATGCGGTCATGGGCACATACGTCCGGGAGTACAAGGGCCGCTCGCTACCGAAGAAAATCTTTGATGCGGACTTTTTATCGTTCGATGCGGACGAGACGAAGCGCCACGTCCATCGTCGCTTGTTCGGATTG
Organism: Exiguobacterium sp. s40; assembly: GCF_018617905.1. Taxonomy (NCBI): domain Bacteria; kingdom Bacillati; phylum Bacillota; class Bacilli; order Caryophanales; genus Exiguobacterium; species Exiguobacterium sp. s40. Next base: position 6,846 of record NZ_JACSLC010000003.1, on the reverse strand, counting down.
GTCGGGGAAGAGCTCGCCCACCCGGAGAACGTTGACGCCCTCAACTCGAACTGTTTCACGCTCTATCATCGCGATCTCGTCAAACACCTCACGTTCGGGGCCGGTCCGTACGGTACGTTCAACGACCTCTACTTCCAAATCGAGGCGCTCGAGAACTGCCAGCGTTTCGTCTATGTCGACTACCCGGTCTACCATTACCGAAAGACGGACGCGGGTTCGATGTCGAGTGCGTACAAACGGAATCTCGTCACATCGCGGCTACAATTCTTCCACATCTTGATGCGCTACATCGAGACGCACCACCTCGGCGAGGAGTATGTGCAGGCCCTCTACAACCGCATCGCCCTCAGCATGATCGGCATCGGCTTGAATGAACTGGCGGCACCGAAGTCGCTGTTCGCCCAGGCCGAGTCGCTCAAACAAGTGCTCCGCCAGGACGAATATAAACAGGCCTATTCGCAGATGGAGCTCGAGCATTTCGATGTGAAGTGGCGGACGTTCTTCCAGCTCTGTAAGCACGAACGGACCGTCCCGCTCGTCTTGATGTTGCATGGGGTCGACTATCTTCGGAAACGTGTGTGAGGAGGAGAAAACGATGAAACGAGTGCTCATGGTCGCCTCGGTCGTCTCGATGATCGAGAGCTTCAACCGCGACAATATCCGCATGCTCCAAGAGATGGGGTATCAAGTCGATGTCGCCACGAACTTCGAATGGGGCAGCATGTATTCCGCTGACAAGATCGCCCGCATCAAGCAGGACCTAGAGGCGAACGGCGTCACGCTCTTCCAAATCGATTTCGAGCGCGACATCAAGAAGATGAACGGCCACGTCCGCGCCTATCAACAGTTGAAAGCCGTCATGACGGCGAACCGCTATCACTTCATCCACTGCCACTCGCCGATCGGCGGGGTCGTCGGCCGGCTCGTCGCGCGTCAGACGCACACCCCATGCATGTATACGGCGCACGGCTTCCATTTTTTCAAAGGCAGCCCGTCGCTCAACTGGATGCTGTATTATCCGGTCGAACGGACGCTCGCCCGCATGACCGACACGATCGTCACCATCAACGAAGAGGACTTCTCGCGGGCACAGACGTTCAAGACATCGCACACGTTCCGCATCCCCGGGATCGGCGTCGACACGAAACGAATCGAGGCGGTCACGATCGATCGACCACTGAAACGTCGTGGCCTCGGCATCGACAGCGATACCGACTTCGTCTTGTTGTCGGTCGGCGAGTTGAACGAGAACAAGAACCACGAGACAATCATCCGCGCCATTGCCTCGCTCAAAGAACCGACGCTCCGTTATTTGATCGCCGGGACGGGTGACAACAAGGAGCATCTCGAGCGGCTCATCCGTGAACTCGGACTCGAGCGGCAAGTGACCTTGCTCGGTTTCCGGGATGACGTCATCGAAGTGATGAAGGCGTCGGACTGCTTCGTCTTCCCGTCGAAACGGGAAGGGCTCGGCATGGCCGCGCTCGAGGCGATGGCGGCCGGACTCCCGCTCATCACGTCGAACGTGCACGGTATCAATGACTATTCGATTGACGGGGTCACCGGTTATAAATGTTCGCCGGAAGACGTGGCCGGATTCGCCCGGGCCATCCGGACGATGCAACTCGATTTCGATTTGTCCCATCAGATGGGGCTCCATAACAGCGAGTCGGTCAAAGCGTTCGACGTCGACCGCTCGAAGACGGAGATGCGACGCATCTATGAGAGTTTTGATCGACCGATCGCCTAAAGAGAGGAGGGAGACGCATGAAACTCGATACCGAGGTCGGCGTCGTCAAGTACTTGGTGTTGTTCTATTATCTGCTTGCGACGACCGTCTTTTACGCGCTCGCGATTTACGCGACCGGGAACGGCGTGTCGTACCATTTGTTCGGGGAAGGGGATGACGGCGTCTTCTACTGGGAACAGGCGATGAACGTGTTTTACGACTTGTCGTGGATCCGCACGTCGATTTATCCATGGGTCATCGGCAAGCTGATGCAGTTGATCGGTACCGAGAGCGTGTTCGCCATCCGGCTGTTCAACTTCGTCGGGATGGCGCTCCTCATCCATTTCGCCTTGAAACTCGTCTCCATTCAGCTCGCGACGACAGAGCTCGGGGAGAAAGAGAAACGCATCCGCCACTACGCCTATCTATACGCGCTGTTCAGTTTCATCGCCTACATCAGCCTGTTCATCAACATCACGACATCGATTTACCGGGACGTCTGGATTTACATGCTCTATATTGCGGCGACGTATCTCGCCATCCGTTGGCTGTTCGAGAAGAATTGGACCTACTTCCTGCTCCTGATTCCGACCGTTTGGCTGCTCGGTGAGTTCCGGACATATGCGCTTCTGTCGTTCGTCATGGCGACCGTCCTATGGCTGTCACTTCAAGCGGTGCGCAAAGTCGCCGGACCGTTCGTCATCCTGACGCTCGCGCTCGTCTTCTTCGGCGTCATCTATACGTTCTTCATGGATGTCCAAGTCCCGATCGTCGACAAGACGCTCCGCTCGGCGTTGCAGTATCGCTCCGACGGCATCGGCTTCCTCGCCGGGGGCAGTCAGATGGGCATCCGGCTCGACGCATCAAACTACTTCGGTTTCTTAGTCAATTATGTACACAGTTACCTCGGCAACCTCGTCGGCCCGCTCCCATGGGACGTACGCGGCCTCACGATCTTGCTCGCCTTCTTCATCGAGGCGTTGCCGATGACGCTCATCTTGTTGTTCCTTTGGTCACGACGCGCCTACGTCACGAAAGTACAACAGTTCATCTTGACGCAGGCGTTCGTCTGGAACGGCTTGATCGCCATCACGAACGATAATATCGGGACCGCGCTGCGGCTCCGCGCCATCGCTTATCTGTTGATCTTGCTCGTCTTTGTCGTCGCCTATAGCCGGCACCGGGCCGAACAAGCGAAACAGCCCGTTCCGCCTGTTGTCACGACGTAGACAAATCTTTCAAAAAAATGATAGGCATCTCCTTCCTGTTTGTATTTGACGGGAAGCGGGACGGGGAAATGGTCATTATCCAACAACGCATACAACTATGAGTCGCACCAATGAAGGAGGTTAGGTTGCCGTGAAAGACATCAACGCATCGATTCGCGATATTTGGTTCATCCTAAAAACGAAGAAATGGGTCATCCTGTTCACCATGGTCCTAGTCGGGGGCATCGCCTATTCGCTCAGCCGTTACGTTATCCCGCCGACGTACGAGGCATCGACCCAGATTCTCGTCGTGCCGAAACAAACGGGGACGGAGACGCTCGACAGTACGCAAATCCAATCGTCTCAAGGGCTCGTCAACACGTATCGAATTATCATGAAGAGTCCGATCATCTTGAACGAGGTGCGCGAGAATATCGCCAACGCCCCGGAGAAACTCGAGGACCAGATCGTCATCGAGAGCGAGGAGAACTCGCAAGTCATCACCATCCGGGCGACGGCCGATTCGGCAGCGCTCGCGTCCACCATTGCCAACGAGCTCGGACGCGTCTTCTCGAACGAGGTACCGAAATTGATGAATATCGACAATACGCAAATCTTATCGCCGGCATTCATCCCGGCCGAACCGGTCGAACCGAATATCCCACGAAACACGGCACTCGGTGTCTTGGTCGGTTTCATCTTGAGCAGCGGTATCGTCCTCATGCGTTATTTGTTCAATAAACAGATTCGCTCCGAGGCCGAGGCCGAAGCCATCCTCGGTATCCCGGTCATCGCGTCGATCCCGTTGTTTGATCGTCAAATCGCGAAACCTGAGAAACGGAAGCCGCAGGAACCAAAAGTCGTAAAGGAGGGTGAACCGTATGTTCCGAAAACGCAACGAAAACTATCATAATCGGATGACGAAAAACTTGATCACGATTTACGAACCGAAGTCACCGATCTCGGAGCAATACCGGACGCTCCGGACGAATCTCGAGTTCACATCGCTCGGCTCGAAGTTGCAGACGCTGCTCATCACCTCGACGTCGATGGGGGAAGGGAAGTCGACGACCGCGAGCAACTTGGCCGTCGTCTACTCGCAACTCGGCAAGCGCGTCCTGCTCGTCGACTGTGACATGCGGCGTCCGACGATCCATCAAATCTTCCATATCGACTCACGGGTCGGGCTCTCGAACGTGCTCGCCAAACGCTCGACGGCCGAGGCGGCCATCCAACCGACCCAGCTCGACAACTTATACGTCATGGTCGCGGGCGTCGTCCCGCCGAATCCGTCCGAGTTGCTAGCGGCCCCGGCGTTCCGGGAAATGCTCGATCATATGAAGGACGACTTTGATATCATCCTGCTCGACGCACCGCCGATCATGCAAGTGGCGGACAGCCGGATTATTGCCCAGGAAGTCGACGGGGCAATCCTCGTCCTCAGTTGTGAATCGGCCGACCGGGATGAGGTCGTCAAAGCACGTGACCAGCTGCTCATGACCGGAGCGAAGATTCTCGGTATCGTCTTGAACCGTCGCGAATCGCGTCAAGGCAAGGACGCCTACTACTATACGTATCAATGAGGAGGCTCTACCATGGCGACCAAATATGCCATCGAACCGGAACAGGCGAGTTCGAATCAAATCAAATACGGCGCCTTGGTCTCGTACGGATCGATCGGGTTCAATATCATCTCGGGGCTCCTCTACACGCCGTGGATGATCAGTAAGATTGGGCAAGGGGACTATGGGTTATACGTCCTGTCGTTCTCGATTATCGCCATCTTCGCGTTCAACCTCGGGCTCGAGGTCGTCGTCGCCCGTTTCCTCAGCAACTATCGGACGCACGGCGACCGAGCCGGGGAGATTCGCTTTCTTGGCATCGCCTATAAACTGTTCTTCTTCTTGACGCTCTTATTGACGGTCGTCCTCGTTGTCCTCTACTTCCTGCTCGACGTCATTTACGGCAATTTGAGCGCGAGTGACATGGAGAAGTTGAAAGTCATGTATCCGATTGTCGGTTTCTACATCTTGATTACGCTGCTCGCCAAACCAATCGACGCTGTCTTTATCGTCAACGAGCGTTTCATCCAGCTGAACACGCTGCTCTTCCTCGAGAAAATCCTCATCGTCAGCTTCACGATCGGGGCGCTCGTCATGGGTTACGGGGTCTATGCCCTCGTTGTCGTCAACGCGGCGATGATTTTGCTGATCAACTTGTGTAAGTTGCTGTACGTCTGGAAAGGAACGGACACGGAAATCGACTTCACCGCGTCGGGAAAAGGGATGTATCGCGAGATTTTCGTCTTCGCCTCGTGGCAGACGACCGTGTCCGCGACACAGAATTTCTTGATGCACATCATGCCGACCGTGCTCGTCATCTTCGCGAGCGGTGTCGCCGTCGCTATCTTCTCGATTGGGATGGTCATTGAAGGATACGTCCTGTTAATCGCCACGGCCGTCAACTCGTTGTTTTTGCCAAAAGTGACCCGGCTCAACCACTCGGGCGGTTTGAAAGACATCGAGAACTTGATGATCCGGGTCGGTCGCATCCAACTGTACGTCATTGGGCTCATCACGATGGTGTTCATCGCGATGGGCGCGGAGTTCATCCACTTCTGGGTCGGGGACGACTTCAAAGAATCGTATGTCGTCGCGGCACTGTTGATCGCGATGGGGATCATCACGCTACCGCAAGAGATTGCCAACATCCACCTCGTCGCGACGAACCAGGTCCGCTACCGGGCGTACGGGATGGTATTGTCGGCGGTGATCGCCTTGATTGTCTCGGCATTCCTGAGCGGTCCGTTCGGGGCGACGGGGGCGGCGCTGTCGGTCATGATTGGATACTTGAGCGGCAATACGCTGTTCATGAACATCATCTACGCGAAAGTGTTGAAGCTCGACGTGTTCCGATTTTTCCGAGAGTGTCATGTGAAGCTCGCCCCGGGATTACTGTTCGTTCTCGGACTCGGCTTCATCGTCCAGTATTGGTTTCCGGCTGACACGTTGTTCGGCTTCGTCTTCAAAGGAATGGGACTCGTCCTCGCCTACGCCATCTTCATGTGGGTGTTCACGGTCGATGCGTTCGAGAAAGACTTGGTCCGGTCGATGATCCCAAGCAAGCGATTCGGAAAGGGGGGAGTGTGATGAGGATGTATGAGACGTACGTCAAACGGCCACAAGACGTGGTGCTCGCGTCGGCTGCGCTCGTCGTATTGAGTCCCGTCCTCGTGACGGTCGCGGGTCTGATCAAGTGGAAGCTCGGGGGGCCGGTGCTGTTCAAACAGAAACGTCCCGGGAAGGACGGCGTCATCTTCGAGATGGTGAAGTTTCGGACGATGACCGATGAGCGGGATGAGCACGGCGAGCTGTTGCCGGACGAGGTCCGGTTGACCCCGTTCGGTCAGACGCTCCGGTCGCTCAGTCTCGATGAGTTGCCGAGCTTGCTCAATATCGTCAAAGGCGACATCGCCATCGTCGGACCGCGCCCGTTGCTCGTCGAATATTTACCGCGCTATAACGAGGAGCAACGCCGACGTCACGATGTACGTCCCGGACTGACGGGCCTCGCCCAAGTGAACGGCCGGAACCGGCTGTCGTGGCCCGATCGCTTCGCGCTCGACGTGAAATACGTCGACAATGTCACGTTCTTCAACGACTGGAAGATCATCCTGCAGACGGTCGGGAAAGTCGTGAAGAAGGACGGCATCTCGTCAGATACGGCGGTGACAATGGAGGCGTTTATGGGGGATGAATGATAACACGTCTTATAAATGAAGCGAGCGGGCCACATAATCTGTACCCCTTGTAAAGGACATTAATAAAAAAACTTATGCTGATTCAAGGAGATGATTCCTGTACTGTACGGGAGTCATCTTTTTCATGTTCCATTGATAACGATGATGGT